>CBHYLN010000011.1:0-57871 GCA_966128725.1 uncultured bacterium | reverse complement strand
TGTAGCAGCCAGGTAGAAATGTCCGGTTCAGCACCAGATAGAAATGTCCGTAGGAATTTGCGGTTCCACAGATTTCTGGAGCTGCTCGATGGCCGACCTACTGACAATGAGCATGAACGAACGTGAACGTCTGAAGGTGCTTGAGCGCCTCGGTGCCGGCACCCTCACCGCGGCCGATGCCGCCGACCTCCTCGGCATCGGTCAACGACAACTCCGTCGCATTCGCACTCGGTATCACGACGAGGGCGATGCCGGCATCATTCATCGGCTGCGCGGGAGCCGATCGAATCGCGGACACCCTCCTGCGCTCCGCACCTGGGTCTGCTCACTGTACCGCGAGCGCTACGGCGACTATGGACCAACGCTCTTTGCCGAGATCCTCGCCGACGAGCATGACGTCCGCATCGCACCCGAGACGCTCCGCCAATGGCTGATGGCCGATGGGCAATGGCAGGCGCAGCAGCAACGACGACGCCACCGCAAGCGCCGCGCCAGACGGGGGGCAATTGGCGAACTGCTCCAGTTTGATGGCAGTCATCACGACTGGTTCGAGGGGCGTGCACCACAGTGCTGCCTGCTGGTGGCCATCGACGATGCTTCCAACCGTGTGTTCATGCGCTTCGCCAAGTCCGAAAGCACACGCGACATCCTCCTGACGCTCTGGGCCTATGTCGAGAGCTTCGGGATACCGCAATCGATCTACACCGATGGCGGGAGTGCCTACTACAGCATCAACGGCAAGCCAACCAACGTCGCTCTGGCTCTTGAAGCGATTGGCGTTACGATGATCCGTGCCCACTCCGCCCAAGCGAAGGGACGTGTCGAACGCAGCAATCGTACCCATCAGGATCGCCTGGTCAAGGCAATGCGGCAGGCCGGCATCAGCTCGATCGCCGCAGCCAATGAGTTCCTGGAGAAGACGTATCTACCAAAGCACAATGAACGTTTTGTGATCGGTGAAGCGCTTGAGGATCTGCACCGCCCGATCGACGGTATAGATCTTCGACGCATCTTCTGCTATCGCCACAGTCGAGTCGTCCGCAATGACTACACGGTGTGCGTCGCTGGGCAAGCTCTGCAACTGCTCCGCCAAGAGGCGACCCTGCCGCGGCCTCGCAGCCGCGTTGACATCGAGGAGTGGCTGGACCGAACCGTGGTCATCCGATGGCGGGGCGAGGCGTTGTTGTATGCGCCCGTGCAAGCCCGCGCGCCGGGCTCGTCACCGGCCCGCTCGACGGGCAGCACGGCGAGTAAGCCTCGCCGACCGGTCGTGCAATCAGCCGATCATTCGTGGCGTCGTATGGGAACTCTTGGCGACAAGGCCAAGAATACGACCGCACGGGCCGAGCAACGCAAGCGACGCGCTGAGCTTCGCTCGCAATCAACTTCAACCAGGCCAACTGACTGACATTTCTATCTGGCGTAAACCAAGGACATTTCTATCTGGCGGTAACAGCGTAGATGATAGTAACACCAAATCGACACTATCCCTTACCAACCCAGAATGAACGGCACGAATGTTCGGCGAATGAAGCAATGGCGGGTGGCCGCCAGCGAAGCCGGGACCCACTGTGGTATCCCGGCTTCGCGGCATGGGATCAAAATGCCCGACGCAGGTCGAACTGTACCATCATGGAGTTCAGCCCCCAGCTTTCGGTTGAGGTTACGTCGGTAAGCCCGATATCGTAGAACACACCGGGATAAAACATGATGTCGTTACCGAACAGGCCAACCTCGAACTGCGCTCCGAGCTTCATGGAGAACCGCACCTGGTTAAGCCCGGGAATTCGCGACCCGTCGGCAAACACTAACTGGCGGCCACCTTCGGCCAGCGTTGCACCCGGTTGTGGCAGCAGGCGGGCATTCTCCGGCTTCTCCAGATCCATCACCTGCCGCAGCGTGCCCCCAACCACATAACCAACGGAAGGCCCCGCCGCCAATGACAACCTGGGCTTTGCAAACGGCAGCGGGATATCCTGCACGTACATCAGTTCGGCCGTGGCAAGCCGATACGCGATTTCGGATTTCATGGTCACCGTCTGCGTTGTTGGCGCATCCTGAACAAGCACATCCACATCCGGAAGCGTCTCGGCGAACGCGCCAGGACGATTCTCGAATGCCAGCGCGCCCACAACGCTGTTGGCACGACCAAATCGATACGCAACCGTAAGCCCCCCAAGCACTCCGGGCCCCAGTCCGGAGTGAAACGTTGGGCACTCCGGGCCACCGAATGTTCTGAATCCACCGCCGTGGTAGTTGCGGTTCAGCCCGAACCGAGGGCCAACCAGTATCTGCGGTCGGAACACGTCCGAGCCAAGCGGAGTGGAGCCATACGGCGCCACCCAGGTGGGGTCGGGCACCAGCGACACCGCAGAGCGCTGTAGCTGGGCAGCGGGCTGCGCAACAAGCGATGTCACCCCATACAGGCCAAGAAGTCCGGCAAGCATGGCTGCTTGCATTAAGCGCGTCATCATGTGCAATCATCTCCAAATGATATTCATGGTTCGTTCCGGGCACGATCGCGTGATCGGCCAGCGGAACAACGTTGCCGGAGATTTATGATGAAGCCGGAGTAGTGAATCGAATGGCCGGAAGTGCCATGCAGCCGTGGCGACTACCAATTACGATGACCGCGCCAACCGCCGAATGTTCCAGCGTGCTGCCTGGAACAACGTATCGGCAGGATACGATCTGTGTTGCCGGGGTGCCCAGTGGCGCGGAATAATTGGCCGGTGGTCGATGGCGGACTGTTGAAACAGCAAACGCGGAGCCGTCCGTATTCCGGGCGACTCCGCGTTCAACTACGAATCTATCTGCTTTAGAAAGCTCGGCGGAAATCCACCTGGAAGAGAACGGAGTTGAGGCTCCAGTTCTCGGTGCTGGTTACGTTCGTAAGTCCGAAATCGTAGAACGCACCGGGATACATCATGATCTGATTCTTGAACAGACCAATCTCGAACATCAAACCGGCCTTAAGCGAGAAACGCATGGCATTGCGGCCAGGGATATCCTCGTTATCGTAGAAAATCAGGCGACGCCCATTCAGATCGGTACGAAGACCAAGCGGATTCTTGAAGCGGGCATTATCCGGTTGAATCAGGTCCTGCACCTGCGTCAACTTGCCCCCTAGAACGTAGCTTGCCACGGGGCCACCGGCAACCGACATCCGGAATGATTTCGACGGCATCCAGATCTCCTGCTTGTACATCACTTCGGCGCTGACAAGCTGGTAGGTAACGTCGGACGTGGTTGTCACTTCCTGAGTAACACCAACGCCATCGAGCAGCACAAGCGTGGGATCAAGCTCCTGCTTGAAGCTGCCGGGGCGTGAGTCGAACGTAATGGCCGGGACAATGCTCCAGCTGGTTCCAGGGATGAACTCGGCGGTAAGACCACCAAGGAAACCCCAGCCGGAACCGGACTCGAACGTTGGGCACAGAGCCTCCTGGATCGTATGGAAGCCACCCGAATGGTAATTCCTGTTCACACCAACACGCGGTCCGATAAGCAGCTTCGAGCGCGGCCGTGTCGGGTTCAGCGGGTTGTCCAGATCATCCTCATCCTCCTGCGCGCTGGCCATGAGGGGCGCCAACAGAACCGCCGCGCAAAGAAGTAGCAGCCAGAGGATAGAGAAGCGTTTGTTCATCGAGTGTGATCCTCCAAATCGGATTATCGTGAGTTGTTTATTCGCTTATTGCTGTTATCTCGTTCTCACTTACTTCGCTACCATCAACGACCGTACCGCACCAAACGGACCGGACGTCAAGCGGTAATAGTAGATGCCGCTTGAAAGCGTGCGCACCTCCAACGGAACGGTGTGCACGCCGGCCGGCAGGACTTGATCGACCAATGTACGAACCAACCGGCCGTCGGCAGCAAACACCTGCAAGGTTGTTTGCGCCTCCATGCCAAGCGTGAATTCGATATTGGCCACCGTACTGCTCGGATTCGGGCGGCTCTGCTTCAGGGCGTAGGCCGTGCCGGTGATCTGAATCAACCGGTCGGAAAGCCCGCAAATACTGTCAATGCTGTATGGAACCAGGGCCATCGCCGGCGGCCCGCACTCGGATTCGACCGGGATCAGAGTAACCCGGAAGGTATCGGAAGTGCTGTTGCCCAGGAAGCCCTCGTATGGGAACGCCAGGAAGAATACCGAGTCGAGCGGCAACGCATCAATGTTGAGCGGACGGAATCGGATCCGCACGCGGCCGGCCATGTCGAATACCGGCGCCCCTACCGGAGCCCATCCAGAAGCTACCTGCGCGGCACGCTCGTTCCACCTGGTGATATCGAACCGTGCCACGGTGGGGTTGTTATCGATGGCCACAACAACTTCGCGGCGCGGCACGTTGCGCCAGAAGGAACTGTCGACATGAACAACCACATCGAACCGCCCACCAATGCCAACACTGCGTGGCGTGTTCGCCAGTATCGAATAATACTGATCCCGGCTCTCCAGAACGAACGGCCGGCGGATGGTATCGGGCAGCTCCATGAAGCTCCAGGCCAGTTCACCCGAAACGGTTCCCTCGAATCCGGCCATGTTCACATTGAAGTTCACCACGATCGAATCGCCAGGGTCCACAACGAAGCCCGGCGGTGGTACCGACTCTAGCTTGGCAATCGAAGGCGTTGAGCTAAGCCGAATGCCGTTCAGCGTAAGCTGCGTATTACCATCATTGTGAATCGTCAGCGTTCCACTCCGCTGGCTGCACGAATACGCCATCGAACCATCGAACCGCAGTGTATCGCTGGCCATCGCCATCAACCCAAAGCCCTGAAGCACCGAATCAACAATCGTCGTTGTGCGCGAGGACGTCAAGGCATGGATCATGCAGCTCCGCACGCCGGGCAGCATCGGGCTGAACGATACGTTCACCGGCGAGGAATCGCGCGGCGCGATCACAACCGAATCCAGCAATGCTTCAACCTTGAAGTCACCAACATCCCCGCTTCCAAGCCACACCTTGTACACGGTGAGCGGTGCATCCGAGAAGTTATGCAGATAAACGACGCTGTCGTGCCAGACCGGACCGATCCAACGTTCGTGCCAATCATGGCCGCTGAGCCAGCCACGAAGGATGTAGCCGGCCCCGCGAAGCTTGTTCATGGCCTCAAGACGGTCGTCGTTCAGCGGGAGCACATCGGCCGTGTAGATGGCTTCCTCGCGCGGCGAGAAGCACACGCGCACCCAGAGCGTATCGCCCGGCGGAAGGCTGAACGGGAACAGGCTTACATCCGGGATGAAGATGTTCGGATCCGGAAGCCCCAGGCCGGTAAGATGGGCCGTGTCGGTGCCGGTATTCACAATCGGTATGCGGGTGCATCCGGTATCGCCAACCTGCATCCGGCCGAAATCGTAGCCACCGATCTGGATGGCGGGATAAACCCCAACACCATGCAGATGAGCGATGGCAACGGTATCGGCGTTGCTGTAAAAACGAACGGTGCCTGCGAAGTCGCCAACCGCCGTTGGGCTGAATGCCACGTCGATTGTTGTGTCGCCTTCGGCCGTGGAGTCGGTTTTCGGCATCAGCACGATCGGGCCGGTGATCGGCGTACGTATCGCGAACGGCCCATCAACCTGCACCGCCGAATCCAGGCGAAGCGGGATACGGCCGGAATTCCATACCCGCAGACGAAGAATGCGCTCGTTGCCAACACGAACGCGGCCAAACTCCAGATCGTGCGTGCCGATCTGCGGCGCCGCCACCGATGCATACATCGGGATGGTAAACGCCTGGCACGCCGTTATAACAACCAGCGTATCCCGCTGTTCACGCCGAACCACGGTCTGGAAATACACCTCGACGCCCAGCGAACCGCCGCTGGGTATCACGGTTCCCTTATACGACTTCAGCAGCGTGAATTCGCGCCGGCGCTTCAGGTACAACGAATCGATCACCAACGGAATGCCATTGGCGTTGGTGATCACCAGCGTTGTTGAATACGTTGTGGCAATCTCGGCATCGGCGAACAGAATTGAATCCCGGTTGAAGTTCAGCGGTGTGCTGATTGCAACGTCGATATCCAACGTGTCGCGGTTACCGGCTTGATCCTCGGCGATCACACGGGCCTTGCCGGCCTTGCGCGGATCGATCAGCGTGATGTGACCATCCCCGTACTCGTCGCCCAGCATCAGCGGTGTCATGCGCAATGTGGTATTCACCGAGCCGGCGCTATCCAGCCAAACGCGCTTCAAGCCTGCCTGCCCGGTGCCAATCTCGCTTGCTCGAACCAGCACACCACCACATTCCAGCGTATCGGTAAGCACCGGAGCAATGCTGTCCACCGTTGACGTGCGCGGCAACTTCGCGCCGATTGGCCAGGCGTAGGAATCGAATTCGCCAAGCCCGTACACATATCCGCCAAACAGGGCATCGCCGCTCAGCACATGCACACGACCATCGGCAACCTGCATCCAGGCCCAGCGGAAGGGTGTGCCGGCGATGTCACCGCCCACGAATCCAGGCTGGTTGACAAGCGGCTGGCCGTTCAGCGTGATGGTGGAGAACTTGTCGCGCTCGGCAACAATCGTGACGTAATGCTCGCGGTATTGCTGGTTGAACTGCGCGGGGCTGTAGTTCGGCATCGTCTGGAACACGGCGGTCTGCACGAACTGCTCCTCGGGCGTTACCACCACCATGTCCGGATCGAACTGGGCCACAACCACGGTGTCATGGTTGCGTGGGTCGGCGCCCTGCGAGCGGGCGTACTGCGTAACCAGCACCGGGCGATCGGCAACGATCACCGAGACGCTCTGCAGGTCGTAATCGATGTATCCGCCAAGCCGTGTAATGGTGCGGGTTACAACGCCCGTTCGGGAGGTGATCGTCACATTCGTGGGATCGGATTCCGACGAGATCACACGGATGAGATCGCCGCCCTGACGGCCACCAAAAGGTACGGCCACCAGACGCTTGCCCAGCGATTGCCGCGGCGGGATCATCTCGATCAGATGGTCCTTGGTGTCGTAGAAATACGGCACGCCGGCGCGCATGTGCCCGCTGAGCAATCCAACAGGTTTGTTGCTGGTGATCACCGAGCCGGTAAGGTCGGAATATCCCCGCACCTCACCACCATCCTGCACCTGGTAGACATCGCCCTTCATCAGCGTGCGTGTCAGCAGGCGCGAGGCCCCGCTCTCAAGCGTGGGCGTGGCGGGAATCACGTTGACCTGGGTGTTGTCCTCCGAGGCGATGATCATGAACTCACCGCGCCGCTTGGAAACCTGACACACCGAGTCGAGCCAGTTGATGCCGGGCCGGATGCTGTAATGATCCAGCGAATAGTTCGCCGACACGTACTCCGTGCCCCACACATCCACCGGTAACGCCAGATAGCCATCGGAAGTCTGCGGCTTGCTGCTGTAACAATACACGCATACCGGATGTGTGGCGATGATCTCGATCCCCTTGCGGTACACACCCTCACCGATGCACTCGTAATCGGAGTTCACCTGATAGGATCGGAGTTGGCCGGCGGGGATGTCGTCGCGTGTTGCAGTGCCGTCGGGATATCGAATGATCACCGAGGTGGAGAACCGGGACGCGATCATGATGCTGCGCTCACCGAAGCCGCGCGCGCACATGTCGTCCTCGTTCTGCATGAAGCCAATGAAGAAATGCGTTCCTTCCGAATTGGCGCTAAGAAGGCCATGGCCGCGATCCTTCTCCCGTTGCTGTGCGTAAGCAACGGTCCCTCCAAGGCAGAGTACTGTAAGCAGTATCGCTATGGCCTTCATAGAGAGTGCATTCGGTCTGGGGGAGACCCCGATATCATGCATGAGGGCCCCAACAGGGGATCGTGCACAAATCAGCGCTCCCGGTGGTCGCCACTGCACGACATCAACCGAAAATCGGTGTGCCCAGCAGTGACGCTGTCCCTGTCAGCGGCACAACACGGTGCCGCTTTGGGCCAAACGACGCATGAAAAAGGACCGGGGATTGAATATACGCATCTTACAAATGGACACAAGCCATACGATCGTTACGGGCAAATGTCCACAGAAGGAGACCACCAAGGTCTCGGAATGTCACAGGTAGTTTCCGATCGCTAGCGTAGGCTCCGCACAGGATGGCGGCATTGCGATCGGCCGCAGGAACACGTATGCTGGTGAAACACTGTGCCCGCTTTCGCTTCGGAAAGCGGGCACAGCATTTCGGCATTCTCAACACCGAACGGCTTGGGGGTTACGGGCCAGCCTGGGTTGGCGTGACGATCGTAACCTGAACCGTACGGTTATAGAAACGTCCTTCCGGAAGCTCGTTGTTGTACAGAGGAGAATCCTCACCAACACCCTGTCCCTGCAACGACTGAATCACGCCGTTGCGGACATTCTTCCGAAGGCCGCTTGTCACCGTGTTGGAGCGCGCATCGGAGAGCTTCTTGTTCACGTCTTCCAGACCAACCACGTCGGTATGGCCCACAACCTCGATCTGGGCTCCCTGGTGGATGTCGGCATAGACATACTCACGCAGGATGCGATCGTTGAGCGGACCAGCCTCGGGGCTGTTGAACTTGAAGAGCACCAGCGAATAACGATCGATCGTCTTGTCGACAAGTGCCTCGCGGCGCTTTTCCTCGTTGGTGACGATCTCCACCGGAATCGTGATTTCAGGCGAACGGCACTCCTTGCCATCGGCACTGTAGACGATCAACTGGCAGACGAACGGAGCTTCGTCGTTCGGGATCGAATCGGCATCGCCGTTCTTGCCCCAGTTGTACGGCTTCGACTGCGGATCGGTGGTACCAACATTGGAGATCACGTTCCACAGCTTTCCGTTCCGCTTGATTTCGATCGCGCGGCGGGCAACCAGACCGTCGTTGATGCCGTTCTTCATCGTGAAGAACATCGTCTCCGGCTGCGGGTAGCGGCGAAGATCCTTGTTGATGATAGGCTTCACCACTTCCCAGTCGGACGAACGGATTTCAGCACGACGGTTCTCGATGATGCCGAGCGGATCGTTCGGGTTGGACTTGGTTTCCGGGAACCCGCGCGGCGGGAGCATCTTAATCCGGCTTGGGTCGATCTTCCAGATCGATGTCAGGTAGTCGTACACCACCGTGCCACGCTTCTCCGACACGTCCTTCGTTTCGCCCAAGGCAGCCTGCTCGGAGTTACAGCCAACGATTTCGATCTTCGTTTCCGGATGCTGACGCATGCGGTAACCCACCACGTTCAGCATGTGATAGTACTTCTCGAGCGTACCGCCAGGAATGGTGGTATCGCTGAAGCCCTCGGTCTGCGAAGGATCGGTGAAGCGGATGTAACGGTCCGGAATCTGCGAGCTGCCGGAATCGAAGAACACGTAGGTGAGCAACGGATACAGCTCCTTCACCAGGTTTTCCTCGATCAGCAGGCCACGGAAGTCGCGATACTTCGCGGGCGCGCTTGCCGGGAGACTCTTGACATAGTCGGCGATCTCGTAGATCGCGTTCAACACCGGCTGCTCGCCCAGCGGGAAGTCCTTGCGGATTTCCGTGTACTTCTTGACCGCGGGGATGTCGATGCTGTTGCTGATCGTTGGGTAACCCGGGCTGGAGCCGCTCACCGTAAGGCGACGAGCAACGGTCGACGGAATCACGAACGAGTATTCGCCCGTGGTGCTGTTGGTCTTCGAGACGTTAACCGTATCACCGGTTGCCGCATCAACGAAGTACAGATCGGCCGGGAGATTGCCCTGCGTACACTGGTCGTACACGCGACCGGCAACCAGAATGTTCACGACGCGCGGCGGCAGGATACCCATGAAGATATCCAGCTTGCCGGCGTTCGGCATGTCGCGGCGTTCCGACGAGAAGTAGATGATGTCGCCGGCTGCCGGCAGCGTGATGAAACGCTCGTCCTGCGACGTGTTGTACGGCTCGCCAAGGTTCTCCGGCTCGCCCCATGTACCATCGGCCTGGCGCTTGGCCACGAAGAAGTCAAGCCCACCCTCGCCGCCGTGACCGGCCGACGAGAAGTACAACGCGCCGCTGCCGGCGATGATGAAGGGGCTGTCCTCCTTTTCCGAGGTGTTGATCGGCGCGCCGAGATTGCGGGGCGCCGTCCAACGGCCATCACCACCAAGCGTGGTGATGTAGATATCGGCGTCGTCATCGCCGCCCATTGCGCCGGGGCGGTTCGAGACGAAGTACAGGGTTTTGCCATCCGAGGAGATCGATGGCTGCGAATCCCAGTACGGCGAGTTGATCTCGCTTACGTTGCGCACGTTCTTCCACTCGGTCCCCTCCAACTCGGCCTCGTACAGATCGCAATCGCCCAAGCCATCTGGGCGATTACAGCCGGTGAAGAAGATTGTCTGCCCGTCGGCCGCGATCGACGCAACGCCTTCGTTGCGCTCGGTATTGATCGGCGCGCCAAGGTTCACGGGCGGTGCGAACACGGTGTCAAGGCGTTCGGCCTTGGTCGTGTACCAGAAATCGTGACCACCCACCGCACCGTTCCCGGGACGATCGGAAACGAAATAGAGCGTGCGCCCATCGGCTGTCACCGTTGGCGCATACTCAAGATCGGCCGTGTTGACCACGAACCCGATGTTCCGAAGCAGGAACTGGTGAAGAGCATCTGTGGTATCGGGTGTCTCGGGCTGTGCTTTCAGGGACACGCTGTTCGCGACAAGCACAACGAGAATGGCGATTGCCGCCGCAGCAAACCGCAAGTGCCGGGGGCACGCCACTCGTATGTAATCGGCAGACCTGTTCTTCATTGAGAGCTGTTGAAAGGTTAGATCGAGGAGAGGAACGTTCCACTCGCCTTGGCAGGCATCTCCTGGCGCGGAGTTGTAACAATCCTTGAATTTAGGGGCTTGGTTCAGAAAAGACAACCGGTTTCTCCCTTGTGGCATCCGATTTTGTTTTTAAGACCAGCATCCCCGAAGAATGTCGCAGCGAGAGCCGTGTTGGTTCACAATCATCTTGTGTTCCGAACAGCGATGCCTGGCAGCCATCGCCACCGCAACAATTCACGGCACAACCTACATCGGATTTGGTTGCCCTCCCGCGATTTTCGTGCTTCATGGCACAAACATCCCACAAACAGCAACGCCCCCGGCAATGCGACATTGGCCGTGGGCGTTGACATTGGTTTGCACTGGCCGAGCGTACGCCCGGAGGGCCGATCGTTACTTCGGCGCCTGCGTGGAGGTCGATGGCTGCGTGGCCGATGGTGCGGCTGGCACATTCGGCTGGGTCATGGTGCCATTGATCGTGAAATCAATCACCGGCATCTCGGTGCTGGTGGTCTTCATCTTCGCCGTGCCATACAGGCTGCGCTCTTCCTTCGGCGTTACCGTGGCCTTCAGCTCGAACTCCTCGCCCGGCTTCAGATCGCGCTTCGCGGAAAGATTGAACACCACGCCGATGTTGCCGCCCGGAACCAATTCCGGCGGATAGATCGTGATCGGCTTGTCCGACGTGTTCTTGATCATCATTGCCGACGCCTGCGACGCCACACCGACCTTGCAGTCGTTGACAAGCATGTACTGCATCGGCGTTACCGTGATGGCACGATGCACATCGGCCTTCAGATGCAGCGTACGAACCGGCGCGGTGGAATCGTTCGAGGTGATCGTGATCGTCTTCTCGACAGGGCCGCTACGGCTGGAAACGTCGAGCGTGATGCTGATCTTGCCGATCTCACCCGGCTGGAGCAGGTTCTTGTCGATCGGCGCCGCCGTGCAGCCGCAGCTCGGGCGCACTTCGTTGATCTTCAACTCCTGCGTGCCCACGTTCTTCACCTGAACCACGGTCTGGAGCTTTCCGGGGGCAACGGTACCCCAGTCATACGTATCGCCGCCCACAATTTCCATCTTGCTCTGTGCGTGTACCGCCACGCCACCGTAAAGAACCACGGCCGCGGCAACCGCGAACGCACGAATCATTAGCACGGATTTCATGATATGCTGCCTCTTTTTGTAGAGTGTATGGTTGTCGGTTGACAAGTTGGGGATAGGAAACTTGCTGAAGTTTGTCTGAAAAGCAAGACCCTTAGTGTCCCTTCGCGGATGCTGGCGCCTCGGTGGATGTTGCGGCCGCGCCGGAAGGCGAAGAGCCCACGGCCACGGTTCCGGCAACGTTCATCACGATTTCCGGCATCTTCTTGCTGGATGTCTTCATTACCACCGTACCGGCCAAGGCGCCCGGCTTGAACGGTGTCACGTAGGTCTTCAACTCGAACATTTCCCCGGGCGCCAGCTTGCGTGGGCCGGGCATCTCGAACCGAAATGTATGGTTGGCACCTTCCTGCAATACGGGAGGCTGAACAACGATGGTATCCGGGCTCACGTTCTGAATCTTCAGCGGCAACGCCCTGGCTTCCTCGCCAGGACGGCTGGAGCCAACGATGATCGACGCAACGGGCGACACATAGATCTCGCGATAGATGTTCGCCTTCAGGTGGATCCACGACGAGTCGATCTTCAGGCCGCCCTTTGCAGCCGAATCGGTCCACCGGACCAGAATGCTGCGTTCGATTACACCGGTCTTCTGCATCGCGTCAAGCGTGATGCTGACGTGCGCCGAAGCACCGGGCGCAAGGAAGTTCGTGTCCACCGGCGCGATCGTACAAAGGCAGGTGGGCCGCACTTCAAGGATGTTCACGTTGCCGGAGCCCACATTCTTCAGCTCGACACGCGCGGTAAGCTTTCCGGGATCCACGGTGCCCCAGTCGTGGGTATCGCCGCCCACAATCTGGAGCTTCCCCTGCGCAAACGCAGCGGAGGCAGCCCCCAGCATTACCAACATAACCGCGCAGAATCGTATCTGCCTACGAGCAATACGCATAGCTTCCCTCAACGAAAGATTCGGGAGAATGGATGGAAGCAGCCGATCATTGTGGACGTATGCGTGAGCTGTGGGACCCCACGATGCATTGCTGCCGTTTGCAAATATGGCACATGTTGGAATTGATCGCAATCCCCCGCTTCATTGATCGGGAAAATCCGCATCACCCACTCTATCCCCTGCACACCGCCGCCCGCTTTGCCGCGACATAACCGCAGAGACCGTAGAACGGGATAACACGTTTAATGCCCCGCCCACCGTCGCCGTGCGTTCAGCGCCATCGCGCATTCGATGAACGAACAAGGGGCGGATCCGATTGTATCGGCCGCCCCCTGCATCACCTGCACCGAATCATGCCTTACTGGCAGCTGATCAGCTTCGAGTTCTTCAGCGCTTCCGCGTTCTTCGGATCGTACTTCAGTACCATCCGATAGCTCTTGCAGGCATTCTCCTTGTCGTTCTGCGACTGGTAGCTGAATGCCATGTACAGATGCGCCTGCGCGTTTTCCGGCGTCAGCTTCAGCACGCGCTCGAACTCGGCAATCGCGCCCCGGTAGTCCTTGGCCTTGAACCGTTCCACGCCTCCAAAGAAGAAGCCGTTGCCAACTTCCTTCGGGTTCGTCTTGTCCATGCCGCGCGCGGTCATTGCCCGCGCCAGCTCGGCAGCCTTGCCGTACTGCTCCTTCTTGGCATAGACGTTCATCAGCCAGTAGTAGGCCTGGGCCGATGTGCTGTCGGCGGCGATGGAATTGTTCAATGCAGCTGCGGCATCGTCCAGCTTGCCCCGTGTGAAGTACGACAACCCGATGTACAGATACGGGGTTGCCTTCGAGGCCTCCGGGCAGTCGGCGATGCGCTTGGTAAACACCTCGATCACATCTTCATACCGCTTGGCGCTGTACAGCAGCGAGCCCAGGCTCATGCTCAGTTCGCAATCGGTCGGGTTGTCGTTCACCAGCTTGCGGTACATGTCCACCGCGCGCAGCGTGTCGCCGTTGGAGAGCAGCAGGCTGGAGGAATACCGCTTGCGGGCATCAACATCGAACACCGAATCGTTGGCCGCGCCGTATGCCTCGCGCGACTTTACATACTCCTTGATGGCGTAGTAACTCTTGCCCAGCATCACGCGGGCGCGATCCTTGAACTGCGCCGAGATCGAATCGTTCTTGGCCACAATGCGCTCCAACGGAGCGATTGCCTGGTTGTAATAGTTGCCTTCGTACGCCGCACGGGCCAACATGATGTCGCCACGCGCATCGTCGGGCCTGAGCGCCACATACTCCTCGAACGAACGGCCCGCCTTCTCGTACAGGTGCGCCAGCATGAAGATCTGGCCCTGCTCCAACCACGGACGCGGCTGCCGGGGCGCCGTTGCGGTAACCCGGTTGAACTCCAGCAGCGCCTTGTTGTACAGCATGTTGGAAACACTGTCGCTGTCCTCGCGCCTGGCCTGCTCGCGGTAGCAGCGCCCAAGGCGAATGCGCGGCTCGATCAGCGTGGGATCGATCCCCAGCGCCTCCTCGTACTTCAACACAGCCAGCTCGTACACCTCACGTGCATAGTACAGATCACCGAGCGCCACGGCCACCTCGGCCGACTTCGGATACTTGCGGCTGGCGGTCTGGAACGTGAGCTCCGCCTTGCTGAGCGAATCACGTCCCGCGGCCAGATAGGCCTGGCCCAGTGCCAGATAGTTCTCCAGCGTGGCGTCGTCCTTCACTTCCTTCTGAAGAAGTTCAATCGCCTCGGTGTGATTGTTCAGCGCTGATAACGCCGATGCGTACTTGCGCGTACTGGCCGCGTTCCGGTCAACATCCATGGCACGCCGATACAGGTCACGGGCCGCACCGTAGCGCTCCAGCTCCATGCTCACATCGCCGGCCTCCAGAAGGATCTCCTGATCCTTCGGCGAGGCCTTCAGGGCCTCGTCGTACAGCGTGGCCGCGCTGGCATAGTCACCGTTGGCAACGGCGGCCTTGGCACGCTCGTGGGCGTTCTGCGCGCTCGCCGGAGCGGCGCACAGGCAGACGAGGCCTACCAGAAGTGCCGCAACACGTGCGGCCGATCTCATGTGTTTACGCATGGTAGTTCCGCTAGATTGAATCCTGAGCCCCTTACTGGGCATTCCGGTAACGCTAGTGTTTGCCGAAGCCGGATAATTTGCGAGGTATGACAACGATGTCTCCGAACGGATTGATGGATCGGCCGCCCGATCATGAAAACACGCAATGAGGCAGGCTCATCAGCGCTCCGGGATCACGAGCCGGATCTTTACGTTTTCCGGCTGAAGGCCGGCATTCGCGAAATAGTATTGCGCATCCTGACTCTTGGCCAGCCACGCCAGAAATCCCACCGAAAGCGATCGGCCGGAGGCAAAGGTGTAGCCGACAATCGGGAGCTTGATTGGATATGCATCGGTAACCAGCGACGTCACATGCACAATCGCCGAAGGATGGCGCTGCCCCACCGTATCAACAAAACCCATGGCCAACGTGCGCGACCGTGCGCTGTCCTGATGCGCACGATACCAGCCCATCAGGCCCACACCTTCCGATGCCGCAACACCGGCCAGCAACGAATCGGTTGTGGAGAAATACCGTGCCGGGCCAACAACGTCCGAGTCCCCGCGCAAGGTTGCGCGCACAAACGCATACGTTGAGGAGTTCTGGTCCAGCAGAAGAAATCGTACCGGCGTTGCCGGTGCCGTGCTGTCGATCATCGACTCAACCGGCGCGGCCGCCGCCAGCGCCTGGCGCAGCCCTTCCAGCATGCCGTTCTTCAATGGCGAGGCGTTCGGCACCACCACGGCCAACCCGTCGTACGCAAGCCGGTATTCCTTGCTGTCGATCGCTCCCTTTACGACGGCGTCCTTCTCGTCCGGTAACATCGCGCGGCCAATCACCATCGCGTAGGTTACACCTGTATCGGAGTGGCTGGTATCGCGCGCGAACTCGTCGAACAGCTTCTGCACCGCCTGGCGCGCCGGCATGGGCCGCACCTCCACAACCGCATTCGGGCTGCGGTGCATGAATGTATCGGCAAGCGTGGTAATAAGCGGTGCGTAGATTTCATCGACAAATACCACAAGCCGCCCGGATGTCGGGGTATTGGCATGCGGATTCGGCCCATCACAGCCGCCAACAAGGCTTGCGATTGCAAACATCACAAGCAGCCCCAACACGGCGCCAATCGCACGGTTGCAATGCATCATTGCGCGCGCCCCTCCCTGCGGCGCTGCATTTCGGTAAGCATGAATCGGTAGATGCCGTATAACACCAGCACGATGCCGAACGTGACACGCAACGGCGAGCCCTCCTCACCCTGGCCCCATCGCAGTTGCAAGGCGCCGGTAAGGATCAGCGAGCCAACCACCAGCATCATGATACCAAGCAGGTATCCCAGAACATACTTTGGGCGCATAGTTGTCGAGCCTCCTGCCGTTTCGGAACGAAGGTGTAAAGTTAGTGAGACGCGACCAACGAGAACGCATTAGCAAACAATGATTTGCCGTTTCCCGTTCAAAACCGATGCCCGATCGCCCGCGCCTGCCCCCTCGCCCGGGAACAACGCTCTCTCCGGGCGAGGAAACATGGGCACGCTGGGCCTACCGCAGCGAGAACACCACCGGCACCTGCACCCACACGGCAATCGGCTGCTTGTTCTGCAATGCCGGCGTAAACGGCGTTGCAAGCACGGCACGGCGCGCCTCGGGCTCCAGAATCGCCGCATCACACCGGTCTACAATCGCCTCCACGGCACGGCCCTGCTCGTCAACCAGCACGCGAAGCACCACCGTGCCCTCGACGTTGCTGCGGCGGGCCAGCTCAGGATACTTCACGCGCGATGCCAGATCCTCGGCGTCGAACGTGGGCTCCTGTTCAACAGGGACAAATACTTCCGGATCGGGCCGCACACGCTCGCGCGTGCTCGTAACGTTCAATGGCTGACCGGAACCGCTGTCGGGCGGGCCGATGTCCGGACCGCGCCCGCCGCCAAGCCCCGTACCACCGTGCCCGGTATCGCTGGGCATAAGCGACGTGCCCGGGTTGGGAAGAAGATTCAGCCGATCGCGATTGGTATCGGCCATCAATTGGTCCGCGGTAACCGAAAGCAGCGAGGCTACCGAGGGCGGCGGAGTCGCGGGGGCTCCGCCACCGCCGCCGTCTGTCTGGCGCGGATTTGGCGGGGCAATGGTGATGGGGCCATGTCCGCTTGGCCGAACGCGTTGAATGCCGCCACCGGAAGCGAACACGGTGTACAGCAGGAAGAACACCACGTGCGCGCCCACCGAGAGCATGAGCGCGAACCCGAGATTGCGATTGTACGAGTCCTTCAGTTCGGCCGCGCCGTAACGAGGGGTCATCGAAATTGTCATAGAGCATCTACCTCCTTCGTGCATGGAATGCCGACCGGCTCGGTATGCGCCACATGGCGTTGGCATGCTCCCGTGGCGCCGGACCAATCGGTTTGGACACGGCAATCCCCTCCTCCTTGTTCACGCTGGAACAAAGCGGACCGTGCGCTTGTAGTCGCACAGGCAGGGAACTGCTAGGTTGTCATGGTGTTGTGCTCGCAACCACCGCGTGGTTGGGCATCTGGCTCCAGGCGTCGAGGCATCATCATCCGGACTTCCGGGTGCCCCTCACACGCCATGCGTGCGAAGGGCACCGCGAAGTATCTGCATCAGTTCAGCGCGAAGACCACAGGGATCTGGATCCACACCGCAACCGGCTGCTTGTTCTGCTCGGCGGGCGTAAACGGCGTCTTGCTTACGGCATCACGTGCTGCGTCCTCAAGCGCCTTGTTGTCGCTGCGATCGATTCGGGTATCGGCCACGCGCCCGTACTTGTCCACAAGCGCGCGCACGATCACCGTGCCTTCGATACCATTGCGGCGTGCAATCTCCGGATACTTGATCCGGCGCTGCAGTTCGCCCTGGTCCCACACGGGCTCCTTCTCCACGGCCACGAACTCGTCCGGATCCGGCAGCTTCTCCTTCTCCTTCATCTCCACGGGCTTATCCACCGAGATCGGGCCGATATCGCCTTCCTTGCTGAATCCCGTTCCGTCGCCACCCTCAGGGGTCGCGACGTTAACATCGGTCATCGTCGCGAAGTCCTTCACGTCGGGCGCGATCAAGGCATCGGGCACGGCAACAGGCGTGCCGGCACGTGCAGCCACACCACCGGAACCGCCCGTCTGCAACTGCGGCGGCACCATCGGCGGCGGCGGCGGCGGCGGAGCATTCTCCTGCGCCGGCGGCGCCAGATTGGTCAGCTTGATCTTCGCGATCGGCGCGTTCTTCTTCTTGTCGCTCAACTCGAAGTTCAGACCGAAGATGTAGATGCCGATCAACGCAAGGTGAAACGCGACCGAGATACCCAGCGCCCAGGCCAGGTTGCGGTTATACACCGACTTCAGTTCGGTAGCTCCTAAAAGGAGCGCGTCTGAGATACTCATTGCTTTGCCAGCTCCGTTTTATCTTCCTCGGTCATCTCCACAATCGCGAACCGGCGCTCACGCTTGGTGCCCTGCTGTTTGTATTTGTCGGCCAGATCACCCTCGGCAAGGTTCAGCTCGTCGAGCACCGAGATGAGCTGCGAGTACTGCGCCCGCGGGTCCACCTTCAGCGTGGTAATCAGATCGTTCCCCTTCTCGGCATTGCGTTGCACCGCCAATTCCTTCAGCTCCTTCAGCGTCACCTTCTGCAATTGCGGGGCAAGGCCCGTGTTGTAGAAGATCTTGCCGTCGTTGCGGACAAACACAGTCAGCAAGCGCGACTGCTGCACCTCAACGGGTGTATCCAGATTGGGTGGCACCGCCATCTCCATGATCTGCGGCTGCGCCATCGTGGTCGCGAACATGAAGAAGGTCAGCAGCAGGAACGCGACGTCCACCAGGGGCGTCATGTCCAGCTTGAAGCCTACGCGTTTCGGCTTCTTTACGCCACCGCCTTTTTTCTTTTTATGACCTCCGCCACCTAAGTCCACACCAGCCATCGTTATATCCTCCTGTAGTCGAAATCGTAGTTCTGCTCACGTTCGCCAAGCCCGTGCCGGCGAAGAGGGCCGGGTTGCTACTTCCCGCCTTGGTTGACGGTCACGAAGTTGAAGATCGTAGCTCCCTGTGCACGGAAGGTGTTCATCACCTGCTCGATGCGACCGAAGTTGACGCGCTTGTCGGCGTCGATCGCGAACTTGGTCTTGTTATCCGCCTTACGCGTGGCAAGCACCAGGTTGCCGAGCACCGTCGTGTCCTGCACCTGCACCTGTGCTTTCTTGGCCGCGTCATCGGCCGAGAGACCAGGCACCTGGCTGTACACCACCGAACGATCACGTTCGCTGCTGACGGTATAGAACATCACCGTGTCACCGGTTTTCTCATCCAACGCGATCTTCACCAGCGCGGTACCGATCTCCGGAAGCTTCGATGTATCGGCCGAAGCAACCGGACGCTTGATGTCGAACTTCTGCTCGTTTTCCGCATCCGACTTGAACTTCGCTGTGAACATGAAGAAGGTCAGGAGCAGGAACGCGACGTCCACCAGGGGCGTCATGTCGAGCTGAAAGCCGACGCGTTGGAATCACTTCGTGCGCGTCGTGAGGATCTCCATCATCGACAACGTTGCTTCCTCGATCATGTAGACAAAGTTGTCGACACGATTGGTGAAGTAGTTGTACGCCACGATCGAGAGGATGGCTGCGGTAAGACCGCCGGCCGTGTTGATAAGCGCCTCGGAGATACCGATCGAAAGCTGAACGGCCGATGCCGCCTGGCCGGAGGTTGCAAGCGCCTGGAAGGCGCGGATCATGCCGATCGTTGTACCAAGAAGGCCGATCATCGTGGAGATCGAGGCGATCGTCGACAGCGCGACCAGGTTCTTCTCGAGCAGCGGAGTCTCCAGGCCGGTGGACTCGTCAACCGCGCGCTTTACTTCCGAAAGCTTCTTCTCGGCGTCGAAAGCCGGATCATCCTTCACCTGCGTGTAGCGCTCCAGACCGGAACGAAGGATGCTGGCGGCCGAACCACGCTGCTTGTTGCACTCGTCGATCGCGGCCGCGACGTTGCCCGAGGTAAGATGCTGCTGCACCATCTTCACGAACCGGGGCATGTTGCCACGACCCTGCGCCTTGGTCAGCGAGAAGATGCGCTCCACGATGAACGTGATCACCATCAGGGTAAGGCCAAGCAGGATGGCAACCAGCGGACCGCCGGTGTAGACCGTGCCCAGAAGATCGCCCGGCTTCGGTTCCTTCTTTGCCGCGTCAACAAAGTGGCTGGCGTCACCAAAGACTGTGTAGAAGATCGCGAACCCGATCACCAGGCAGCCGATGACCACGGCGATGACGAAATACTTGCTTTTCATGGAACTCCCCTAGTGAGTTTGGATATGGATGAGTTGTATTGTCTGTCTGTTTTTCCTGAACCGGCGCTCACAAGCTCCGGGGTTGGCATGCGCCGGATGAAATACCCACCAGGCGCGGCGCGGTTACTCGTGGCCCTGCGCCAGCGCGGCAAGCCCTTCCTCGCACGTATGGAAGATCGTGAACACCAGCGTGAGCTTGGTGATCACAAAGACGTTGCGAATGTTCTCCGAAACATTGCACAGGGCGATTGAAGCCTCACGCTTGGCGAAGTTGGTATGCGCCGCGATCAGCACGCCAAGCGCTGTCGAGTTGAGATAGCTGACCCCTGCCAGATCGATCAACAGCTTGGTTACGCCGTTGCCGCTGTTGGTGGTAAGCACCTCGCGCAACTCCTCGGTCTCATTGCCGCCAACGAACTCGCCGCGCGGCTCAACGAGCGTCACTTCCCCAACTGTCGATTGTTTCACCTTCGATGCCATGTTGATCGCGCCTCCGTTTCCGTGTAGAGATATAGAGAAAACCGTACCAAACGTGAAAAGGCTGATTTTGGAAGGGTTTGAAGATATCCCCCGGCTGGGGGTCTTGCAAGAAAACAAATCGCCACACTCGGCCGTTGCAGAATGCAATACCGCGGGGCGCGGATTGCGCCTCAACGTAGCCTGCCGGCAGCCCATTCGGCGGGTGCAAGCCCCGCCACCGCACGAAATCCCTTCTCGAAATTGCCGCCGGACGCAACGCTGCGGACAAGCGCCAGCACCTTCGGTCGCCCGATCATGTCCGAAAGACTTCGCACCAGACGCTGCGAGGTGCCATATGCCGAGCGGAGCCTGGAATACGAGGCCGAGCGCGACAGCGTGTCCTCGAGCGCTTCCAGGCGCCGAAACCGTATCGTTTCCGGGCGCTGTTCGCCGGCCACCATCATCGCCAGCCCCTCGTTCATCCACCGCGGCAACCCATTGCGGGCCGCGCCCTCAAGCCCCACGTGGGTAAGCTCGTGGCGCAGTGTGTTGGCCATCTCGCCGCGCCGCAGCAGCACATCGCCCGGTTGCAGATGTATCCGCACACCCCTGGCAACGGCCAGGTTGAAGGCCCGGCCGCCGGAGCCGGCAACGAAGTCCGCGGTGGTGGCATAGGTGCGGGCCTCCACCATGCCCGGCAGCGCAATGCCGAACAAGCGAACGTCGCGATAGGCGGATTCCAGTTCGCTCAGCAGGCGCGATACATCACGGCCGGACGGCGCGTACAGTATCACATGGGAGGATTGGTAGCGCGCCCAGCCGGCCGCACGCGCCGAAGCCGCCGTGCAGGCAACTACGATCGCCAGCGATATGAACAGCCTGATGCGGCGCGTCACACTTTTGACTCCAGCAGCAACGTGAACGGACCCTCGTTGACAAACGCAACATCCATCATCGCCCGAAAACGGCCGGTGGCAACACGCTCCGGTCCGATCGCCACACCGAGTTGTTCCACGAAGTACAGATACAGACGCTCGGCAAGCTCCGGCGGCGCCGCATCGATGTAGCTGGGCCGGTTACCCTTGCGTGTATCCCCCAACAGCGTGAACTGGCTGATCACAAGGGCGCCGAAGCCGGTATCAACCAGCGACAGGTTCGGCACACCGTCGGGGTCGTCGAACAGCCGCAGCGCCGCAACCTTCCGTGCCAGCATCGCCGCATGGCGCTCATCATCGCCCCGCGCAACACCCAGCAGCAGAACCATGCCCCGATCGATGGCGCCAACGATTTCGCCATCAACCCGCACCGAAGCTTCGCGAGCGCGTTGAACAACAGCCTTCATGTTCCGTGTTGTTGATTAACCCCGCCTGGCGCCATGTGCCCACACGATGCGCGGGATCTTGTCCAGATCGGTCAGGACATCCACATCGAACCCCGCGGTTCGGAATATCGCTGCCACGCGATCCGCCTGGCCAAAGCCGATTTCCAGAAAGACGTCGGCGCCGTCACGAAGCAACCTCGGAGCCAGCTCGGCGAAACGCCGATAGAAACCGTAGCCATCGTGGCCGTCGGTAAGGGCTATATGTGGTTCATGTTCGCGCACCTCGGGCTCAAGCGTGGCAATTTCGGATTCGGCGATATAGGGTGGGTTGCTAATCAGCAGGTCGAACGAACCAAGGGCACGGATCGCGTCGTCATCGAAGGCATCAACACAGGCGAAGGTGATGTTGCGCGCGCCCAGGTTTTCGGCGTTGCGGCGTGCGATCTCCAACGCCTCGGCCGAGCTGTCGATCGCCACCACCTCGGTATCCGGCCGCTCCAGCGCGAACGTGATGCCGATAACGCCGGACCCCGTGCCAACATCCAGGCATCGCAGCGGATGCGAGCGGCGCAGCGCCTCCTGAACAAGGATCTCGGTTTCCGGGCGCGGAATCAGCACGGCCGGTGTTACCTGAAACACACGCCGGTAGAAATGTGACTCGCCCAGGATGTACTGAAGCGGCTCGCGGGCCGCACGCCGTTTTACCAGCGCCCTCAGCCCTGTCAACTCGGCCTCGCTCAAAGGCCTGTCGAACTGCATGTACAGATCAAAACGCCGGAGACGCAGAACATGGGCCAGCAACAGCTCCATCGTCAGGCGCGGGGAATCAACCCCCTTCTTCTTGAAGAAGTCGGTACCCCACTGAATAAGCCGTAGAATGGTCCAGATCTCCGTTTGCACTGGGTTCATGCATGCAAAAGTACGCAGCCGCGCGGCGTGCATTGCCGCAGGCACGGTTGCAATGGTGGGCCGCCGGTTACGCCGGCAGCCACTGCGCGGTGAAGCGAATATCCTCGGCGGCCAGCTCCTCGATCATCCGGTCGTACAGGGGGCCCTCGATCAACGCTTCGGAGGTGTACAGGCCTACGGCCGAGATATCGCCCCGGGCAATCATCCGCGCCGCGATCGCGCCGGTAAACGCCGTTGTGCGCGCCATCGACGTGAAGCCCAGCACACGGTCCATGTGATCCACCATGTCGACACGGTAATGCGCGCGCGCGCCGTTGCGCGTGCCGATCAGGTCCACACGGAACAGGGTGATATCCGACTCATCCTCGCGAAGACGCACCTCGGGATACAGCAGGGTGTCCAGAAACGTCTTGGGGGCGATCGCGGTACCACCGATCTCAATCGGCGTGGCGCTCAGGAACCCGAGGGTCTTCAACATGGTGATCTTCTCACCGTATCCGGGCCAGCGAATCGTCTTCTGCGACCCTTCGGTGATGGCGGCGAACTCCGGCATGTCCAGCAACCACGGCATCATCCCCTCGTGCCAGGATTCCAGCATGCCCAGCCCCTCGAACTCCGTGGGCTCCACCGCCGAATACCGGGCAACCACGCGCGCCGCGCCTTGCTCAACGGCCAGTGCATCGGAGTCACGCAACGGCAACTGCGACCCGCCGAACACGATCCTATATCCCAGCGGCCCGGCCGCAACCGAGGGCACGCCGCCACATTTAATGTGCAGTTGCTCAACATGCTCGAACTCGGCGGCCATACGCCGGGCTACGATTTCGGTAAGCCCGGGCTCCAGCCCGCAGCCCAACAGGATAAGGCCCTGTGCGTCGAGCGCGGCCTGCTTCAGCCACACCATGTCCGCGTCATCGGGGATCGCCAGATCCACGATCGGCACATGCGCAACCAGCGCCGCGCGGAATGCATGCAGGCTGGCGCTCCAAGGCAAGGCGGCCAACACCACGCTGAAACCGGCGAACAGCTCGGCGGCGGCGGCCTCGTTGGCAAGGTCCAACGTAATGGTACGCAGGCGGTCGGCGCCCGGCACCTTCGCAAGCATCGCGGCCGCGGCCTGTAGCTTCGCGGGGTCCGCATCACACAGGGCAACCTCGGTTACCGCGTCGTCCTTCAGTGCGTTATAGGCTGCGGCAGGGCCCATCAGGCCGCTGCCGAGAATCAGGATCTTCATGGCGTTATTCTCGTGTGAGTAGGCGCCGTGCGGCCGGCTGGGCCGCACGGCAGCAGGGCGCGCGAAGATAGGCACTCAGCGCGTACGGTGTACGATCCATCCGTTCTCCACCTTCGTGAAGCCGATGTGTGGGTAATACTCCGAGGCTTCCGGGGCCGCCAGCAGCAGCAACATCGCCTCGGGACCAATTGCATCGGCCACACGATCGATCAACGCACGGCCGATGCCCGAACGCTGGTAGGCGCCATCCACCGCCAGATCCGATAGATAGCAGCAGAAGCTGAAATCGGTAAGCGCCCGCGCGATCCCAACCAGCCGGCCCTCGTGCCGCGCCGTCACAATCAGGTTCGCGTGTTCGATCATCCGGCCGATGCGCTCCGGCTCGTTCACCGGACGGCGAATGCCCGACCCCGCGAACACCGCGATTACTTCGTCGACGCTGGGATTGGTTTCGATTGCGTAACTGATGATCATGGGCAACGCGGGGCTTTCCGGGGCGAATGTTGTTTTGTGCGGCCCAACATAGCAAACCGGAGCAATCTATCCGGTACCATCGGCCCGGTATCATCGGCGGAGCATCCGATATTCGCCAAAACGGCCGCGGCCTGCCATGCCGCCTGCACAGTGCAACGCGCCACAAACGGCAACCCCATGCCGATCGCGAGATGGGCATGGGGTAGTCAGGGATCCACATGCGGAACGAACCAGCGGCCGTCGGCGCCGCGCCGGGCGTGGAAGATCAGAACTCGGCGCTCAGGCCAATCGACGGCAGCAGCCCGATCCGTGAATCGTCCGGATCGGCCGTTCGCAGCCGGGCATTCCAACGCGGCGGGTTCGGGTTCTTGCGGTTGTACACGTTCTGCAGATCGATATAGGTGATCAGATTCCACCCGTCGAGCGGCCAGCGCTTGTCCAGGCGGAGATCCAGCGCGTGCGAGGCATCCAGCCGCAGCGCATTGTATTGCGATACCACCTGATAACCGAAACCGGGATCGCCCGTGGAATCCACCGGAGTATACGGCCGGCCGCTTGCGTACCGGAATCGCAACCCTATCTCCCACGTCTCGCCAATCTGGTAGCCGCCGGCAAGATTGAAGATCACGCGCTGATCGTAATTGCTCGGGCGCTCGATGCCGTCGATCGCCGTGAACCGCGAATAGTTCAACGAGATGCTGGCCAGGCCGTAACAGCGAATCTCCGAAAGCTTCTTCTGCAGCAGAAGCTCGGCGCCGTACGCCCGGCCGCTGCCCCGGCTTGCCAACGGTTCCAGACCGAAGGAGGCAAAACCTTCGTCGGCACCGCCGAACCCCGCGCCGGTATTGGCCAACACCAGATACTGCCGCGAAAGGCTTGCCGGATAATCATCGTACCGCTTGTAATACCCTTCCAGACTGAGCCGCACATCGTCGCCAAACGTGCGATCCAGCGACGCCACAACCATATCGGCCGCGATGCTTTTCAGCGCGCGGTTCTCGGCATTGGCGGCAAGCCAGATATACGACGGCGCCTGGTAATAGCGTCCGGCGGAAACCCCGATCGACGAGCGATCATCCAGCGCCTGGCTCAGCGATGCACGAACCGACGGATAGGTTGTGGTCTCGATGCCGGAGAAATAATCCACCCGCGCGCCCAGCACCGCCCGCATGCCCCAAGCGAACGAGCGGGCATACTGCGCATAGGCCGCGGCCTTGGTGAACCTGTCCGAAGGCGACGCCCGAAGCTCCGGCGCGCCCGGCGCAGTAAGGGCAAGCTCCGCCTGGAACCCCGTGCTGCGCCCGCTTACACCGGCCGCCAGTTCGGCGTCGTCGCCCAGCAGGAGCAGGGCGTCGGCACGAAGATTCAGCTCGTCCTCGGTGGAGGTATTCGTGAACACCGGATTGGCAAGCGAATCAGCCTGGCGAAACCGAAAGGCCACGCGTGTGCGCCCGAACGTCGTGTTGACATATCCCCCGCTGAACAGATGCTTCCAGGTAATGCCCGCAACAAGCTGATCCTGCGAGTTGTCGAGAATGCGGGAATTATCGAATCGGTCGTCGGCGTCGTCGTTGAATTGCCGAACGCGATCGATGGCCGCAATGGAGAGCGCGGTAAGCTGATCGTTCGGCCCCAGCCGGAACGACGCCTTGCCGAGGAAATCCCAGTACTCGGGCACGAACGAAAGCCCCGCGGCCTTGAAGATCAGATCCAGATAACTCCGGCGGGCGGAGAACAGGTACGAGCCCGACGCGGTCACCGGCCCTTCAAGGTTCAGGCCGAACTGCGAGGCCGACACCGTTGCCTTGCCGCCGAACCGATCATCACGCCCGTCGCGCAGATCGATTGTCAGCACACTGGAAATCCGGTCGCCATAACGAGCCCCAAAGCCGCCGGTTGAGAACGTGGTGGATTGCACGAAGTCCAGATTGACAAACGAAAGCGGGCCGCCGCCCGAGCCCTGTGTGCCAAAGTGATTGATGTTCGGCGACTCGATGTTGTCGATCAGGAACAAATTCTCCGAGGGCGCGCCGCCACGTACCAGCAGGTCGTTGCGCCCGTTCTGCGCCTGCGCAACCCCCGGCAGCGAGGATACGGCTCGCACAACATCCTCGAAGCCGCCGGGAAGGCGGCGTATCTCCTCGCTGCCAAGCGTCTGCACGCTGGTAAGCGCGTCGGGCGATCGCTGGAAATAATCCGGCCGCACCACGATCTCCTGGTTCTGCCGAGGCTGTATGCGCAGCGCCGCATCCACGGCAACCGGCCGCGCCGGGTTTACCACCACATCGGTTTTCACCAACGGCTCGTAGCCAACCGAGGAGAACCGCACCTGATAGGTGCCCGGCGGCATGTTGAATATTCGGAACCGTCCCTCGGCATCGCTTACGGCGCCGGCGCGTGTGCCCACAACCGCAACCGAAACTCCGGTTAACGGCTCCTGCGACACAAGATCCACCACACGGCCGGTAATGCTCAGCCTGCGCTCGGCTTCCGGCTGGGCAAGCAACGCGGGCGAGGCAAGCATAACGGTGACCGTGTAAACGATTGCCCCCAACAATGACTTCAGGTTTCTGTTCAACGTATTGGTCTGGAAAAATTGGTACGCGAGAACCATCATGGCCGAGAAAAAACCTGGCCGACCCACGGCGTATAACATCCGCGGAACCCATGAAGTTCACTCAGGAAGGCACTTTTTTTGCTCAAACACCCTTAATGTTTGCCACGGATTTATTGCCCCAAGAAAAATTGTTAACGCATACATCGTGTATAGCATCGTGCCGCGATAGGTTGTAAGTTTTCGTCAGCACGGTATCGCAATGTCCAGTCGCGGTACCGTGTGCTAACGAGCGCAACATTTTCCGAAGGTCCAAAGCATATGGAAATCGTTCGTTCACGTACCATCCCCGCGCCGGGAGAATGGCGCCCAACTCCTCGCATCGCACTTCGGCACACCCCAGCTCGTCCGGTTGAGAATTTCGCGTATGTCGACAGCTACAGCCGTGGCTACATGCTCGGCAAACACGACGGTACACTCGCGGGAATAATCATCGGCGCATTAGCGGCCAGCGTGGTAGCGATAGTGGTTGGTGGTCTTATCTAGAATCATGTCCACACAGCACGGGGCGTTCCGGCAATTCGGAACGCCCCGTGTGTTTATAGCATCAACCAGCGGCTACCCCACCACAAGCCCAAGCACTTCGGCGGTTGCCTCGGCCCCAAGCGCCATGGCACGCTCGACATTTTCCAGGCCAACGCGGTCCAGCAACTCATCCTGCGCGCGCGCGCGGCGCATCGCCTCGGCGTACCCGATCGTCGTGAACGTCACCATGGAATACAGCGGTATCCATTGGTCGGCGAACATCTCCTGAAGCCGGGCCTCGATCCCACGTTTCCGCTGGAACTCGGGGTCAACCACCTTCGATCGCATCTCCAGGAAATTCGCCACCGCCAGGCGCGCGATCGCATCGGAGTTCGGCTTGCGCTCGGCGAAGAACGCGGGCATCAAGGCGGCCCAGTCATCGCCCAGGCGGTCGATCAACTCGCCCAGCACCTGGCAATCCTCGAAGCAGCAATTCATGCCCTGCCCGTAGAACGGCACGATGGCATGCGCGGCATCGCCAACCAGCAACGCCCAATCGTCCACGTACCACGGGCCGCAGAACACGGTGCCAAGCTGCGACGTCGGGTTGCGATTCCAATCCTCCACCAGCGTGGGCATCAGCGGCACGGCGTCAGGGAAATGGCGATCGAAGTAGGCCCGCACATCGTCGTCGGTCTTGATGGCGTCAAAACCGTTCTCGCCGGCGTACGGGGCAAACAGCGTGCAGGTGAACGTTGCGTTCGGATTCGGCAACGCGATCATCATGAACTCGTGGCGGGGCCAGATGTGCAGCGCATGCGGCTCCATCAGGAACTCACCGTTCGGCCCCGGCGGGATCTCGAGTTCCTTGTAGGCATGTTCCAGCCACTCGATATGATGCTCGAACCCCGGCACTGCCGCGGCCTGCGCGGGCTCGGCAGCGGCCTGCTGCGTGATCGAGGGCAGCGAGCTCAGCGCCTGGCCGCTCATCGCCGCACGCAGCGATGAGTTGGCGCCGTCGGCAGCGATCAACACATCCACGCCAAATGCACGGGTTTCGCCGGTGGCATCGTTCACAACGGTAACGCGCCTGGCGGCAAGGTCCACATGGGTGGCGCGCGCACTGAAATGCACCGTGACATTCGGCTCGGCCTCGGCGGCGTTCAGCAGAATGATGTTCAATCCGGCGCGCGAAATGGAATTGATGGCCTCGCCCTCGCGACCATACGGCTGCAAGGTGGGCGCGCCCTCCAGCGAATGAATCATACGCCCCGGCATGGCGATCGCGTCGGCAAGCACCGTGTGATCGATGCCGGCACCGGCCAGCGCCTTGATACCCCGCGTGGAGAGTGCCAGGTTGATCGAGCGGCCACCGCCAACATCGTGAACGCGCATGTCCGGCCGGCGCTCGTACAGGTCAACCGTATAACCGCGGCGAGCCAGATACACGGCCAGCAATGGGCCGGTAAGCCCGGCACCCAGAAGTGTGATATGTCGCGACATGGTCGTTACTCAGTGCGTTAATCAATCGATGGTTCGTATTGCAACTGCATGCCCGCCGCGGCGCCATCGCCACTGTGCCGCCTAGGCGGCTGGCCCCAACAGCGCAAGCTCACGGGCGATGTTCAGGCGTGCATTCGTTTCCAATGAGGCACGGCACAAAACCGTGCGATAGAGGCAGGGGCGCCCCAATAGCCGGCGCAGCACATCGCCACGACCGGCCCTGTACTCCGCTTCGCCCACCCACGCGTACTCCTCGCGAATGGCGCGGCTATAGCTGTCGTACCGCTCCGGCGAAGCTCCCAGCACCGAAAGGTCGGCGTCCAGGAAGGCATCAGCCAGTTCGTCACCTTCCTGCGCATCGTGGCCTGCGGTGGCAAGCACCAGGCCCTGCACCGCTGCGATCGTGGTGGCATCCACGCCAAGCGAGGCCAGCACGCGCCGGGCGTACGCGGCGCTGGCGGCCTCGTTGTCGGCGCGATGTGTATCGTACACCACATCGTGCATCCACACGGCAAGCGCCACTGCGGCCGAGTTGGCAGCGGCGCCACCAATCAGGGCAAGCTGCTCGAACATCGTGTTCAGATGTTCAAGCGTGTGATACCGCCGCCAGGGTTGGCGATAACATGCCACAACATCGGCAAAGGCCGCCTGGGACGCTTCCGGCTCCGCGCCAAGCGATGCAAGCGTTGCGCGCCAACGATCGCGCAGGTTGTTGAGGTTGTCGCCTGTCATCATAAAGGCCAATTGCCTGCGGCTACAATAAGCGCGTGCCGTTCGGAACATGGCTTCGCGGCACTGCCAGCACCACCTCGCCGTCCTCGCGATGAAAGCCCGTTACCAACACCTCCGAGCGGTGCGGGCCAATCTGCTTGGGCGGGAAATTCGTTACGCAGATCACCTGCATCCCGACAAGCTCCGCCGTGGAATACAGTTTCGTTATCTGCGCGCTGGAACGTTTCAGGCCCAGCTCGCCCAGATCAACGTGCAGCAGGTAGGCTGGCTTGCGCGCCTCCGGGAACTCCTCGGCCGCCACGATGGTGCCAACACGAATGTCCACGCGCAGGAAATCGTCCCAGGTTATCTCTGCTGAAGTATCCACCGATTGCATGGCCCGTTTTATGCAGGACACCGGACGGTGCCCAACTGGTCAGGTTAATCGCTCGATAAGATCACGATGCTCCGGGCAGGCCTGGCACAGCCGATCGCGATCGGCCATCTCGAAGTCGGCGAAATCGAAGCCCGGCGCAACCGTGCAGCCAACCAGGGCATAACCATCAGGATCGGTTACCTCGGCGGCGAACCACCAGTTGGCATGCACGATCCCCTGGAACACCTCGCCGCGATCGGGATTATCGCCAAGCAACACGCCGGTACGCCGGCCCGCTCCGTTGATGATGTGAAGCTGCACGGGCGAACCGGTATAGAAGTGCCAGATCTCCTCGGACTTCAAACGGTGGAACCGCGACGGGCGCCCGCCACGAATCAGGAAGTAGATGGCCGTGGACATCCTCCGTTCGCCGCCGTACCGCCCGGGCAACGCATCGGCATCAAGGCGCTCGATGCTTCGATGCGTCTCGTGGAAGAATCCGCCCTCGGGATGCTCCTGCAGGCTCAACCGCTCGATCCAGTATTCCGCGCTTCGCATGTTTGTCGGGATTGTTGGTTCGCGATTCAAATCGGCGCGTGCAAGCCGCACGCACGACGCCGGCAATGCGCGGCGCCGGGCAACTCAGCACTCGTCCAGGATACGGGCAAAGCGCCACATCTCCTCGAACGTGTTGTACATCGGCACCGGCGCCACCCGGATCACATCGGGCGGACGGAAGTCCACGGTAACACCCAGGCCGCGCAGGCGTGTTGCCATTTCGCGCGCGTCGGAGCCCACGCGAATCGAAAGCTGGCAGCCGCGTTCGTCCGGATTGCGCGGCGTGATGATGCGATAACGATCGCCGGCGATACGGTCCACCAGATACTCCAGATACCCGGTCAGCAGCCGCGACTTGGCGCACAGGCGTTCCATGCCCGCGCGCTCGAACAGGTCCAGCGCAACCTTGTGCGCCGCCATCGGCAGGATCTGTGCATTGCTCAACTGCCAGCCGGCCGCGCCACGCTGCGGCACGAACTCCGCACCCATCGCGAACCGCGTTGCGGGATCGTTTCCCCACCAGCCGGCAAAACGCGGCAGATCGGGGTTGAAGGCATGGCGCTCGTGCACGAAGCATCCGGAGACACCGCCCGGCCCCGAGTTCAGATATTTGTAGGTGCACCACACGGCGAAATCAACGTCCCACTCGTGGAGATGCATCAACAGATTGCCGGCGGCATGCGCAAGGTCGTACCCAACCACACAGCCCTGTGCGTGCGCGGCCTGCGTGATACGCCGCATATCAAACGCCTGCCCGGTGTAGAAGTTCACGCCGCCGAACATCACAAGCGCGATCTGCTCGCCGTGCGCGGCCAGATACTGCTCCACATCCTCGGTGCGTACCAGATCCTCACCTTCGCGCGGCCGCATCACAACAATCGCCTCGTCCGGATCGTAGCCGTGGAATCGCGCCTGGCTCCAGACGGCATACTGGTCCGACGGGAACGCGCTTGCCTCCACCAGAATCTTGAACCGATCCGGTCGTGGACGGTAAAACGACACCATCATCAGATGCAGATTCGTGGTGAGCGTGTTCATCACCACGGCCTCGCCTTCAACGCCGCCAACCAGACGCGCGGCCGGCGCGGCGAACATCTCGTGATAACCATACCAGGGATGGTGCGCCTCGAAGTGCCCTTCAACGCCCAGCTCGGCCCAATCGCGCAGCTCAAGTTCCAACGCTTCGCGCACTCCCCTTGGCTGCAAGCCCAGGGAGTTGCCCGTAAGGTAGATCATCGGCTCGCCGTTGGTGTGGCGTGGCATCAGATACTGTTCGCGGTACTCGGCCAGGGAATCCTCGCGATCCATCGCAAGCGAGAACTCGTGTGCCGGGCTGAACTCGATTCGGTCTATCGTCTGGTCCATGCGTTTCAAGTGGAAGTCGCGCGCGCGTACGTGCCGGGCATCGTCGGGAACGGCGCCTGGCCGCGCGGAGCCTCAGGATGTTGTGATCGAAAAAAGAAGGGGACGCGATGGCGCCGCGTCGAGCATGAAGTGCGGCACTTGCAGGTTCAGCAGGTATGCGCCGTCGGGAACGGCATCCGGCACGTAGATCATCTCGGTGATGGTACGCTCGGTAAAGATCTCGGGAATCGCATGCCCTTGCGGCGCAAGCCCCCAGAACACACGATGCGCGGCCAGCGCGCCGGAATCCTCCTCACGATCCACCGACGGGAGATCCAGCAACAGATGATCGGTGCCCAGTTCGCGCACAAGGCGCATGGCCGGCACGGTCATGTAGGCCGGGTTCGCGCCGGAATATCGTGCCGCGATCTTGCCGGTATCGTTCGGCCTGGTACGGATTACCAGCGCACGACGAAAATCCGGCGGGATGTTTCCGACGGATTCGGCGGCTTCAACGGCACGCACCAGCGCACGCCGCGTAATCACATGATCACCAAACGGCACCCCCTCCAGGCGTTCGTCGCCGTCGCCGGCATTCTCCGGGATCACCGTCACCACAAGCGCGGGCAGGAACGTGGTGCGCAGAAGCTCACCAACCGCCAGCCGCGCATCGGTAACATGGCCGGCGCATTCGGTGTGCGTGCCATTGCCGTGCGGGTTCAACTGCACCGTTTCGCAATTGCAGCTTCCGCCCCGCCGCGTATCGCCCACAAACGAGCCGGCCTCCACCGGTTCCGAGCGAGCCGGGTCGATGTGAAACGCCGCCGGCTGCGGGCCGTTGAATCGCAACGGGATCGAGATATCGATGGGCGAGGCCGTATCGATGCGGCACTCGCGACCGGCCACGGTAAAGCTGGCGATCACGCGAACACCTCCTTGCCGATGCCCAGAAACTCCAGCGCCGAGCCATGCAGCAGACGTTCGCGCGCCTGAACGGAAATATCATCCATCGAGGCGATCAGCTCACCGGGATGATGCTCGCCAAGCGGGAACGGATAATCCGAGCCCAGCATGATCCTGTCGGCGGTGAACAGATCCAGCATGTAGCGCAGCGCCGCAGGATCGTGCACCAGCGAATCGAAGTACAGCTTGCGGCTCAACAAACGTGGCTCGGTGGTTGTTCGTGTCTGCACCAGATCGGGCCGCACATGGAATCCGTGCTCGATACGCCCCAGCGTAAACGGGAACGAGCCGCCGCCATGCGAGAAACAGAATCGCAGGTTGGGGAAACGATCCAGCACCCCGCCGAACAACACCGAACAGATCGCAAGCGACGTCTCGGCCGGCATGCCCACCAGCCACGGAAGCCAGTAACGCGGCATCTTCTCCCGGCCCATCATCTCCCACGGATGCACGAAGATCGCCGCGCCCAGCGCCTCGGCTGCCTCGTAGAACGGGTACAGACTTTCCTCGTCAAGATTCCAGTCGTTGATGTGCGAACCGATCTCCACACCGGCCATGCCAAGCTCGTTCACGCAGCGCTCCAGCTCGCGCACCGCAAGCTCCGGCGCCTGCATCGGCACCGTCCCAAGCCCAACGAACCTGCGTGGGTAGCGCTCCACAACCGAGGCGATGTGATCGTTGAGAATGCACGACAGGTCCAGCGTATGCTCCGGCTTTGCCCAATAGCTGAACATCACCGGCACCGTGGAAAGCACCTGCACATCCACACCGTGGTGGTCGCACTCGCCGATACGAACCTCCGGACTCCAGCAGTTGTCCTGGATCTCGCGGAAGAACGCATCGTCGATCATCATGCGCGCGCAACAGGGCTTGTGGTGGTCCAGCCGAACCCAGCCACCGTAGCCATAACGCTCGCGCAGATCGGGCCAGCGTTCCGGAAGGATGTGCGTATGTATGTCGATCTTCACAATCAATATCCCGTGCTGTTTGCACACAACCGTCCCAAGGCACGATGCGGCCCGGCGGCTTCGATGTCCGACAAATCAACATGGCGCGGCGGAAACGTTCGGCCGCGCCATTCAGCAACGCAGGCGCTTGTTGGCGGCAATGCCCGCGTTACGCTCCCGGCGGCTGCATCACCGTACCGCAGTTCTTGCAGGTGCGGGCGTCCAGGTTGGCCCAGTACGCATCAAGCACCGGCTTCATCTGCGTTGTCATATCGGTGAGCGCCATGAACACCTCGTGCAGCTTGTTGCCGCAGCTCTCGCAATACCACTGGAACCCGTCCAGCTCGCCCTCGCGGCGCCGGCGCTCGATCACCAGACCCACCGTGTTCGGGCCGCGCTGCGGCGAGTGCGGCACCAGCGGGGGCAGCAGGAAAATGTCGCCCTCGCGGATAACCACGTCGCGGATTCCGCCGTCCTCCACCAGGCGAAGCGTGGCCTCGCCCTCCAACTGATAGAAGAGCTCCTCACCCTCGTCCACATGAAAATCCTTTCGCGAGTTCGGCCCTCCCACCACCATCACGATGAACTCGGGATTTTCCTCTTTCCAGATCTGGTCGTTGCCGACCGGCGGTCGCAGCAGATGCCGATGTTCGTCGATCCACTGCTTCAGGTTGAAAGGAACGCGCATGTGAATTGCGAATTACGAGTTACGAATTATGAGTGATGCCAAGCGGGCATCTCCCTGATGCGTTTGCCTGCATTGAGGTGCAAGCAGCCACTGATCGATCCCATGAAACACGTTATCCGATTCGGCACATCAGCGGATCTGCGGCGACTGCCGCACGCGCTTTGCGATTGTCGAAAGGATCGCAACAAGCTGATCGGCTTCGTCGATAAGGCTATCGACGCGGTCCCCGCCAGGCAGCGACGCACATACGAGCAAACGCAGCCAATACAGCGTTTCTCGTGCTTCCTTCTGGGCGATCATGATCTTGTGCAGAAAATCCGCCCGGCTCTCACCCGACTGCGCCTCGGCCACGTTGGCACCGATCGACGTACCAGAGCGCAGGATCTGGCGTGCTAGAACGCAGGCTGTTGCATCTCCACTGGCAAGAATGGCCTTGTGGAGTCGAATGATCCGCAGGGCAAACTGGAAAGTCCGATCCCGCAGATCGTGCGCAACTGTATTCTCGCCTGTACTGCTCACGGATTGCTCTCCCCGAGAACAGCTCGATGCCTGCTAGCGGCATAGTACCGTGTTGCAAACCGTACTCGCCGTCACAATCGCAACGCGGTCAGCCCCACGCTTTTTGCATCGCTGTCTCCGGAATGTCTCCAGCTCTGTTTCGTCCTTCGCACTTCATACTTCGTCCTTCATACTTCGTCATTCACATCGCGCTTCAGCCGATCCGATTTCGTCGATCAGGACACGAATGCGGTCGCCGGGGTTGATGGCGTACGCGGCTGTTGCGCCGCCGGAAAGCACAACCTGCCCGGCTTCCAGGCGGCCGCCCACGCGCGCCAGCATGTTGGCCAGCTCGGCAAGCGAACGGGCGGGATGGTCGTACACGGCGGCGCTGGTTCCGGTTTCCACCACGCGGCCGTTGATCTCCAGCACCATGCCAAGATTGCCCAGGTTCACAAGCTCCACGGGCACCAGGGTGCTGCCCAGCACGTAGTACGAGGCCGATGTATTGTCGGCGATGACATCGGGAAGGGTGAATTTGAAATCCTTGTAGCGGCTGTCGATGATCTCCAACGCAGCGGTGCATCCGGCAACCGCGGCAAGCGCCTGCGCCGGGGTTACCGGGCCTTCCAGATCGTCGGCCAGCACAAAGGCGATCTCGGGCTCGATGCGCGGATGCAGCAAGCTGCCCCACGGAATCACCCCGCCGTCGTTGAGCACCATCGAGCTGGTAAGCCTTCCGTAGATGGGCTCGTGCACGCCCATCTGTTCCATCTTCGCACGGCTGGTAAGGCCCATCTTCATGCCAACCAGACGTTCGCCGCGCGCCATTCGCCGGGCAACCGACGCTTCCTGCACACGATAGGCCGCGGCGATATCCAGCCCCGGCTCGCCGGCGGTAAGCATGTCGATCTCGGCACGGTTGGCGGCCGCATCGTCCACGATGGCGGCAAGCTCGTTGATTCGTTCGTTGGTCATCCGATAAGGTTGGTCAGGGTAATCCGGCCACGGGGCGCCTGAAGGCTGGATGCCGATAAGGCGCGGAAGCCCGGAGAAGATACAACGCCACGCATTCGCACGGCGGTACGCCGTTGGCCGCTACACCGTGCTGCCGGCCCGCTTTGCAAGGTCGATCGCCACGTCGACGATCATGTCCTCCTGCCCGCCGATCATCTTCCTGCGGCCAAGCTCCATCAGGATATCGCGCGAGTCGACATTGAACCGCTTCGACGCACGCTCGGTGTGCAACAGGAAGGAGGAATACACGCCGGCATATCCAAGCATCAGCGCATTGCCATCGGTTTGCACCGGGCGCACCTGAATCGGACGCACAAGATTGTCGGCGGCGTCAAGCAGCGGATACAGGTCCACGTCGGTGCGGATGTTCATCCGGTTGGTGACGGCGATCAGCGCCTCGAGCGCGCAGTTGCCAGCGCCCGCGCCCATGCCGGCCAGCGAGCCGTCCACACGGTGTGCGCCGGCCTCGATGGCGATCACCGTGTTGGCAACGCCAAGCCCCAGGTTGTTGTGGTTGTGGAAACCAACCTGGCAGCCAAGCTCGTTGCGGAATGCCGTCACCCGCTCGCGGGTTTCGTCCATGAGCAAAGCGCCGGCCGAATCGGTGATGTACACGCAGTGCGCGCCGTACGACTCCATCAATCTGGCCTGCTCCACCAGTTTGGTGGTGGGCACCATGTGCGCCATCATCAGGAAGCCCACCGTATCAAATCCCATCTCGCGGGCGGTGGCGATATGCTGCGCGGCGATATCGGCTTCGGTGCAATGGGTCGCGATGCGGATGGTATCCACACCCGCCTCGCGCGCCATCTTCATCTCCTCGATGGTCCCGATGCCCGGAAGCAACAGCGCCACCAGTTTCGCGTGTTTCAGCTCGGCCTTCACCGCCCGCAGATACTCCACCTCGGCATGCGCGGAGAACCCGTAGTTGAAGGAATTCCCGTTCAGGCCGTCGCCGTGCGACACCTCGATGAGATCAACGCGCGCCTCGTCCAGCTTGCGCGCAATGGCGGTCATCTGCTCCACCGTGTACTGATGGGCAAGGGCATGCATGCCATCGCGCAACGTAACGTCGTTAACGATGATCTTGGTTCGTGTGTCGCTCATTGTATGTGTTCGGTTCTCGTGAATCGCGAGTTCATGATTGCGTGCGGCGCGGGCATCGCATCGGCCTGCGGGCAAACATTATTCCACCACAAAACCGCCGCTTGCCATCGTGTTGCCCAGCGCGTCGATCACGGCAAAGCGATATGCCCCGGCGGAGAACTGGTCGCCCCCCAGCAAGCAGGCCCCACCGCTCGGGTTGGTGATGGTTCGGGCCACCGCGCCACGCGCATCGTAGATCACCACACGACTGGCGCGGCTTCCGGGATCGGTCCATTCCAGGCGAGCGGCGCCCCGCATCGGATTGGGATGCACGGCCGCGGGCGCGAACAACTGCCCCGCATCCAGCGACACACCGGAGGCAAGATCCAGCGTAAGATCGTCGACCGTGAAGTAGCAACAGGTACCGTCGCTTTCAAGGCCGCAGAAACCGCTGTCGCTGGAGATAAGCGCAACCACGATGGAATCCGGATTGATACCGGGCATGTGATCCTGAACGTTCAACACGAAGCGCGTGTATTCCGCCGCCGGGGGAAGCTTCAATGTGCCGGAGCCGACAATCTCGACCGAGTCCGCCGAGCGATTGTAGCGCTTCAACAGCAGCACCACCACCGCCGAATCGCTGTGCCCCTGATTCGGACCAACATCGTACATGTAGTATCCGCTCAGCCGCGCCGGCTTGGTTTCGATCGGCACACCGGTACGTTCCAGCGCGAACAGGTTCGCCGTTTCCGAGCCCCCGGCAATAACGTAGCCCCGGCTGTAGTAGTACCAGTTCCACACCGTTACGGAGTTCTGCCCGCTGTGCGCCGGCCGGGTACGCCCGGCACCAAGGCCACCGCTGTACCAGCCCGCCGGCGTCTCCGAGCCATTGCGTGGCTCCCACGTCTCGAACCCGGGGTTCGGTAACTGAGCCCATGCCGCGCATGGGGCCAGAATCACTATCAGAATCAGTAGCTGTCGCATTGTCGCATCCTCCATGTGTTGTTGTTTCCCTACATGGAGATGACTGTTGCGCAACGGCGCGCATTACGCCGTACGCCCGGACAATCGGTTGCGATGTCAGGACATCTTCACCGAGTCCAGAAATATCTCCATCGGGAAGCACCTCCCGTCGCGAACATCTTCCAGAACCTGCCGTGCAACGTGCGCGGTGCGCAGTGCATCATCGGGCAATCCGGCAATCTCGTCAAAGGTATACCAGCGATGCGCCAGGATCTCCGCGCCATCCACTGCGGGCGCGCCGCCGATGATTTCGGCAATGAAATTGAACCGCACGCAGTGAAATCCGTGCTGGCTGATGTAGCGCATCACGCGCGTGATGCCGGTTACGCGCACATCGTATCCGGTTTCCTCCATCACCTCGCGGCCGAACTGGCCAGCCCTTCGCCGGGCTCAACCCTGCCGCCGGGCAGGCTCCACATACCACGGCTGATCGGCTTGCCTTCCTGCACAAGAAGTATCCGGCCTTCCTGCTGGATGGCCGCGCTTACCACAACGGTTGCCTGCATGCCTGTTACTTCACCTCGATGAAGTTTCTGTACTCGCCAACACGAACGCCGAAGCGTTTCTCGACCCAGTCGGTAACGGCCACCATGAACGGCTTCGGCTTCAGGCGGGCGGGATCGAATCGCGCACCCCAGATTGCCGAGTCGGCAATACGCTGGCGCATCAGCGCCGGATGATCGCCGGTGAACCGCCGAAGCTCGAACGCCGAGGCGTAATCGAACTGCTCGTCGTTCGGAAGGTTTTCGGCAATCCACTCGTCGCTGTGCCAGTACCGATGCGCCGCGCGCTGCTTGCGCGCCTGCACTTCCGGACTTTTCACCCAGCCGTAATGGAACACGCGCGCCTCGGTTTGCCGCGCGCGCAGGCGCCGTGGTTCGGCCCCGGCCTCGACCGCACGGAACCCCTGGGCATCGCCCCAGGAGATCACCGCTCCCGTGTTCCGAACCGCGCGCACCTCGCGCCTGTACCACTGGCGACCGGAACCGATGTAATCATAGTTGCCGTAGAAATGCAGATACCGGAACAGCAGCGCTTCCAGATCGGCGCGCCCGCCGGCCTGCCGAAGCTCGGCACGGATCAAGTCATAGTCGGCTTCGTGCAACACCTCATCGGCCTGCAGATACAGGCACCAATCGCCATGGCACTCGGCAAGGGCCACATCGGTCTGCTGCGCGTAGATACGCCCGCCCTGGCGCAACGAGTCATCCCACACGGTTTCCACAATCCGTATGCGCGATTCACCAAGCCCTTGCACGGTTTCCATGGTTGCGTCGTCCGACTTCCCCACCGCCACCACAACTTCATCGCACAACGGAAGCAGCGAACGAAGCGATTCCACAACGGGGAAATCGTACAACAGGGCATTGCGCACAAACGTGAAGCCGGACACCGTCACGGGCGTATCCCCCGTTGACCGGGGCATGGGCCACCGTTGGCGATCATGGGCGCGAGCTCACGCATCGGCGGCCTGGCCACGTTCGGCGGCAACCGACTCCATGTGGCGCGCGATCTGCTCGCCAACCTGCAGGGCTGCCGAGGTCATGATGTCCAGATTGCCGGCATAGTTGGGCAGATAATGGCCGGCGCCTTCAACCTCGAGGAACACCGTCGTCTTCAACCCGGTAAAATCTCCCTGGCCCGGCATGTGCACCGTAACGTCATCGAACACGGGATCCTTCACCAACCGATATCCGGGCACGTATTCGGCCACGCGTGCCACCACCTCGCGGATGGAGGCGGCCACGGCCTCGCGATCGGCCGGAGCGCTCAGCGTGTACACGGTATCGCGCATGATAAGCGGTGGCTCGGCCGGGTTAAGGATGATGATGGCCTTGCCGCGCGCGGCGCCGCCGATCTGCTCGATGCCGCGCGACGTGGTTTCGGTGAACTCGTCGATGTTGGCGCGCGTGCCCGGCCCGGCCGAACGGCTGGAGATCGAAGCCACGATCTCGCCATAATGCACGGTGGCCACGCGGCTTACCGCCCACACGATCGGGATGGTTGCCTGCCCGCCGCAGGTCACCATGTTCACGTTGTCGGCATCCAGATGCTGGCTCAGGTTGGCCACGGGAACCACATAGGGGCCGATAGCGGCGGGCGTGAGGTCCACCACGCGCTTGCCGTGCGCCTTCAGCACGGCGGCGTTATGCAGATGCGCGCGCGCCGAGGTGGCGTCGAACACGATCTCGATCTCCGGGAACAGCGGATGGTTCACCAATCCTTCCACACCCTCGTGCGTGGTGGCCACGCCCATGCTGGCCGCGCGGCGCAGGCCGTCGGATTCCGGATCGATGCCAACAAGCACGCCCATCTCCAGCGCGCTCGAATACCGCAGCACCTTGATCATGAGGTCGGTCCCGATGTTGCCCGAGCCGATAATCGCCACTGTATGCTTCATGCAAAACCTCTGATAGTCAAACCCCTGACGTCAAGAAAAACGTATCGCCCGTGAACTCGACCGGCACGGCCAGGCGCCTAAAACCCGACCGTTACTTCGCCCATGCGGCCAATGGCAACGCTCACCACATCGCCTGCTACCACGGGGCTTACCGGACCCAGCGCGCCGGAAAGCAGCACCTGCCCGCTGTTCAACTGCGTGCCCAGTTCGCCCAGCTTGTTCGCAAGCCACACCACCGCGTTCACGGGATTGCCAAGGCAGGCGGCGCCGGCGCCGCTGGAGACCACAACGCCGTTCTTGCGCAGCGTCATGCCAAGCGTGCGCAGGTTGCACCCGGTCAACTTCATGGGCTGCGTGCCCAGCACGAACATGCCGCTGGACGCGTTGTCGGCAATGGTATCCTGAATCTGGAACTTCCAGTCGGCAATGCGCGAGTCGATGATCTCGATCGCAGGCAGGATACACTCGGTGGCCGCCACCACATGCGCCGCGGTGATGCCGGGGCCAACCAGACACTTGTTCAGCACAAACGCGATCTCGCCCTCCACACGCGGTTGCAGCAGCTTGCCGATATCGGCGGTGCCGGCATCGGGCACGGCCATGTCGTCCAGCAGCCCGCCGAAATCGGGTTCGGCAACACCCAGCCAGTTCTGCACTGCAACGCTGGTAATGCCGATCTTCTGCCCAACCAGCCTGGCCTTGGGGCCAAACAGACCGCGCTCGTTCATCCTGCGATCCAGATTGATGCGCTGGATGGTGTAGGCGTCGGCCACGGTGATGTCGGGATTGGTTTCGGTGAGCGCACGGCACGGCTGCCCGCTCATCTGCGCGTTCCACAACCGCTCGGCCAATGTTTGATGCACGCTCATGTGCGTCCGTTCTTCCTGAATATTCATGTTGGTTGCGTTGCCGCCATCGGCAATCGTGCCGGCCGGCCGGCGATGCCCTGCGTGGGCAGGCCCACGTTACACAAGCGGCAGATAGGCCGTTGCCTTCATCTCCACAAGCAGGTTGGGATGCGGCAACTGATGGACCGCGCACGTTGTGCGCGTTGGGCCGCTGGTTGCGTTGAAATATTCGTTGTACGCTTCGTTCATGCCGGCGTAGTCGCGCATGTCAACCAGCATCACGTAGATATCCACCACGTGCTCCAGGCCCGCGCCGGCCGCGTTCAGGATCACGCCGATGTTCTCGATAACCGCACGGGTCTGCTCGCGGATATCCAGCTCCACGCGGCCATCGGGGAGCACCGAAACGCCGGCATGGGTGTTGTCCAGCCGGCGCGAGGAAACCCCGGACACGTAGATGAAATCGCCCGCGCGGCGTGCATGCGGATAGTTGGCCAGCGCGCCGGCACGATCGGGCAGGATGTACGCTTCGGATGTCATGAGATTCGGTTCGTTCATGCGGATACTACGGGCACGTGCCGTGGCACGGGAACGGCCTGCTATTGGCGTTTGCCATGGGCATCGGGATGTTGGCCCACCCGATGCCCGGCCGGCGAGAGACTGCCGCCGCTGATCACGGCACGCGCATGCTGCGCTATAGATTTCGATGCCGGTGCAACGGCCTCGTTGGCCGGGCCGCTGCCGACAATACACACGGCATCCCACGGCGGATACGGCGCAACCGCGGCAACAAGCACCACCAGCAGGGCCGATGCCAGCATCGTGGCAAGATGCCGCATCAGCCGCCGCCCAAGCCATGCAACGCGGCGGGGCTCACCTCGTGGCGAAAAGCAGCCGTCCTGCGCGCGCGGCACATTGGCCGGCCAGTCATCGCGATATGGGGGCAGCCCTTCAACCATCGGTACGGCTACAGCTTGATGCAGACGTTCTTCAGTTCGGTATAGAAATCCACCGAATGCACACCGCCCTCGCGGCCAACCCCGCTCAGCTTCACACCGCCGAACGGCGTGCGAAGATCGCGCAGGAACCAGGTGTTCACCCACACCAGGCCACACTCCATCCGCGCGGCCACGCGATGCGCGCGCGCAAGATTGGTGGTCCACAGCGCGGCGCACAGCCCGTACACCGAATCGTTGGCCATCGCAATGGCTTCCTCCTCGGTATCAAACGGCTGGATATGGCATACCGGCCCAAAGATTTCCTCGCGCACGCAGCGCGCGCTTTCCGGCAGCCCCGTCCAGATGGTGGGCTCCACATAGGCGCCGCCCTCGAACTCCGGGCCAAGATCGGGAACACCGCCACCAACCACCACGGTGGCGCCTTCCTCAACGGCAAGCCTGTAGTAGCCCAGCACCTTCTCGCGATGGCCGCGCGAGATCAGCGGCCCCATTGCGGTGGCCATGTTGTTGGGGTCGCCAACGGCCATGGCACGAGCCTCGGCCGCAAGCGCGGCAACAAACCGATCGAAGATGGGGCGCTCCACGTACACACGCTCCGAACACAGGCACACCTGCCCGCAGTTGGAGAACACCGAGCGGACCGTGCCGGCCACGGCCGCATCGAAATCCGCATCGGCGAAAATGATCGCGGCATTCTTGCCGCCCAGCTCGAACGACAGGTGCTTCACATCGGCGGCGGCCGCGCGCATGATGGCCTGGCCGGTGCGGCTTTCGCCGGTAAACGTGATGGCGTTCACACCCGGATGCAGCGTGATGGCCTCGCCGGCCGAACCGGGACCGAAACCGTGCACAACATTATAGACACCCGCCGGTACGCCAACCTCGTTCATCACCTCGGCAAGAAGCGTGGCGGTGCCGGGGGTTTCCTCCGACGGCTTCACCACCACGGTATTGCCGCAGGCCAATGCGGGAGCCACCTTCCAGGTCATCAACAGCAGCGGCAGGTTCCAGGGGCAGATCACGCCCACCACACCCACGGGCGATCGCAGCGCGTAGTTCAACGCGCCGGCGCCATCGACGGTGTCCATCGGGAAACACTCGGTGGGCAGGTTCCGAACCAGGTTGGCGAAGATCCTGAAGTTGGCGGCGCCACGCGGGATATCCACATTACAGGCCCAGTTGCGCGGCTTTCCGGTATCACCGATTTCGGCCGCGAGGAAATCGTCGAACCGTTCCATGATCCGATCGGCCACGCGCGCCAGCAGATCGCAGCGTTCGGCAACCGGCATACGGCCCCACGGGCCGTGCAGCGCCGCACGCGCGGCCTGCACCGCGGCATCCACATCGGCGGCGGCGGCCTCGGCAACCGTGGCAACCACCGAGCCGTCCACCGGGCTTATGTCGTCGAACGTGCGGCCATCGGCGGCATCACGGAACTCGCCGTTGATAAAAAGCCGATAGCTCCGAGGGGTTGCGCCCTCAACCGCCGATTCCGGAATTGTGCGTTCTGAGGCAAGCATCGTGCTGCTGTTCGGGATAACGGACAAAGGGCCCGCCGAGACGGGCGTGTGCATGCATGGAATCAGAAGTTACGCCCCGCCCGGGGGGATTCGCAACTGCCGCACGGCAACGCCATGTTGCAGTGTGCACCGCGCCCGGCCCGATACGCACGCCGGGCGTATATTAACGCCCTACCGATCCAATCGAATCAACTACAATGGATACATCCCTGCATTCGATCCGACAGTTGCTCTCGACCGACCAACTGATCGCCACTTCGCTGGCTTTTGGCTGGAAACTGCTGAACGCGGTCATCGTGATGATCGTTGGCCTGTTGATCATGCGGTTGCTGATGTCGTTGCTGCGCACAACGCTGCGCCGCACCGTGCAGGATGTAACAGTGCGGAACTACGCGCAGAACGCAACTCGCGTGGTACTGTGGGTGCTGCTGCTGCTGGTGATCATGAGCGTGTTCGGCATCGAGACCACGGCGCTTGCGGCGCTGCTGGGCGCCGCGGGCCTGGCCATCGGCCTTGCACTGCAGGGTTCGCTCTCCAACTTCGCCTCGGGTTTCATGCTGCTGCTGTTCCGCCCATTCCGGACAGGCGATGTGGTGGAGGTTGCCGGGGTCACCGGCAAGGTTGTGGAGATCGGGATCTTTTCCACCACGATCGACACACCGGAAAACGTGCGCGCGTTTGTCCCGAACAGCGCGATCTTCACCGGCGTGATACGCAACCGCACGGCCAACAACTATTTGCGCGTGGAACTGAAGGTCACGGTTGAATCGGCGGCCGATGTATCGTTGGTGCAACAGGTTATCCGTCGCGTTGTGGAATCGCACGAACTGGTGCTGGAAACGCCCCGGCCCGATCTGCAGATCGTGGAGGACCCCACGGCCGGCATTACCCTGTCGGTGCGCCCGTTTGCATCGGTGGAGAATGTGGAACACCTGCGCACGATGCTTGGCCCCGCAATCCGGTCGGCCCTGCGCGAGGCGGGTGTCGGCATCGTGAAATGAGGCACTGCATGGGCTTCCCGGAACCGGGCAGCCGGCAGGCGCGCAGCCAGCATCAGAAAGTCCGGATTCGACCAATAGGATGATCCGTCCAGCATGCTATTTTTACGGCGCCTGACGCTCGAGGTCGGTATATCGGCACATCCAGGTGCCGCGCAGGCACATCCCCCCCCCAACGCGTAGGGCAGTTCGCTACGAACACTGCCCGGCCTAGCCATGAACCCAAGTGAGGGAACAATGGAACAGCGCATTGCCGCGCTGTATCGTGAGCTGTTGGAGGCTGCGCTCGATTGCCCCGAGAGTTTTCCGCGCATCATCAACTCGCGGCTTACCGAGCTCGTCCCCAGCCACGGTATCGCTCTGCTGATCGATTCCGACACACCCGCAACGGCACAAACCGAAACGGTGGCGCATGTCCGTGTGGGCGGCCACGGCGATGACGACCCGGCATTCGTGTGGCTGGAGAACGTTGAACGCGGCAACGACCTGATGAGCAAGCTGGTTACCGATTCGGAATCCGAGTTTGAACGCGCAATGAGCGCCAAATACCCGGAGATGACCGCACTACATATTCATTGGCTGTATTCGCATCGGAATCCATGCATCGCGCTCGGCATCTGCCGCGTTGAAACGCCCACAAATAACATGGGGTGTTTCACAGCCGAGGATCTGGAGTATATCGAGCAGGTGTCGCCGGATATCATGCTCTGTGTGCGTGCCTATGCCGACCTCACAAGCGTCAGGCGTACCGGATATGATCTGTTCAGTCATCGCTGCACAAAAATCGCCACGCAATTTGGCCTCACCGGCAGCGAGCAACGGGTGCTGCGCATGTTGATTGACGGCGCCCCCAACAAACAGATCGGCGTGGAACTGGGCATCACGCTACCGACGGTAAAAACCCATATCTCCCACATTCTCCAGAAGACTGGCTGCAGGAATCGCGCCGACCTGTTCGGAAGATTTTTCTCCTCGGTGCACGTGGTTGCGCCGCATTAAGTGCCTGAATCGGCACCAAGCCCCTATCAATCAGCCTAAAGTATGATGCGCCGCGGTCTCCGGGGCCGTACTTTGTGGGCCGTTACCGGTTGGTCGGGTCCATACTGCCATTTGCTCTCCCGATCTCCTTGTTCGCATATCAATAATAAGCGCAGGTTCTCGCCCTCCCACGGGTTCTGACGAGATACCCATCGGCGCAAAATCTCGGAAACGGGGTGCCCTCGATTCGCCTACAAAAAGTGGTCATCAAGGCTTAATTGCTTAGTGACCATAGGCTCTGCCAACTGGGGGGGAGGCAGAGCCTAACTTTTTTCCCCCTGTTCCATCACACTGCCCGGGCCATTCCTGGCCGCCCTTCTCCTTTACAGTTCTTCCTCTACAATTCTTCCTCGAACGCCAGTTGCTCCGCGCCGGAGCCCGCGGCATCCACCTGATAGTACCGCACCCGGGCATTCGGCCCTTCCAGATCCATCACGGCGTAACAATGCGGCTCGATTTCATCGCCGGCCGCCAGACCGTGGATGGCAAGCTCGGCAGGCGGGGCGTCCTGACCCATCAGATCCAGTTCGGGTATATCGCGATGCGAGGCAATCACCGGAATGCTGCCGGCGCCGATACAGCGCCCTCGTTGCAGCCCGACGTAGGGCGCGTGGATTGCCAGACGATGTTCGTGCCCCCACAGCCACAGGGCAATCCGCTCCGTCACACCCCGGAAGGGCTCGCGAAGCAACGGGTTGTGCGCCGCGCTCGCCGTGGCACCATCCGGCAGGCCGGTGCCACGCGCGCTGAACAACGGGTGATGCGATAGAAGCACCGCCCGGCAGGTATCGGGCATCGTTTCAATCATGGATCGGTGCCACGCGGCTTCGGTGGCCTCCAACCGCGTAACGCCGGTCCCCACGGCGAACGGGTCGGCATCGTGAAGACCGGTATCAAGCGCCAGCAGGCGCCACCAGCGATTGTGCAGGCAGAAGTAGCTGGCCGGTTGCCCAAGGCGCGCGAGCAGTTCGTAGTACGGTCCGCCACCGGCATACATGTCGTGATTGCCGGCCAGCGCGAGCACCGGCATCCGACCAACAACGCCGGCAAGCGGATCCAGAAAGTTCCGTTGGATTTCCCCGCGCGTGCCGGAGTAATAGATATCACCGAGATGCAGCACCATGGTTGGCTGGTGGCGCAACGCGCACGCAAGCACCGTGCGGGCAAAGCCGTTGCCGGCCCCCCAGTCGGCCAGCAGCAGCAGGCGTGCACGATTGGCCAGCGGGATCATGAACGCGTCGTCGGTACGATGCCGGCGGTAGGGGATTGGGCCGCGCACCGCGCGCGAGGCCAGATACTGCGTAAGCGAAGCAGCCCACAACGGATCGCATGCCGACATCCGGAACCGATCCACCAGCCGGGCCGCCTGCTCGGTATTGCCCCGGATCTCCGCCCACGCAATCGCCACGGCATGTTCGGCACAGGCGCCAAACGGGATGCCGTGGGCCTGTGTATTGGCGCGATCCCGATCGGGTGCCATTGTCGGCAGGGCGCCAGGCGCCAATGCGAGCCCTGTGCCCGCGGCGGCGGCACGCTCGAACGCACCAAGCGGGTCGGTTGTTCCAACGCCCTTTGCCATGCCGGCGGCCAACCCGTGCCGCAGCTCCCCAGGGGCCGCCAACCGTGCCTCGGCAATCGCCGATTGCCACAGCGAGAGAATTGGATTGGGGAACGTCGTGATCCCTTCCATACGAATTACGCGTGTGTGATGGTGCAAATGCCGCGCGTGGTGCACGCGGAGAACATCGATGCCGGCGGCTACCCTGCCGCGGCGAACAACGGCAGGGGCCGGTACATGCTGGCAGCCTGTTGTACTACCTGCAGGCTGCCAGGCTGTTCAACAACAGCCCGCTGCAGGGCCGCCCAACGGACGCGACGTTCTTGTGAACATCGCGGTACGCGGGCGTGTGGACCAACGCTGCGGATGATATCGGTCAACAGCCTGCTAGGCGCCGCGCTCCAGCATACCGCCCAGGAAATGCATGATCGCATGCGCCGCCAACTTCGCGGTGATACCGTCGCGATCGTACGCCGGATTAACCTCAACGATATCCAGCGCGGCGGTTGCCGAGCGCCGCCCGAACAATCGTGCGGCGGCCAGCAGTTCGGCGGGCGAAAGCCCGTCGGGCATGGCGGCCGATACGCCCGGCGCGCCGCCGGCGCACACGCCGTCAATATCCAGCGTGGCGTACACGCGCCGCGCGCCGGAGCCGGCCATCACGTAGGCGGTGCCCAGCGCTGCGGCGAAACCGCGCGTGCGGATTTCCTCCAGCGTAACGATCCGGCCACCGCGCGAGGTAAGCCACCGGGCGTGGCTTTCGGCGTTGGCGAAACTCTGGATACCGAACTCCACCATGTTGAGCGGGGCCACGGCGCCTTCCTCGATCAGCATCCGAAACGACGTTCCGGAATTGCGCATGGGATTCGGTGGTCGAACATCGAGATGCGCATCCAGATTCACGATTCCAAGCTGGCCGAACACATCGGCCACGCCCGTGGCGCCGGCATAGGTGATGTCGTGCCCGCCGCCCAGCACAATCGGCACAAGGCCGGCGGCGCAGGCCACACGCACCGCGGCAGCCAGCCGATCGTGAATCTCCTCCAGCTCGCCATCGCAGCGTACGTCGCCAAGATCCACCAGGAACCCTGCCGGCACGGAACGATTCGCGGCGATATCGAACGGCGTAAGCCTGTACAGGGCAGCACGGATGGTATCGGGCGCAGCCGCGGCGCCGATGCGCCCACCGTTGCGCGCAACGCCGATATCCTGTGGTACACCAATCAGCGCGGCGCCGGCGGCCTCGCGACTGTCCCAGGCATCGGGCATCGCAACCGGAGCGGGCGTGCGTTCGCCCATCCGCGGGTCGGCGGCATCCCCTTTTCCAAAGAACAGGGAGGCATTGGGCGGTGTCAGGATCGAGGCAAGCGCCAGCAGTTCGTCCACGTGATTCCCGATATTCGATCGACCTGCAAGCCCATCAAACAAAGGCTTGACAGGGCATGATTTTCATTAGTATATTTGCGTTGTACACATCGCGCCCGGGCCGCTTCCCCTCCCCTCACGGTCCCTCAGGCCTGCGGCGCGATCCCCGCACATGGTGCGCATATCATGCGATGTCGCACAACCCCGCAGAGGCCGGGGAGCGCCGTACAGATCGGCGTTCTCCGGCTGTATTTTTGCATACGCCGGCAACACGGTCCGGCGATCAGAATCGCCACGTGAAGCTGGTAACCGGCACAACAAACGGCGCGCTGAACAGCGCAAGGCCGAAATCGGCGGAGAGGTGCTCGTTGGTCACCCGCACGCCAAGCATCGACACCGTGTTCTGCGGCTTGGAAAGGTCGTTGTTCCAGATCTCGCCCACCCACATGATGTCATCGCGGCCGAACGCGGGGGCATCAAACCCCAGCGCGGCGCCAAGCGAGCCATCGTAATGCACCGTGAAGCGCGTGGAATCCTGATTGAAGAACTGCAGGGCAATCGGGGCGGTCTGTTCGCCCGTGGCACGATAGAACAGCATCACCGAATACCGGCCACTGCCAAGCGGCAACGTCCCAACCGCGTAAATGTGGGCGTACGGATAGTCCGTGGTGATCATCGTATAAGTTGCGCCAACAGCCAGCTCGAGATCGGGGTTGCGTTCAACGGTGATCTTCAGCCCCATGTGATACAGCTGCGACGCCAACGACAACCCCGGCACCAACGTTGCGCCGCCGGTGATCGTGGCCCCGTTGCCCAGCCCCACCCCGGCATACAGGAAGCCCAGCTCGTAATCGCTGATGAACACGCCAGGCCCGCTTGGCGAGGCGCTGGGCATCAGGAAATGGTTGGGGCGACGATGATACGGGCCATCTATCGCCACAAACGAGCTTACAAGGGCTTTGCGAAGCGTGACAATGCCGAACTCGGTTTTAACGGTAACGGTGGAATCGGTGTAGCCAATCAGATTACCCCGGAACCTGTCGCCGCTGCGGAGCTGGACCACATACCGCAGACTGTCACGTTCCTGTGCCGATGCGATCGCGCACGCCACGCACCACAGCACCACGACCGACCAAATACAACGGATCATCGAGAAGAATGCTTTTTTACAGAACGGAATTGCACCGGTGTATCAGTCCGCGTATATTTGCCTTCCTTTTGAGCCCGGATGGCGGAATTGGCAGACGCGCTATATTCAGGGTGTAGTGTCCTTATGGACGTGCAGGTTCGACTCCTGTTCCGGGCACCCAAAGTCTCAACGTCAGGCGGTGAAGGTTCTCCTTCACCGCTTTTTCGTTTCCAGGCACCGCTATACAACATTCCCACCACCCTGAACCTATACAACGGATGAAGCCCTGGCACGGACCGTGCCGGCACCATACCAACGGCCGATAACATACACCGCCACGAAGGCGAGTGCAAGTCGCCAATACGGAGATATCGATGTTCGCGCGCGCTGCCAGTGCCGGCGGCGGGTGCTGCCACGGGCCGGAAAGCATGCGTGTCAGGCAAGCACGCTCCACTCGGACATGATGACCGTGTGGCCCGCGACGTCGCCTCGGCAGACGATCTCGTGCCCAACAAGGCCATCCAGCTCATCATCCTGAAACGGATTACCGCGCCGGCGACGCAGTACGTATTCGCCGGCGGCGGTCACCAGCACCACCGCATCGTGCTCGCTTTTGCTCCCCGGAGCGAACTGTTTGCTTATCACATGCCCTCGTAGCTGTTCCATCACGTGTCCGTTGATGCAGATGAACAAATGCCGCCAGCGCAACACACGGCGCAAGATGCGGAGAAGAAGCTGAATCACCACATGACCCGCGCTCACCGCTGATGCAGTTCGCGATAGGCGACCACCGCGCCGTTTTCCTCCCACACGACCAGCGCAACACCGCGCCCAACGCCGCCATCGCGGGCGGGTTCGCGCGAGCCCAGCACAACGTGGATGGCCGCGCCGTCGCCGCCGGCACCTGCCTTGGCGCCGATCCCCGCATGCGCAAACCCCTTGGCCCCGCTGCCGGAGAAGCCCCCGCCGCGGATATTGTAGCTCAGGATGTTGGTCTGGCCCAATGCCGACGACCGGATCAACGCCTGCACCGCATCGCCAATCTTCGCCGCCGAGGCCGTGGCCTTCACGCGCTTGGCCACGGGTATCGTGCGCGCAAGCTGCTTGCCTTCGCTGCGAAGCTGGTGGCGCCTCAGCGAACGCATCGGATTGCCACCCTCCTCCGACAGCGCATGCGAAACAGGGGCCTCCACCGGCTGCACCGATGGGTCGCCCATCAGATTGAACTGCGCCAGGGTTTTCAGATCCACAGGGTCCATCAATCCAGAGCGGCGCACGAACTCCTGACGCGCCGTCAAGGCCGCGCGGCCGGCCGAGGCGCCGCCCAGCACGCCGTTCAGGAAGAACTGGCAGATGTAATCCGCCGACCCATTGCCCGTGGCCGGCCCGTACGCAATCGTTGAGCTGCCGAAAAACGCATACGCCCGCTTGGCCATGTAGGTATTGCACAGCCCCATCACATCGCCGGCCATGGCCGGGTTGTACAGTTCCGCGCCGTAGCAGCACTCGGCCGCCACAATAGTCCCCTCGGTAAGCTGCTGCGCGCTCAGGTACTGCGCATCGTGCGCCACCGGATACCGCCCGCCCTGCTGCCCATAATACCGGGGGTTGGCGATGGCGCCGTGGCAGTTGATGAAGTGCGCCGGGCGCGCCAGCAGCTCCACGGACCACTCGTGGCTGCGCGGCGGGATGATCTGCATCTCGTCGGACGAACCGAATACGTTCAGCAGACTCAGGGCCGAGGAATCCTCCCACACCTGCGCGGAGATGCCGAAGTATCGCGCGTATTCCGAGCGCGGGCGTGAGCGCCACCCGACCACGGTGTCCAGCACGCCCAGCAGATAGGCCGGATCGCCATGGCCGGTAAGATCCGGCACGCGCCCCACAACGCGCGTGGGCCCGGTGTACTTGGCCACATCGTTGCCAAACGGGGCGTCGCATGCATACGGCAGGTCGCTGGGCACGGAACGGTCGGGGTCGTGCGCGCCATCGTACAACGGGTTGTTCAGGGCCTGATGCGGTATCACATCGGTGGACCCCAGGATCATGATGTAGTCCGGTGCAAGGGCCTCGTCCAGCGCATCCACCGCCATCTTGTTCTGCCGCGCGCTTTCGGGATTGTCCACGGGTTGCGCGCCAATGGTTGCCATCTGCGCAGCCTGATCGATCTCGTAGACGGCCGTGCGCAGGCCACGCCCGGCATCGGCGGCCACGATACGATCCACCGCGGCACGGATTGCCGCATATCCTTCCTGACCATACTTCGCGAGCATTGCCGTCGCGTTGGTGATGATGATCTTATCCATCGCCCCTCCTGGCTTCTTCGGTTGTGCCGTGGTGATAACCAACAACCAGTCAACGCGGGCAGCATGCCCGGCCCCAAACGGCCGTGGCACAGCGCATGTGGCGACGCGCATCGCCCGGAGTCCCCGGCCAGTGGCTGGTTCGCCGCACCGGGATATCCTGCAAATCACCGCGCGAGGCGCCCGAACCGGGAACCCTGACGGGATATGAACTCAGCGTTGCTGATGTTGGGTTGTTGTAGTGACCCGCGCAAGTTAGCGTGCCGTGCTCAACAATGCAATCGGCCGCCGGGCGTTCCGGGCACGCGGCATGCATCCCCATCCCGAAGCCTGATTCCGGCCGGCCGGCGAGCGCCAACCGGCGCCTAGCACCAGGTGTATATGATGGTTGCGCAGGGCCACCGCGGCGCAATCGCTGGGCAAGGGTGCGTATCTTGGGGCTCCGCGGATGTATTCCCGTGGCATGTACGATTATCGATGGACGACAACAACCCCATATCGCTTCCGGTTGCCGAGGTTGCGCCCGCCGCGCGCCCGGTTCTGGTTGGCATGAACGCAGGCGAGATGGCCGCGCTGCTGGCTACGTTTGGCGCGCCGGCATATCGCGCGCGGCAGGTTGCGTCGTGGATCTATCAGCATCGCGCGCCGGACTTCGAGGCGATGACGTCGTTGCCGCGCGAGCTGCGGGCACAGCTTGCGCAACGCGCCGACCTTGGAAGCCTTGCCCTGGTTGACACGCAGACCAGCGCCGACGGCACCATCAAATTTCTGTGGCGCACGCGCGACGGATTCAACATCGAATCGGTGCTGATCCCCAGCGAGGCCCGCGATGACCAGAACGAACCCCGGCGCCGCACGATCTGTGTATCCACGCAGGTGGGCTGCCCGCTGGATTGCAAGTTCTGCGCAACCGCGTCGATGCGGATGAAGCGGAACCTGACGGCCGGCGAAATCGTGGAGCAGTTTCTGGGCGTTGAACGCGCCGCAGGTGAGCGGATCACCAACGTGGTGTTCATGGGCATGGGCGAGCCGATGTTGAACTACGAGAACGTGTTCAGCGCGGTGGCGATTTTCACCGACCCCGAAAACGAACTTGTAGCCGCCCGGCATATCACGGTGTCGACAAGCGGACTGCCGGCCGGCATCCGCCGCATGGCCGACGAACGCCAGCGCGTGAAGCTGGCGCTGTCGTTGCATGCGCTCACCAACGGCATGCGCAGCGAGCTGATGCCGATCAACCGCCGATTCGGGCTTTCCGAGGTGCTCGACGCAGTGGAGTACTACTACCGCTGCACGCGGCAGCCGGTGACGTACGAGTACATCCTGTTCGACGGCTGGAACGACACCGATGCCGACGTACGTCGGCTGGCCCGCATTACCCGCCGGGTGCCCAGCAAGGTGAACGTGATCCCATTTCACCCCATCGAGTTTACCGAACCCACGGGCATCTCCGCACGGCTGCGCCCGACCTCGCCGGAACAGTTCGACGCGTTCATCAACAAGCTGAAGGATGCCGGCGTTACGGTGATGGTGCGTTCGTCCAGCGGGAAGGATATCGACGCCGCCTGCGGACAGCTTGCGGTGAAACACGGCGCTACGGCGTTGTAGGGCGCAAAGGCGACCGGCATTAACAGATGAACCGTATGTTGAGATAAAATCCAATTGTACAATCCAGCGCCGCTCCTACTACAAATTCAGGCGAGCGTGCCGCCGCCAAAGCCTTTACAGACAATCGTTCGAGCCCTTTCAGTCAGCATTGCACAAATGCATTTTTTGTTGCATTCCCTGCGCCGGTATCGTACGTTTGCACTGCCCCCACATGTTTGCTACTTGACTCTTTCGGTTGAAGTTTCGAATACGTATTGGAGGCCATATGCGAACTTTTTTCAGCATTGTGCTCGGGGTTCTGTTCATCGCCGGTGTGGTGCACGCGCAGGAGCGTATCTCGAATCGATGGGACCGGCCCGATCAGTGGATTCACATCCAGGATTCGCTGTGGGTGTATCGATACTCCGGCGGCGATACGCTGAACGACACACGGGTCTCCGCATCGTACACGTTCTCGATGGCTTACGATTCAACCAGCCGCATCTTCTATCGCTTCACCGAACCCACCCTGAACGGCCAGCAACTCAATCTTCTGCATTGGAAGTACCGGCGCGTTGTGAACGCGGCACCGGAGTATCTGAACTATAACAGCCGAACGGACAATTTCACGGTTCACACCGGCGACACCGTAAGTTTCTTCAAGGAGTGGTCGTGGGCAAACCCGATCACCCGTGTTCAGGATCCCGGCGACTATCGCTCGCTGGACACGTTGATCTACGTTGTGTACCTGGTACGCGCGGCCGATTCGCAATGTATTGCGCTGCTGGATTCCATGTTGATCATGCCCAGCCCGCAGCCGGGTCGCCCCTCGGTGTTCGGCACATCAACAATCGCCGGGTTGATGAAGTTCGTTGTGCCCTCAACGATGGACGGCCACGCCATGTTCATCGGGGTGGGCGCGTTCGCCTATGGCCCGGGGCAATACAACTTCTCGCGCCGCGACGCCTATACCATCGGCGCCTCGCGTGTGCTGGACAGGCCGGCATATCAGCTTGCATTGCAGGACTATAATAATCACTTGTTGGTGAAGCGCTCAATCGATGACGCGGTCAACGGAAGCACATCGAGTGAGCAGAACGTCGACCTCCGTGTTACATCGGCAATCGGGATGCCGGGCGAGGCAATTATCAGCTTTCGCGACATGGAACACGATGCCAGAGTGGTGATCTATGGAAGCAACGGGCAAGTCGTGACAGTTTTGCCAGCAGTACCCGGAGGTAGCACGTTGCGCACTGAGCACTTCCGCGCCCCGGACCACGGAACCTACTTCATCACTGTTCAGAACGTGGATCGAATCCTCGCGGTACAAAAGTTCATCACTACGCGATAGCGTTTTCAGGAGGGTGCGATGAAGAAAATCTCGATGGCCATTTTCATGGCTGTTATGGTATTTGCATTTCTTTATCCTCGTGTTGTAAGTGCCCGGGGTGAGACTATGCCCCCGCCATGGGGTGCCGGCGTCGGCAGCGCTGGCGACTGGCTTGGCAGCGGACCAATATTCGGATTTGACGACGGCCCTGATGGAGGAATCGGCGGTGGCCCCGGCGGCGGTCGAGGCGGCAGCTGGTTTGAAGGTGGCCCTTGGGGTCCTAGGCGTGGCGGATGGGGAGGCGGTTCCGGTGGTCGCGGTAACCAACTCGGCAACGGAGATGAATTTGGTGGCGGAGGCGGTAACACCGGCGATGGTGGATACGATACGGACTGCTATCGTGCCAAGATCGTCACCGGCGGGCCTGCACCGTGCGAGCCAGTCTGCCACTGCGCACTTTATTGGTATTCCAACGAGAAGCCTCCGAAGGACACGTGGGCCACGGGGATTTGTGAGGCTGCGGATGGCAACACAACTGTAGCGGAATGTCTGCATATGGAAGACGCTTGCCCCGCCTATGTTTTCTGGTAACTATGGTGGCAACGTCCAACACATCATTGTTCGCAACGACGGCGAACATTGTTTGCAACCCGTAGGCGAGGCATGGCTGATGCACCAATAAATCTGTTGGCAGCCCCCCATCACCCCCCCAGCTCGATCTCTCCTTCGATCATCACATCGGCCCCGCCCTCCAGCCACACATCGGTTACCCCGCCTTCGTCGCCAAACCGGAAATCGACACGCAGTTCGGCGCCGCTGGAGGTGGTTACCGTAACCGGCGCTGCAAGGCCGTACCGCATGGCCGCGACGATGGCGCAGGAGATCGCCCCCGTGCCGCATGCGCCGGTTTCGGCCTCAACGCCGCGCTCGAAGGTGCGCAGGATGATGCCCTGGCCGTTTGGCCGTACTTCCACGAAGTTCGCATTGGCGCCATCGGGCGCGAAGTCCGGGTGGTTGCGTACGGCCGCACCCAGCGCCGCGACGTCCACATCGGAAACGTGCGCGGCCAGGCCGGCTTCGTCCACGAACAGGATGGCGTGCGGAGTGCCAACGTCGGCGAAATGATACCGCAGCTCGCCGCCGTTTACCGCAAGAGTACGGTTAAGCACGAAGCGCCGCGGATCGGGGAAGCCAACCCGCACGCCGAGCCCGGTGATGGCGGCCTGGTAGGGCACACCAGCGTTGGTAAATCGGATGTTGTCCGGATGCGGCACCAGGCCGTGATCGGCGGCGAAACGCACGGCGCAGCGGCCTCCGTTGCCGCACATCATGCCGGTGGAGCCATCGCGATTGTAATACCGCATCACGAAGTCATCGGCGCCATCCGCGCTGTCGACGGCGATGAAGCCGTCGGCGCCGCCGTGCTCCAATGTGGCGTCACATGCCTGTTGCGCCAGGCGAACCAGGTCCACCCCATCCGGAAGCGCCCGGCCATCCATCATGATGAACGTATTGCCCGCGCCCGACATCTTCGTGTAATGCTGCATGCTCATGGCTTGCAAGATACAACCGCGGGCATGGCTCGCGGGCAGCGGCCGGCATGTTCCTTTCGATTCGCCCATCGATCGTTGTATCTTCTTTCCCAATTCCCGTTTGCACACCCTGTGCAGGCTCCGCAACGGTACAAACAGCCGATGCGCGGGGATGCAGCCCGCGCGCCCACGCCCGTTCATGCGAGCAATTGTTATCGCCCTGTTGTTGTTGCTCTGTGCCCCGCCTCTGGCGCGTGCGCAGGACGAGGTCGATCCGGAGGAGATCCTGCTGGACGCCACGTTCGTGCCGTGTTCGGACACCACCGAGTCGTTGCTGATCCTGCAGGATGGCCGCGCGGGGTACGCGTTGGGCAACCGCGGCGCCGCGGAACCGGTACGCCCACTCCTGCGCGAGCTGTCGTGTCTCGCAGAACACGATCGGCACCGTGGGGAAGCGCACCTGTGCCTCGGCGAGCCCTTCGGTGACCACCGAAGGCCGGACACGATCCAGCTTGAAGACGGACGACCAGCGGTCCTCGACGACCAGCGCGGCGCGGGGCACGGTCGCGAGATCGGCCATCAGGTAACGCAGCTTGCCGGAGGTGAGCGTGCCGACGAGATCGGCGAGGCTCTTGCGTTCGACCGTGGCAACGACTCGACCATCGACGGTGACCGCATAGTCGCCGGCGGGCAATGCCTGACGGCGAGTCGTCGCCTGCTGCGCGGCGAACGTCCACGGGTAGCGCTCGTGGCTGTCGACAGCGATCTCCAGCACGCGCCCCGACGCACGGGCAGTGGGCACCGCCACCGCGGGCCTGGCCTGCTTCGCCGTGCGAGCACTCTGCCAGAAGATCACCTCTCGACCCCGGGCCGTTGCGAAGACGAACTGCGAACGGTTCTCCCGGCCGCGCTCGAGCACCAGATCGATCGATGCGCCACGACGGACACAAGCCTTCACCGG
>CBHYLN010000010.1:0-58344 GCA_966128725.1 uncultured bacterium | reverse complement strand
CCCATTGCAGGATACAGGATCGGTCTGCGGTCGGTGCTGGGTGAGCGCTTCCAATTCCAGACGGTTGGTCGTCCGTAATCGACGCGGCTATCATACGTGATCCATTGGATCACGCTGGCGGGCCTGGCGGGAAAAACTCCCCGTAGGCCCGCCTCTTTTTTTTCTGGGTGTGTTTGGCTCGACGTTGCCCATTGCAGGATACAGGATCGGTCTGCGGTCGGTGCTGGGTGAGCGCTTCCAATCGGAGGCACAGGCAAGGGCTCCTCGTCAGTTGCATGCGTTTCGCTGTAAGATTCATGCGCTCCGTTGGAAACACGACATTGGGTTGAAGTGCGCCAACCGGCGCAGGAGAGAAGTCCCGGGTGCGTTCCGCAGGTGGAGCTGATCTTTCCTCAAGGAGCACCGGTACCGGGGATGGGGGCTATGTGTCTGTGATTCCTGAGGGATGCCTGCGAACCTATTGCCGGGGCGAATGAGTCTTTCGATGTCGGGCTCGCGCGGCGCAATGAGTTGAGCATGCCAGGCCTCTCTCCCGGCGATGCGCAGCACACGTGCCGATGCTCTGTGATGGATGAAGCCGTGTTCGGGAATCTCAATGAACGAATGGGATGGCGAGGGAGGGGGGGTAGGTCATGCGGGGCATTCCTGAGGGATGCCTGCGAACCCACTGTCGGGCCGGATGAGTCTTTCGATGTCGGGCTCGCGCGGCGCAATGAGTTGAGCATGCCAGGCCTCTCTCCCGGCGATGCGCAGCACACGTGCCGATGCTCTGTGATGGATGAAGCCGTGTTCGGGAGACTTCACACCGGCCCAACAGCGATTTCTCTGCTGGCATGGCCGCAAGAAGGACGGGACATGCCTGGGGCGCTGTTGTGCATATGCTCGGGGTATACTACAGCCAGGCGTCGCCCACGGCGTCTTGTAAGGCTGGATCCCAGCAACTGCACGGCACATCGCTCTGTCGGATAGGAACAGCCTTCGTTCTCGCCCAGCCCCACGCGGCGTAGCGGGGTCTCCCATCCACGGGATCTGCCACATGCATCAGCCGGGCTATGCCAGCCGCCTGTGTCGGCGAGGTGAGACATGTCATTCCGTGCTTTTGTCTTCGAAGCGGGCACAGGCCTGTGTCAGAAACGTACAGCCATGCCGCCGCGCACCGAAAGCGGTGTGCCGGGCGTGAAGTGCAGCTCGGAAACCGCCGCGACTTCGTTGCGCAGGCGGCTCGCGGTGGCGAACTGCGCCTCGTTCCATTCGGTGTTCAGAAGGTTCTCGGCGTTCACGAAAAGCTCCACAATGCCAACGCGATACGAAGCGGAAAGATCCACGATGCCGTACCCCTTTGCGCGAACCGTGTTCGTCTCGTTGGCCGGCCGATCGCCTACCATGCGCAGGCGCGCCGCGGCGGAGAACTGGCCCAGGCGGGCTACCGCATTGCCGCTGAAGGTGAAGTTCGGCGCAAGCGGAATTGCATTCTGGCCATCGGGTTCGTCCACCATGCGGCCACGCGAGATCGTGGCCTCGGCGCCGATCGCCAGCCAGGGCAATGGGGTGGCGTGCAGCTCCAGGTCCAGTCCCTGCCTGCGCGTGCGGCCGTTTGGTTCGGTAACGCCTTCATCGCCCACGTACACAAACTCGCTCTCCATGTTCAACAGCCATGCCGAGGCCGCACACCTGAACGCTGCCGAAGGTGCGTCATACCGCATACCCAGCTCGGCGCCGAACGCGCGGGGCAGCGTGCGTTCGCCCCGCGCGCTTACCACGTCGCGTGCGTCGTTGGAGTGGAAGCCGAAGCCTGAATTGGCGAAGAGCGTGAGATCCTCATTTACAGGAACAGAGATGTTTGCCTTGGGCGAAATCAGGAACTGCTGTGCAACGCCATCCGGCTGCGCTCCCTGGGCGCGTGTGTTTTCCACGTCGAACGTGAAATAATCGGCGCGCACGCCCAGCAGAATCTGCGCCCACGGCAGCACGATCTCCTGCTCGGCGAACGGTGCAATCTGGCGTTGCGCTATGGTCGCGTCGCTGGTGACCGAAAGCCGTACGCGGGCCGAATCGTGGTACAGTGCGGCGCTGATGTCGTCGGTGCGGAGGTCGGCGCCGAACTTCGTTCGCATGCCAACATCGCCGATGGCATAGAACATGTCGTTCTCCGCTTTCAGCGCCAGTATCGAGCGGCGGTCGGTCTGTTCGATCATATCGCCGCGCACGGAATCGTTTGCGAAGAACGTGAAGTTGCTGAACAGCCGGAATCGGTAGTCGGTGAACGAACCGGTGATCACCAGCGGCGAACTGCCGCCCGAAGCATAACGCACGGTGGCAGTTGTGCGGGACGTGGCGCCGCCCTCGTTGGGGTCGATGGAACCATATCGCGAGATCTGGCCACGCTCCACCGCGCGCTCCGGAATCTGCCCGCTGGCATCCCATCCGGCACTGAAGCCCGAAAGACTGGCCGAGAGCGAGCCGCCCGTGCCCACCGCGGTGCGGACCTTGGCGACGAGATTCACGCGCTGGAAATTCTGCGGTGCATCGAAATACCCGCGCGAGCCGAAGACCTCGGCGCCATAATACGCCGACACCCCGGGCGCACTGAACGGCGCGCGCATCAGCGCCACGGTGCGATATGTTGCAAACGAGCCGCCCTCAACGCGCACAATATTCTCCCGCAGGGAATCGGCCGTACGGAACGCCACCGCGCCGGCTGTGGTAAGGTCGCCGTAGCGGGCGAAGTATGGTCCCTTTACAACGTCCACACGTTCGATTGTCTCGGGGATCACGAAGTGCAGATCGGCATACCCCTGACCGTGGCCGTGTGATACCATGTTCACCGGCGCGTCGTCCACCGTGATGTTCACGTCGGTACCGTGGTCGGCATCAAATCCGCGGAGGAAGATCTGCTCGGCCTTGCCACCGCCGGCGTGCTGTGCAATCACCAGGCCGGGCACCGCCCGCAACATGTCCTGCGCCGAAGCGCGCGGGCGCAGTGCGAAGTCTGCTGCCCGGAACCGTATATCGCTTGCCGCCGAATACGCGCGCGTCGCATGTACGGTAACCGAGTCGGCCTTGATGTTCATCGTATCGCGCTGCGTTCGCAGGCCGTTCTGTGCCGTGGCGGTAAGCGCGCCAGCCATCATCGCCGTTGTTGTCAGGAGAACGGTTCGTGCGTTCATGTGGATCGTTGATTGCCGTGGAATTGCCGTTCGAGGAATTGCCGTTCGAGGAATTGCAATAGGTACGAATTCCCGGCGCCTGCGGATTGGATCGGCGGCGAACGTATATAACAACACCGGCCCAGGCGCCGCACTGTGCGGGCATCCCGGGCCGGTTGACTGCGTGATCGCAGCAGGAGAGTACGTGCGGCATGTTCGCCGCGAATTTCGTGCGAATGTTATCCCTGCACAGCCGGGCGAATCTGCGCTTGCAGCAACATGGGCAGATGCGGATTCGCGGTCGCCGAACGGCGGAGCAGATCCGTGGCGGCCGCCGTGTTGCCCAGCGCACGTTCGATCAGCCCCGCATGCGCGAGCATCACCGCGTCCCTGGTGCCCATCCGCATGGCCTTGGTGATATACGTTCTGGCTTCGGCGGCGCGCCCGGCGCGCAGCAACGCCCACGCCATCGCGCCCTCGGCCTCGATGTTTTCCGGACGGCGTGCCAATTCCTTCCGGGCGCGCTCCACGGCCTGCTCGGGCTTCACGCCATGATTGGCGTACAGCAGGGCGAACTCCTTGTCGGCAAGATGGCCCGCCGCTTCGTCCTGTTGCAGCATCGCTTCAACGGCTGCTACAAGCGAGTCGGCACGCCGTGTATCGCCAGTAGCCCGATACATGTCGGCCTGCAGCTCGGCGAAGGAAAACTCGGGGATCAGCGTTGATGCGCTGTCCAGCAGCGTGATGGCCTCCGGCATCTTTCCCTCGGCCGATCGAACGCGTGCAAGGCCGGCGAGCGCGAACGGATAGTTCGGGCGCAATTGCAGGCAGGTGCGGAACAACCCCTCGGCCTTGCCCAGTTCGCCCTGGTTCAAGTGCAGCAGACCCAGCATGTACCGCGACCATTCGGTGTCCTCCATCCCGGGCGCGCCGGCTTCAACGGCCATCCGCATGGCATCGATGGCGCCGTCAACATCGCCATGAATCTCGCGAAGGTAGGATACGCGTGAGTAGGACCTGAGGTCCGGGCGCAGCGCCACCATGGTATCGGCTGCCTGTACCGCCCGGGCATAGTTGCCCAGTTCCACGTTGGCGTCGCAGATGATGCCGTGGATAATCGCCGTGCCGGGCGATAGCTGCCGTGCACGCTCGGCAATCTCCAATGCCTCGGCGAAGTGGTGCAGCGAAAGCAGGACCGATCCCTTCGATATCAGTGCCGCCAGATCGTTCGGTGAGCGGCGCAGGGCCTCGTCGAGCAGCTTCTCGGCAGCCGGGTAATAATAGGGGTGGTCGCCGGTCACGCGCGCTTCATTCATGAACAACTGGGCCAGGCCCACACATGCTTCAACGTCGCGTTGCCCGGTATTGATCCGGAGGCTGTATTGATCGTAGCGCTGCTTCACCTTCACGAATTCCTGAGTCCCCAGCCCTTCGGGGCGCGGTTTCAGGCCTGGTATCGCGAATGGGGTGTTGGCGCTTGTGCGGTCGGCCGCGTTGCCCGTATCCTGGCTGCATCCGCTTGCGGCAATGGCGAACAACGCCAGGGACAGCATGGTAAGAATGGTTCGGTTGATCATCTGTTCGGTCGGTAACATCTGTGTGCGTAACTGTGGGTCTCTTGTCGTGAGTCGCCTGTGTGTTGTCGGCATCGTCCGGCCGCACGTACCCGGCCCGTGATTGGCTATCTCCCCAGGCAGCGCGGGGCTTGGCAGCGTGCGGCCGATCGATGTCTGGCTTGGGCGGCTTGCGATTGCGGGAGGCAGGCCCGTTGTGTTGTACACCGCAAGCGCGCTGTTGCCATTGCCGATGCGAACCCGGGGGAGGAAAGCCGGCGGAGCTTTCGGGCGCCAGCTTTCCGCCCATCGGTTTCGCATGTTCATCGGTTATCGTACCAGCGTCAGCTTCGTGGTTGCAACCGTGGCATCGCCAACGTTCAGCGCCACCACGTACGTGCCGGAAGGCATGCTTGCATCGGGCGCCCAGGTTGCCTGGTGATCGCCGCTGCCCAGTTGCCCGTCCACAATCGTGGCCACCGCGCGTCCTTCGTTGTTGTACACAACCATCGTGACCATGCTTGTTGCGTTCAGGTGGAAGCGCAACGTGGTCGACGTATTGGCCGGGTTCGGGTAGTTGCGGCCAACGAAGAATCCGGCCGGTGCAGCCATGCCAAGCGCGCTGCCGCCGTCATCGCCGCGAACGGCACCGGTGGTAAGGCGCTTGTTGTAGTCGTACCCGCGGTGCGGCGGCGCCATGTACGGGAACGTGTTGCGCAGCGGCACATCGTTGGCTTCCGGCCCGGCCGAATACGTGAGCACGCTCAGCAGGTTCGGGGTTACCGGGCTTCCGGTGCCGGTGTAGTCGTCGTACCAAAGGCCGATCGCTGCCAGCGCCACGCCACCCACGGCCTGCAGTTCGATGCGGGTAACATCGTCCTCAAGGCGTCGGCCGTTGGGGAAGCCGTCCATGTTCGGTATCCACTGCAGATTCGGGTTCGTGTACGTCGGGTTGGTAAGGCCCAGCACCGCCGTGGCGATGATGCCCTCGGAGCTGAAGTCCGGATGGTTGCGCGGCGTAACCGGCACCGCCATGTTCAGGCGAAGCATGTCGCCAAGCGAAGGAAGGAAGTTGTTGATGAACGGCTTGCCTTCTGAAAGCGGGCCGCCGGTTTTGCCGGTGGCAAGCTGGTACGGGCGCAGGTTGGGCACGCCCGTGTAGAAGATCGGGAGCAGGTCCGCCGAACGCGGCGCGCCCTGCTGAAGGAGGATCGAGCCGAAGGCCGAATCGCTGAGCGCCGTGCCCGAGCGTGCGCTCTGCGGCAGACCGTACAGGCCGTCCTTGCCGTTGCGGAAGTCGAACGCGCCCAGCGACTTGCTCTGGATGCGCAGCGGCGCAAGCGCCGGAACAGCGCCGCCGAACTGACTGTCGTCCATGTACAGTGCCAGCTCGGGGTTCACGAAATACGGCGCGAACGACAGCTCGTTCGTTCCGTCGTACGGGCTGGTGGCATTCCACTTATCCTTCATGCCGATCGGGATCACCGCTTCGTTGGTGAGCGGCATGCCAAGGCGCGACACCTGAACCCAGTCGCCGGAAACAGCCGGCTTCGCACCGGTCTTGCTCAGCGTTGTGATCTGCGGGCGCGAGGCCGAGGCCCATACGCCTATCACGTAATCGCCGTCCAGAATGTTGGTGGCATTGCTCACCGCCTTGTGGTCCTTCTGCAGCGTCTGGATCGGCACCTGAATTGCGATCGTATGGCAGTTGAAACCTGCCAGGCCGTCGCGTGCGCGATCGGCGCCGGTGCCGTTCTTGTCGCGTGTCTGGCCCAGGTCGAAGATGCCGCCAAGGTCCACGAAGAACGGATCGTCCACCGGGCCGCAGAAAATCTTCTCGCCGGTATTCGCCGTTGTGATGGCGTTGGCCATCAGCGTTTCGTACGGCGTGTTCAGGCCGGCTGCGCCCTCGATCGAGCGCGGGCCGATGTTCGCCGGCGGCACCACTCCGTTGTTGATGATCGTCGTCCAGGTCTGCCCGCCGTCGGTGCTGCGCTCGCACTTGTAGGTCGTCTTCAGATTCTGCTTGGCAAGGCGGATGTTGAAGAACGTGGTGGGGTCCTCGTTCGTGTTCGTGAACGTGAAACGATAGGTCAGTTCGTCGCCCGCCTTGGCGGCGTCGTTGTCCACGTGGATCTCGTAGCGGATGTTCTCGCCGAAGCTGAAGTAGTTCGGTCCGCCTTCGGGAAGCTCGAACGGAATGTAGTTGGCAATCAGCGTCACCGTGTTTGTGTCGTCCGGGCTGCGGAACGCGTACAGATCGGTGTTGTCGGCAAGGGGGTCGTTGCTGATCAGCGGTGCCTCGCGATGGCTGGATGCCCAACCGAGACCGATCGGGAGCGCTATCCCAATGGCTGCAAGAAGTGGGGCGCCTCGCTTTAGAAATGTTCGCATAGCGGTCTGAGTATGTTTGTGAATGAATCGTCCCTTGCACCATCCTGGGAGGTATCAAAGGTTCTCCTTCACCTACGAGCGTTGCGTGTGTTTGGATTGCGCGGAGCGGTGGGCAGGCGCATGTGATGATGCCTCCAGGCCGGTGTAAGCCAGTGTCCATGGGGCTTTCGGGCGTGGTCGGTTATGGTGCGGCCTAACATGTTGTCCGCCACATACGTTGTGCTGGTTGCGGGCAACGGGGCACGCCGTTATCCCGGTTTGCCTGTTGGGCGGCGGCCTATCCATGTTGTATGATTAAACTTGTGGTCGGTTTCCGTGTGTCCACGGGCAACACGGCCGCCGGATGGGCCAGATGTCACAATCGGCCCGCCGTCGGAATCACTTGAATAGCATATCGATCAGGGCCAGGCCGATCCGCCGCATCCTGTGCGCGGGCCGGCAGGACTCCGAACTCCTATAACGCGAGAGAACCAGACATGAACGCACGCACGCTTGTAATCGCATTGCTGGGGCTTACCAGCCTCGCCGCCTGTGAGACAACACCCAGCGATCCAGGGCCAACCCCGCCGGCAGCCACCATGAGTTTCAAGCAGGGGGCCCGCTACGAGATGAACAGCTACCAGACCGATCCCAGCACGGGGCAGAAGGTGGCGCTTACCGAGCGCACGCGCACATGGACACTTGTCAACCCATCGGCTTCGGTGTATGGCCGCACCGGCGTTGCCGTATATGTGGACAGCATCATCGCCGGTGGCAGCATTATTACCGTGGCGGACTCCGTCCGGCTTCAGCAACAGTCCGGCACCAACGATATCTACCGTTATGCGTCGCTGGCCCCGGATCTGGACGTCAGCACAACCAGCGTTATCAATGTGGATCTTGGCCGGCAGTGGATGCAGGAGGCGCGCCTGAACGCCACGGTGGCGAAGTGGTTCGTGGGCGAGGCCGCCGATACCGTGCAGATGGATCTTGCGATCCCGGGTTTTCAGGGGGTGAAGATCGGCGTTGCTGATTCGGCGACGGCGTCGACCACCGAGTCGATCACCATCGGCGGAACCAGCTATACCGCCACCAAGACAACACACAAGCTGGAGGTCAGCGTCTCCGTGCTGATCTCGATTCCGATTGTTGGTGTGCAGGCAGTGAAGCTGAAGAGCGAATCGTTGGCGCGCACAACCTGGACCGTGCCGTCGCTGGGTGTGATCGCCCGCGAGGAACGGCAGGGGAAGGTGATCGATGTATCCGGCACGACCGTCAGCGGTGTCACCATCCCGAGCTTCACGCTTCCGGTGACCGGCTATGTATCGGCCATGACCCGCGTGCTGGCAACCGGGAACTGATCGCGGTTCGGCCACGCAGGCTTTTCGTATTCAACAAGGCGCTCTCGGGACATTGTCCGGGGGCGCCTTTGTGTTTCGGGTGCGGGCTTTGCCGGGAGCGCGGCAGCGGATCACAACGCGGGCGTAAGGATATCGGAATTCCGGTTTGCGCATGCAGTTGCATGGGCCTATCCTTGCACAACTCATGGAGAAATGAATGCGACTACTTCGTGCTGTTCTTGTTGGGATGATCCTGGCAACCGCTGCGGCGGCCGCGCAGTCCATCCCGCCGGACTCGTTGTTCGGGCTCTGCGGCGCCTGGCTTGGCATGCCGGATTCTGCGGTTCTGGAACTTGTGGACTCCACCGCCTGGGATTACAGCAACCTCTCCAGCAGTGAGGATATTCTGAACAGGGACGATGCGTATGCCTACCTGGTGGCTGCCGACACGGTGCCCGCGGGCGATCGTGGCTGCCTGGCAGGGCCGGGCACGAAGCAATCGCAGTGCCTGCACTTCGACGTTCTCGACATCAAACGCTGCCACCGCAAGGCGATATACATCACGTGGGAGGTTCGCCGGATCGCCACGAACGATATGTCAAGGCTGCGGATGTTCGCGGCCGCGGTGCTCGATCCGTTGCAGCGAACGTTTGGCAAGCCGATGGCAGGCGCCATTCCTGTTGCCTCGATTTCGGCGGCCCGGCTGGCCCGCGTCCGAGACAAGGAGTACGGCTATTCCACGATTGCGAAGTGGGAGTGGTATACCGGTGGCAGTGGCAAGGGAATACCGCAGCGTTACGTGTGGGTGGCCACGCAGCGTGTGAAGGGTGGGTATCGCTTCATGGTTGTGATGTCCGATGCCACAGGCCCGCAATGCGACTAACAGACGGTTGAACAACACTGGCGAGCAGTGATTCGGTGCCCTTCAAACGCCAAGCGGCAACCCCGATTGCCGGAATTGCCGCCATGTTTGCTTGATGGAGCCCGCAACAGGAATCGAACCTGCAACCTTCTGATTACAAATCAGATGCTCTGCCAGTTGAGCTATGCGGGCGGAAGGGCCACAAAGATAGCCGTGCGACAGAATTGGCACAAGCGTTGATCGCACTTCAAGTGTCGTTATCTTGCCGCTGAAACAGTTCGCAACCCCCGCTGGCCGATTGCCCCGAGATCGGCAACCCCCGCCACACCATACCCGCCGGCCACACGCGGCACCGAGTGAGAGAGCCATGGCACGAGTTACGAAGCTTGAGTCCAAGCTGGGGCTCACGCGCGGCGACGTCACGGTGACGTTGGTGCTTGCCGCCACCGCGTTGGGAGGGTTCCTGTATACAACGTTTGTTGAGGATCGTGGCGCGATGCCCGCGCACCGCGAGCTTATGCTGCTGATGCGGCGGCACGACTCGGTGGTGGCCGCCTATCGAGCCGAACGCATGGCCGAGGTGCGACGCCTTCTGGCCGTAGCCGATACGGCAGCGCCGTGGCAGCCCACAACCCAGGCCGATGTTACTGCCGAGGAACTTGTCGACGCCGTAGAGCGTCCGGCCGGAACCACGCCCGGCAAAGGCGCGCCTACCGCGCCGGTTGACCTGAACAGTGCACCGAAACCGGAACTGATGAAACTTCCCGGCGTTGGCGAGAAAACAGCCGACGCCATCATCGACCGCCGCCGCCATGTTCCGTTTCGGAATGTGGAGGAGATCATGGACGTGAAGGGGATAGGCGAAAAGAAGTTCGCCAAGATGAAACCGTTTATTGTGGTACGATAGCCAATGAGAATAATTGCCGGCGAGTTCGGCGGGCGCACGTTGAAGAGCACACAAAGCTCAATGCTGCGCCCCACAACCGATCGCGTGCGCGAATCGGTGTTCAACATGCTTGCCACCCGGATTGAGTTCGAGGGCGCCCGCGTGCTTGATCTGTATGCCGGTACCGGTGCGCTGGGCATCGAAGCCCTGAGCCGGGGCGCCGAGCATTGCACGTTCGTGGAATTTGATCGCCGTGTCTCCGGTGTGATTGCCGACAATCTGCATGCGCTTGGCATTACCGACCGTGCCGACGTGCGCACGCGCGATGCCATGAAGTTCGTGGTGCAGGACGCCGGGCGATACGATCTGATTCTGGTGGATCCACCGTACGCCGCGCCGGTGTTCAACGCGCTGGTGCGTGCGCTTCTGGCGCCAGGCGGCCCGCTTGCCGACGACGGCGTGCTGGTTGTTGAACATGCCGGCACGCAGTTGCTGGCCGCGCCGGAGGGCGCGACCGTGGTAGCCGAACGTTCGTTTGGCGATACCCGCATCACGATCTTCTCCCGTGCCTGAGCAGGCCTGTGCTTGATCAGGTCCGTGCCTGACCGTGTCCGATCAGATTTGCACGTGCCGGTGCGGCGCTGTGCCGCGTGGCCTTCCGTCATGCAAGCGTGTGATCTCGCTATCTTGGCGCATCCGCCGGCATTCGGTGTGCCGGCATTTCCATACGGCCATCCCTGACTATATGAGAACCGCGGTTTATCCTGGCACATTCGATCCGATCACCAACGGTCACATCGATATCATCGCCCGTGCGGCGCGCATGTTCGACCGTGTGATCGTGGCGCTGGCCATCAACAGCGCGAAGCAGACCTTGTTCACACAGCAGGAACGGTTCGATCTGGCCGCCGCGTCGCTGGCCGATTACAGCAACGTTGAGGTAAAGCTCTGTGGTGGGTTGATCGTGGAGTTCGCGGAAGCCGAGGGCGCGTTGGCGATTGTGCGCGGGTTGCGCGCGGTGAGCGATTTCGAGTACGAGCTGCAGATGGCGCTGATGAACCGCAAGATGCGCGAGGAGATCAGCACCATTTTCATGATGCCGAACGAGCGCTATTCCTATCTCAACTCCTCCATCATTCGCGAGCTGAACCGCTACAACGCCGACGTCGCGGAGTTCGTACCGGAACCGGTGTTGCATGCGCTGATGGATAAGCGCCGGCAGGCCTAGCGCGTTGCTTCGATGGCCTGTGTGGTGCCCCGTGTGTTGCCAGTGGCTATGCTAGGCGTTCGCCGGCCGGCTGCGGTTCGCGCGGTGTTGTTTCCGGCCGCGAATGTTTCATGGAATACCAGCTTCCAATCCGTTTACATCTGATGTCATACCTGATCTTCGATATCGAAACGGCCGCGCTCGAGTTCGAGTCGCTGGATCCGGCGCAGCAGGAATATCTGCTGCGCGGCGCCGAGACCGACGAGGAGCGCGACGAGCGCAAGCGGATGATGAGCCTGAACCCGCTTACCGCCCGTGTGGTGTCGTTGGGGATGATCTCGGTTGCCTCGATGGATGCCGAGCCCATCGCCTGCGTGTACTCCAACACAGGCGACGACGAAGCACCCGAAACCGAAGGACGGCTGTCCGACGGATCGATCTGGCGTACAATGCCGGAGCGCCTGCTGATGGAGCGTTGGTGGGAGGTATTGCACAAGGGGCGTGCGCGTGGAGGCTACACGTTGATCACGTTCAACGGGCGCGGCTTCGACTGTCCCTTCCTGATGCTGCGCTCGGCCGCGTTGCGTGTAAAACCAAGCCGCAACCTGATGTCCGGATCGCGCTGGAAATACGACCAGCATGTCGATCTTCAGGAGGAGCTCAGCTTCAGGGGGTTCGGCAGCAATGGTGCCACGCGCCGTTTCAACTTCGATTTCTACTGCAAGGCATTCGGTATCAAGAGCCCGAAAGGCGAGGGTATCACCGGCTACGACGTGCCACGGTTCTGGGGCGAGGGGAAACACGAGGAGATCGCGGAATACTGTTTGCGTGATGTCTGGGCCACCTGGGAATTGTTCAAGTTCTGGCGGGAATACATCGGTAATGTGGCCGATGGAGGATCGTATTGAACCATCCGACCGCTTGCGTGGTTGGATGTGTGCAGTGATTTTGGGGCAATTGTGGTGGTACCTGCAATTGCCCTTGCGCAACGGTGGAGCAAGCGGCTAATTCGTGGCCGTCTCCGCATTGTCCTGATCCGCCAGCAGCCGCGTACACCAGCAATGGGGGCGGTTCGTCAGTACAAGCAATGAAGAAACACCTTGTCATGCGTCAACCAACGAATCTCGGAATCGGTATTGCCGCTTCGCTTCTTGTGCTGCTTCCGGCGGCCCTGAGCGCGCAGAATGTGGGCCTGCTCCCGCAGGGTTCGCGCGTTCTTGCGTCCGACTCGCGCGGCATAACGATCGAGGTGGTGCCGTCGGTCACGTTCAACCGCACCGATAACGGATTGCTGCTGCCGTTGGTGGCCGGCGCCGTGCTGGCAAACGGTCGGGATGCCGGCCAGCCGATGTCGATGGTGATCACCATCCCGGTGGCGTTGCCCGGGCCAACCGGTGCAAGCCTGGAAGTGCTTGGCGTTACCTATGCCGACCCGATCGACGCCCGCCTTGCGCCGGTTCCCACGCTCCAGCCGGACAGTCTTGGATTCTCGCGGCCACGATACAACCCCTCGGCTCAGGCATACGCGGCATGGCAGGCCTCACGACCTGTTGCGGAACTACGATACACCGGCATCGCGCGCGACGTTCACTCCGGTGTCATCGGCGTGCTCCCATATCAATTTGATGCTCGCGCGAATCGGCTTCGTCCGGTGCTCAGCGTTCGGCTGCGCTTGAACTACGGTTCCGCTGCCGTTGCGGTGCGGGGGATTGGCGGCCCGCTCAGCGAATTCACCCGTTCGGCATTCGTGAACAGCAATGTTGCGTCGGCATGGCGGGTGGACCAACGGCCCGGTTCGCTTGCACGCCGCACGGCAGGGCCGCATGCCCGCGCGTGGCTGCGCGTGGAGGTGAAGGAGGAAGGCCTGTACGAGGTTACCAGCGACGATTTCAAGCAGGCCGGCGTGGACCTTGCCACCGTTGATCCGGCGCGCATTGCCGTGTACGGTGGCGATGGCGGCCCGCTTCCGGAATTCGATCTCATGATCGACACATTGGCCATGCACAAGGTGCCGGCCATCGTGGAGCAGGCCGGGGGCAAACCAACGCGCGTGTTGTTCTACGGCGCCGGCCCGGTTCGTTGGCGCGTGAAGCGGAACGACTCCATCCCGTCGCATTTCACCAATCCGTATACCTCCACCAACAGCTACCTGATAGCCGTGGATGGCGACAACGGTATCGGGTATCCCGCTGGCGGCGCCAACGGCACGCCGGACGTTACGCTGGGCACCGGTATCAGCCGGTTGCTGCAGGAGGAGGAACGCCTGAATGCCGTTGATATCCGCAAGAGTGGTGGCTCCGGCCGCGACTGGTTCGGCACGCAGTTTCAGGTGGACGACGCCCGCCCGGCCGATCCCCGCGTGTTTCCGATGAAGCTTACCGGGGTTGATCGCTCGCAGCGTGTGCTGTACCGGATACGGTGCGCCAATGCCGGGCGTTCGGCCGCAAACGGTGGGCCGGGCACCTTCACCGTTGAGCAGGAAAATCAGGCCCTGGGCTCCTTCATGGTGCCGGGGGTTGGCGGCGAGGGGATTGCCTGGGCGTCGGCGGGAACGTTTGTTGGCGGTGGGGGTGATATCGGCGCCGACGAGATGAGCCGCCTTCGCATCACGTATTCCAATGGCGTCCCGGCGACCGGGTACCTGGATTGGTACGAGATCCACTATACCCGCAGCTTGAAGGCCGAGAACGACCGTCTCAGCTTCTGGTCGCCGGCAGGTACGGGCCTTGCGCGTTACGAGGTTGTGGATCTCAGCAGCAACGACGTGCTCGGGTTCGACGTTACCGACCCCGCCAACCCGCTGCAACTGCAACCGCAGGCCACCGACGGCCGCTTCGTGTTTACCGATCAGCTTCGCGCGCCGGCCGCCTCGCGCCATTACTTCGTCTGCACGCGCGGTTCGGCCAAGCGGGTTGAAAGTGTGCATACCGCCGACATCGCCGACCTGCGCGCCCGTTCGTTGGACGTGGACGTGCTGGTGATTGCCCATCCGGATTTCATGAAGGCAGGGGGCCGGAGCGCCTCGCCGGTGCAGCGTTATCTGGATCATCGGCGCGCGCGCGGCCTGAGCGTCGAGGTGGTGACCACCGAGCAGATCTATAACGAGTTCTCCAACGGTAATCTGGACCCCACGGCCATCCGCAATTATATCGCGTGGGCCTTCAGCCGCTGGTCGCACAAGCTGCAATACGTGGTGCTGTTCGGGGATGGATCGTACGACTATCGCAACATCGCGACGCGGCAGAAGCCGCTTGTGCCGCCGTACGAAACCGACGATGCCGATGTGTACGACCACATCGAATCCAGTTGCTACGATGATTTCTACGCCCGTGTAACTGCCGATGGTCTGGGCCAGATCGACGCTCAGACCGATGTGGCGATCGGCCGGTTGGCCGTGGAGACGGTTGACCAGGCCGACGACGTCGTGGACAAGATCATCCGGTACGAGGATGTGCGGAACTTCGGGTTGTGGCGGCAGCAGTTGTTGTTGGCCGCCGATGACGATTACCCGCTTGGCGAGGGTGGCGGCTTTACGCGCCAGTCGGAATCGTTGTGGCGCCTTGTGCCGAACTGGATGGAGCCGAAGAAGGTGTACGTGGCTGCATATCCCACCGAGCAGGCCGCCACGCGCCGCAAGCCGGCCGCCGAGCAGGATCTGTCGCAGTCGATGGATCGCGGCTCGGTGATCACCAACTGGGTTGGGCACGGTAACCCGAACGTGTGGGCGCACGAGTACATCCTCGAGAAGGACAAGTTCATCACGTCGCTTACCAACGATTCGCTGCTGACGTATGTGTCGGCGGTGACATGCAACTTCGGCTACTTCGACGATCCCACCGTGGTCTCGGGCGCCGAGCTGTTCCTGCTGCATCCCACCGGCGGCGCAATCGCCGTGATGACCGCCACCCGGGCGGTGTATATCCCGCCCAACGAGGAGCTGATGCGTTCGCACTTCCGTGCGTTGTACGCGCGCGATCCCGTCACGCGGGCGTTCCCGACAATCGGGCAGGCGTTGATGACCACGAAGTTTGGGCGGTCCGGCTTTTCCAGCAACGACGAGAAGTTCTTCCTGCTGGGCGATCCCGTGTTGCGGTTGAACCTGCCGACCGATTCGGTGGAGATCACGGCCATTAACGGCAAGCGAGTGGATTCGGCCGTCGTGCAGGTTGGCGCGCTTTCGCAGGTTACGATCGAAGGCGTTGTGCGCGATCAGTTCGGGACGCTTCGCGCGGATTTCAACGGCACGGCGATCGTATCGTTGTACGATGCCGATCGCACAACGAAGATGGAGTCGGGCGAGGAAACCCCAACGGTGGTGTACTACGGCGGCCGCCTGTTCCGAGGCCCGGCCAACGTTACCAACGGCAAGTTCAGCATCACCTTCCGCGTGCCGAAGGATATCTCGTTCGATTCCACGGCCGGCCGCATTCATGTGTACGCGTACAACGCCACCTCCGACGCGGCGGGTGCTACCTCGAACGTGCGGGTGTTTGGTGCGGACACCACTACCGTAACCGATGTGAAGGGGCCGGCGATCCTGGTGTACATGGGCGATCGCAGCTTCCGCAGTGGTGACGTTGTGGCTGCCGAGCCGATGTTGCTTGTGGACCTCGCCGACCCAAGCGGCATCAACTCCTCCGGTTCGAGCATCGGGCACCGCATCGAGGCCTGGGTGGATGGCGACGCTCGCAGCGTTGACCTTACCGACAGCTACCAGACGCTGCCCACCAATTATGCCGAGGGCAGTGCCGAGCGTCGGCTTGTGGGGCTTACCGAGCCGGGCGAGCATACCGTGCGCGTGCGGGCGTGGGACATCTACAACAATGCCGCCGAGGCAACCGCGTACTTCCGCATTGCCGAAGGCAACGAACAGGAGTTGCGCGTGGAGGATGTGGTGAACTTCCCGAATCCGATGGCGCGCGAAACGGATTTCCTGTTCCGGCACAATCAGACCAAGCCGCTGGACGTGCACGTAAGCATCTACACAACCAGCGGGCGGAAGGTCCGCGATCTGGAACTGAAGGGCACAACCGACCGGTTTGTGCGCGTTCACTGGGACGGAACCGATGCCGACGGCCAAAGCCTTGCCAACGGCGTGTATCTGTACCGTCTGCGCGTGAACGTGGCCGGCGTTGAGGGTGGGCAGCAGTTCGAGACGATCGAGAAGGTTGCCGTGGCGCGTTAGGCGGCGGCTTCAGCAGGCGGGCACGGCAATTCCCTGCACCGGGCATCGACCCCGGGCGTTACAGGAATTATCCGGGCCCGTTTGGCGTTATGAAGCCGGTGATCGTTATGTTTGAAACTTGATTCGAGATGAACGATCGGCTGCGGATCGGCAACTCGGCCGGTGTTTGCGGCAAATGCGCGATAATCGATCGCGCAACGATCCAGGTGCTTCGCCGCGATGAACGAAGGTTGTAGAATGCAACCTGATGATGGTGTAACGAGTGGCGACGGCTCTTCAGTCTCTTGCATGAATATCAGCGCTATGGGAGAACTTCCGGGTCTTACGGGCGGAATCGTCAACATGGATGATTATCCGCTGCTCAAGGAGATCCACACACCCCATGATCTGCGCCAGCTACAGCCAGGCCAGCTCCGACAGGTGTGCAACGATGTCCGCCAGTTCATGGTGGATGTCATCTGCCAGGTAGGGGGCCACTTTGGCGCCGGGCTTGGCGTGGTGGAGCTTACCGTTGCCGCGCATTACGCGTTCGACACCCCCACCGACAAAATCATCATCGACACCGGGCACCAGGCGTACCCGCACAAGATCCTTACTGGCCGCAAGGAGCTGTTGCATACCATCCGCAAGAAGGATGGGTTGAGCCCGTTCCTGAAACGCAGTGAAAGCGAATACGATGTGTTTGGCGCGGGCCATGCAACCACGTCGATCTCCGCCGCGCTGGGCGTTGCCACCGCGCGCGATCTGGCCAAGAAGGATTTTCATGTTGCCGCCATCATTGGCGACGGCGCGATGACCGGCGGCATGGCTTACGAGGCCATGAACAACTGCGGTGTGCAGGGGCGGCGGATTATCGTGGTGCTCAACGACAACCGCATGTCCATTGCGCCGAACGTGTGGGCGCTGAGCAACTACTTCACGCAGATCGCCACCACGTCGGTGGCGCAGAAGCTGCGCGGCCGCATCTGGGATATCACCGGTGAAATGGGTTCGTGGGGTGATCGCCTGCGCAAGATTGCCTCGCGTCTGGAAGGCGGCATGAAGGCCGTGATCACGCCGGGCATGTTGTTCGAGGCGCTGGGCTTTCACTACTTCGGCCCCGAGAACGGTCACAACGTGAACAAGCTGGTTGACCTGTTCAACTTCGCCAAGGGGATCGATGGCCCCGTTCTGTTGCACGTGACCACCGAGAAGGGGAAGGGGTTTGCCCCGGCCGAGGCCGATGCCTCGCAGCGCCTGCATGCGCTTGGCGGCCCTACCGACAAGATTACCGGCAAGGCGATCGCGCCACCCAGCAATGGGGTTGCACGGAAGAAAGCGCCCAAGTACCAGGCGGTGTTCGGCGATGCGCTGGTGGAGATCGCCCACGCCAACCCGAGCGTGGTGGGCATCACCGCCGCCATGCCCGACGGCACAAGCCTTGACCGCCTTGCCCGCGAGCTTCCCGACAGGTTCTTCGATGTCGGCATCGCCGAGGAACATGCCGTGACGTTCGCGGCCGGCATGGCCACCGAAGGCGCCATTCCCGTGGTGGCGATCTACAGCACATTCCTGCAGCGCGGGTTCGACCAGATTGTGCACGATTGCTCGTTGCAGCATCTGCCGGTGGTGTTCGCGCTGGATCGCGCCGGCATCGCCGGCAACGATGGTCCTACCCATCACGGCGCGCTGGACCTGAGCTATCTGCGCATCATTCAGGACATCGTGGTGATGGCCCCGAAGGACGAGGCCGAGCTGCGCGACATGTTGTACACGGCCGTGAACTATGGCAAGGGTCCCATCGCGCTGCGCTACCCGCGCGGCGAAGGGCGCGGTGTGCCGATGAGCAAGGGCTTCAGCATGCTGGAGATCGGCCGCGCTGAACGCATGCGCGAGGGGACCGACGTGGCAATCCTGGCCATCGGTGACATGGCCTGGACTTCCGTGCACGCCGCCGAGCTGCTGGTTGCCGAGGGCATTTCCTGCGAGGTGATCAACGCCCGGTTCGCCAAGCCGCTGGATACGGAGATGATCGATGAGCTGTGCGGACGCTTCGCCAAGATCGTGACCGTGGAGAACAACGTTACCGCGGGCGGCTTCGGGAGTGCCGTGTTGGAACACATGGCCACGCGCCAGTACTTCGAGCGTGTGGAGGTGATGGTTCACGGCCTGCCGGCCAACGAATTCGTGGAGCACGGCGATGCCGATGAGCTGCTGGCCGATCTGGATCTGGATGCCGCCGGCATTGCGCGGGTGGTTAAACGCTTCATCGATCTGCCGAAAGGGATCGGCAATCTTGTGACAGTCTGAGAACGCACCTTGTGGGGCCCCGGCGCCCGGACTATCTTTGCCGCTCTCGATTTCTCACAAGCGGTTGTTCCCGTAGCTCAGCAGGTTAGAGCATCTGCCTTTTAAGCAGAGGGTCCTCGGTTCGAGTCCGAGCGGGGACACACAGGGGATCGCGCCATACGCGCGACCCCTTCTTTTTTTTCAGGGTTCACATACCACCTCGGCCATATGGCTTCCCCTTGACCGCAATGGTGCGGCTGCCTAAATTGGTTTCCAACCGTCTCCCCATTATTTCTCAGGTATTCGAAGTATACAATGTTTGTAATACGTATTCCCACCATGCTTGTTCGTTATTCCGTACTGGCGCTGTTTGTTGCCGCATCCATGGCCGGGTCTGTATCACTTACGGCGCAAGGCCCGCAGCCCGGCATCTTTGTCGCCACCGGGCCGAGCGATTCGGTGATGCTCCCGTATCCACAGGATGATCCAAACGTCTGGGCGCTGATTCAGGATAGTACCTACGTGTATTTGCGCCAGGGCGGCGACCCGATTCCGGCTGAATGGGCCTCGGCGGCGTTTTCGTTCGACATGGTCAGCGATTCGATATTCCTCACCACCTACGAGTTCACCGAATGCAGCCACAACGGCGCCCGGATACCATTGCGGCATTGGAAGGATCGGCGTGTTGCCAATGCAAACGCGGTGTTGCTCAGCTTCAACAGCACCACCGACACGTTTACCGTGCACGGCGGCGACACGATCAGCTTTTACCGGGAGCTGTACTGGAAGAACCTGATGACGGGCGAGCAGGATACCGCAGCGTATATGGCGCTGGATTCGTTGGATTATGCCGTGGAACTGGTTCGGCTGTCGGATTCATCCCGCGTTGCCCTGGTTGACAGCATCGGCCTTCTTGCAAACCCGACCGAGGCGCCCCCACGCATCCACGGCATGTATCCGCTGATGGCGTGCCCAAGGTACGTGGTTGACCAGACGCTCAACGGCACGGCCGTATTCCTGCGGCTGCTGGTGTATCACCGGGGTGGCGGACCATACTGGTTTACCCGCACCGATCACATCACGCTTGGGGCATCACAACGCCTTGCCGAACCGATGTGGCAGGATTTCGCTACCGTGTTCCAGCCGGCCTTCGCACGGCTTACCGCGCCGCAGCTTCGTGGGGCCTCATCACATCCGGCCGGTGGGCAGCCATACCTTGGTGTTGTTGGCTCGCCCTCGGGCGAACTGAACATCACGTTCGACAACGAACCCGCGGCCGGGCGTACGGTGGTGGCCGTGTTCGACGAATCCGGCCGGCATCTTTACTCACCCTGGATCACAACCGGCATCACCGGCCGTTCGCGCGCCGCCTATCGCACCGATGGTGCCGGCATCTACTTTGTGGCATTGCTCCACAACGGTCGCCTAGTTGCACTGCGTACAGTCACACGATAAACCGGGAGCCATGTCATGGGAACAGTTCATTCCGTTTCGTGTTCAGCCATCGTTCTGGTGGTAACGATCATGTGTTTCACGGGTGCGGTGCCGGTATTCGGGCGCGGTGCGGTTCCACCACCACCACCGCTTGTTGGGCTTGGCAGCTCCGGGGAATGGCTGGGAAGCGGGCCGATTTTCGGGTTCGATGATCCATTGGGACAAGACTTCTATCCAGGTGGCAGCGGGTCGGGAGGGGGAACGAACGGATTCGAGTTCGACCCGACTTCAGGTTCGGGGGGCTCTGGCAGCACCTCGAATAACTGCATCACCTGCAAATGTTATCGATGGGTCGAATCGAAACGGGATTGCGATCCGACCTGTGCATGTGAATTGTCGGTCCGAAGCCCTGTACGCGGCAAGTCCTACAAGGGATACTGTGCCACTGCGGTTCGGCAACGTGATGCGGGATATGGCTGTTGCCAGTATACTCAGGCCTGTTATGGCATCTACCCCTAGTACGCCATATTGATTCAAGGAGATTTCATCCCGGTGGTGTACGGAGTTGACACCTTCAATCAACGCCGAGGTGGCATTTCATCAATAACGCCCGGAATCATGTTCGTGCTGCTGGCCCGGCTGCATGGGTAAGCTGCCCAGCCTTGCTCGGGGCATTCACCACCCCAATCCATGGTTGTTACAAAAGATTGGTAACACTATTGCTTTGAAGAACGGCGCACGGTATATTCACGGCGTCCAGAAGTCCAATAGTCCAGTCCATCAGGAGGTCCACTCCCATGAGCAATCTACGACCGCGCCTCAGCGATGAGGAATTGCAATCGACAGAGAGCGATCTACGTGCGGCTTTGCAGTCGCTACACCTAACCTTCGGAAAGAATAATCCCGCTGAACCGCTTCTGCGCAGCGCCATTGATATCGGATTGAACCTGATTTCGGCCGTTCGTAGCGAACGCAAGCTGATTCAGTATCCGGTGATGAGCGCGGCGGCCGACGAGAACCGTCAGCTTCGCGAGGAAAACGAAATGCTGCGCGATCTTACGCAGTCGTTGATCCCCGTGGCGCGGGTGGCCGAAGGCCTGTGGAATGATATCGCCCAGCGCGGTACCAGCTTCCGCGATATGAATTACCGTCAGCGCGTGATGACAAAGCTGGGCGGCGCCCTGCGGCGTTTCCATGTGGCAATGAGCGGCGCCGAGCGGCGCGGCATCGGCCAGATGCGTCACGTCGCCTGAGAGGCGCTCAGCACGCGCGACTGTCTCTGCCTGCGTTCCGCCCATGCGTTTGCGTCCCATGTGTCCCCGCGAAAGCAAGGGGATGCCGATGGCGCACAGCCCGGGCGGCAGTGCATTGGCTTGTTGTTGACGGTTGGTGACTGTGCCGTTGTACAGTCTCCTGTGGCTCGGTAGCCGAGCAGTTTGCCAGGTCCGGCAGGCTGCTGGGTATCATACATCGTAACCAGCGATCGTTTGGGCACCCCCGTATCTTGCATGTTGCCATGCAGGAGCGGGGGCTTCCGTGTTTCATGTACCTCGTGATCATACCTGCGCCGGCCTTCCCTGACTTTTGCCATTTGTTCATGCCGATCACACCGCTCGAAGCGCTTCAGGAATATTTCGGTTACGCTGCCTTTCGGGGCGATCAGGCCAGCATTATCAATCGCCTGCTGGATTCGCCGCGTGGCGAGGGGCATACGCTGGTGCTGATGCCAACCGGTGGCGGCAAGTCACTGTGTTACCAGATTCCAGCGTTGATCCTGGAAGGCGGCACGCTGGTGGTAAGCCCGTTGATCGCGTTGATGCAGGACCAGGTGGACGCCCTTCGCCGTCGGAACATTCCCGCCACGTTCATCAACTCCACGGTAGGCCGCGATGACCGCGAAACACGCCTGGCCGGGTTCGTGCGCGGCGAATACAAGATGCTGTATGTGACGCCGGAGCGGTTCCGCAAGCCGGAGTTCATGCAGGCGCTGGGCCAGGCTCGCATCGATCTGTTCGGGGTGGACGAAGCGCACTGTGTGTCGGAGTGGGGGCACGATTTCCGGCCGGACTATTCGCGGCTGGGCGAGTTCCGTGCCGCAATCGGCAACCCCACCACAATCGCGCTGACTGCCACGGCCACGCCCGAGGTGCAGCAGGATATCGTGGCCAAGCTGGGGCTGCGTCCGGAGCAGATGCAGACGGTGCATCACGGCATCGACCGTCCGAACCTGCGCCTGGAGGCCCGCGAGGTGTTTGATGACGCCGGCAAGCTGAACACGCTGCTGGAGTTGCGCACGCGTTACTCCGGCGCCGCGATCTTCTACTTCTCGCTGGTCGGCACGCTGGAGCGCTTCTCGCAGTTGCTGCGCGACAAGGGGGTGCGCCATGACGTGTATCATGGCCAGTTGACCGGGCAGGCGCGGCGTGCGATCCAGCGTCGATTTCTTGCCGGCGGCGACTCGTTGATCCTTGCCACCAATGCCTTTGGCATGGGCATCGACAAGCCCGATATCGGGCTGATCGTGCATGTGGAAGTGCCGTCGTCGATCGAATCGTATTACCAGGAAGTTGGCCGCGCCGGGCGTGATGGGCGCGACGCGCTCTGCCTGCTGCTGTACAGTCAGGAGGATCTGTCCATCCAGATGGATTTCATCAAATGGTCCAACCCGAACGCGGGATTCTACGCGCGGCTGTTCGGCCTTCTGGAAGGGGGTGGTGAGGATGTCAACAGGCTTGGCAGCGAGTATCTGCGCGAGCAGTTGAACTTCAAGAACCGCCGCGATTTCCGGCTGGAGACCGCGCTGGGCATGCTGGATCGGTATGGCGTCACCGAGGGCCGGTTGGAGGATCGCGACCTTCGTGTGGTTGGCGACATTCCCGCCGAGTTGGAGGACGAGGAGTACCTTGCCGACAAGCTCCGCTCCGATAACATGAAGCTGCTTTCGATGGTGCGTTACTTCCGCGAGGCCGAATGCCGCCGTGTGTTCATCGAGAAGTATTTCGGGTTCAACGACGAACGCCCATGCGGCAACTGCGACGCATGCACAGCGGCGGCCGAACAACGTGCCGATGGCTGAGACGCCAATGATGCGCGGTTGCCCGGCCCGAGGGTAGGGGCGTAAAAACAACGAAGCCCCGTTGCAGCGGGGCTTCCGTGTGTTCGCATATTCTGTACGGCATGGGCAGTGTATTGCGCGTCGAGCCGGCATCAGGTTCCGGGGCCAGTGGACGGTTTGGCCTTGTCGGCGCCTTTCTTTCGTTTCTTGGTTGATGCATCCGGCAGTTTGTTCAGTTCGAACAGCACCAGCGAATTGCGCTCCTTCTTCTTTACCGCCCGGGCCATATCCAGCAGGGTGGGATCGTTCCAGCCAAGCGCGATGCGCACACCGCGTGCCCGTACCTGGGGGTTGGGATTGGCCAGCAACCCGGCAAGCAGTGTGGTGCGTGCGCCGGTGTCGTTCAACGAGCCGGCCAACCCGGCCAGCAGCTCGAACCGATAGCCCGGTGTGCTGCTCAGCAAGGCGTTCACGTAGGCCCTGGCAACCACGGGGCTATCCAGCCCACGGCGTTGCAGGGCAAGCTGAATCTGATAGCGCACAATCTGGCTTCGGTCATTGAGCATCGCGAACAGGCTGGGCAGGTCCGCCGAGTCGGCCACCATCAGGAACGCGCGCGCTGCATACCCGCGCACCAGTTCCACGGTGTCGGCAATGGCGCGTCGTAGGGATGGGATGGCCGCAGCCGGGCGCATCTTCAACAGCGCTTCGCCTGCCGACGCACGCATGCGCCAGCTTACAGCCTGATCGGCGATCTTCTCGCCAAGCGCCGGCGCGGCCGTGGTATCCTTCATCTCGCCCAGCGCGTACAGCGCCATGCCCACGCGGCTGACATCGCCGTGCAGCACCGTATCCACCAGGCGATCGAGCACCTTGCGGCCGATGCGCGGCAGGATGATGCCCAGCGCCAGGCGTTCGCGCGCCGACTCCGTGTTGAGCTGATCCAGCAGGTAGGGGATTGCCGAGTCGGCGCGTTCCACAATGCGCGCGCGTGCCGGCTCCACGATGTATTGGTACTTCTGTGGTGCGGCCGACGCCTGGATGAACAGCGTCGGGATGTCGGGCGCCAGCTCGGCGTCGATCTGCTCCTTTGTCTTCTTGGGGCCGGGCGGCGTGCCGGGCGTGGGTTCGTCGGCCATCTTGGGGCGCATGTTGGCGTCGAGCCCGGCGCCGTAATAGTTGCCGGTCCACAGCGTGTCGTTGCCGCCGCGAATCGACCCGTAGAAATCCTTGCCTTCCAGATCCAGGAACACGCCGATCATCCCGTACTCGCGGCGCAGATCGCTGTAGCCCATCGTGTTGTTCACGCGGGCGATATAACCATCGGTGCCGCCGGCATCCACAAACAACGATACCGCGTTGGCATTGCCGCCGCCCAGCGACAGCGACTCGATCACGTAGTTGTCGTCGCCCTTGGTATCGTACAGGCCACCGAATCCGATATCGTGACCGCATCCCTGCGATACCCCGTGCGACACATAGTTGTCGTTGCCGGCGGTATCCAGCAGCACGCCGAACGCCAGATGCACACCGGCGCCCTGTGCGTACTGGAACGCGGTATAGCTGTCGTTGCCGTTGAAATCAACCACCGCCCCGATGCCGTACCAATAGGCCGTGCCCTGGCCGTAGATATCGGCCACGTAGTAGTCATTGCCGCTTCCCTCGGCGATGAAGCCGATGCCGGCCGATGCCACCGGGCGGGCGCCCAGCGCCGCGCCCTGCGAGAACGTCTCGTAGTGGTCGTCGTAGCGGAGATAGTCCGTATACGGAGATGCGGCGATGTAGGAATCGTTGCCTTCGTGATCGATGATGCCGCCCGCGCCACGCGTGTAGCCAAAGCCCTGCGACTCCAGATGCGCCAGATAACTGTCGTTGCCGTGGGCGTCGATCAACAGCCCGATGCCGAACAGGCCGGCGCCTTCAACGGCGGTGCCGCCGCTGTAGCGGTCGCTGCCGCCGCCATCGTACAATACGCCGGTGCCGAAATACCCGCAGCCCAGCGCGAAGTTGCGCGCCGAGTACGAGTCGTCGCCGGCCATGTCGATCACCGTCGAGGCGCCGAACAACGTGCCGCCGAAGACATAGTCGCCGCCGATATATGTGTCGTTGCCCTCGAAGTCCACGATCACCGATACAGGCCTGTCGGCCGCTTCGTTCTTGGTGCGCAGCCGGGGCTTGTACACGTCGTTGCCGCCAACATCCACCACGCAGAACAGGTCGCCGGTGTATACATCGTCGCCGGGGCCGCCCAGCGCCACAAGGCCCAGCGGTGTCTGCCAGATCTGCGTCTTGATCGAATCCTTCAGCCTGCCCACTTCGCCCTGCATGTTATAGGCCTGCTCAAGTGCCACGGTGAACATGCTTACACCGGGCTCCAGTATGGTGGCGTAATCCAGGCCGGCCGCGTCCTCGTTGAAGAACACCTTGTTGCGGGCAAGGCTGTAGCGCTCGGCCTGCTTCATTTCCACCAGCGAGGCGTTGGCGTCGTCCTCGGATTGGATGATCAGCGAATCGCAATACGCTATCAGCCGCTTCAGCCTATCGGCTTTGAATCCGCTTTTCACGTTCACGACGGCGGCGTCGGTGGTGAGCGCCAGCGTCAGGAACTTTCGCAGCAGGAACGCATCCGGCAGTCCCATGCGGCCGAAATCCACCTTGCTGTACAGCCGGATCTCGTTATCGCTCATCATCGGCCTGTTCGTGATAAACGGCGACTCGCCGAGATCGAGCAGGCGACCCAGATGAGCGAACAGCGGCGTGTACGATTTACGATTGGCCAGCGCGATCGCGGCGATCGAATCGGCGATCTCGAACGTGCCTGTTGGATTACCGAACAGCCGTTTGACAACCGCAAGGCGATGCGGGTCGTTGCCGGTGGCGTCCCATCGCATCGCCATGTCCGAGCGATTCATGTACACCGCGCTCAGTGCCGAATCGATCGCCTTGCCAACGTAGTCCGGGAAGAACTGCGCCCGTGCCGGTGTGGGGGCCATCACCGCTGCTCCGATGCACAACATGCCGAGCATCAGACCCAGCGCCAGCCCCGCTTTCGGAAATGCAGTGCATGGCAGGGTGTGCCGTGGCAGGCCAGGCGGCGCCAATGCAGGCTGTGCCGATGCCGCGCGTGAGCGGCACGGATGCGGCGGCACAACCGTGAGAGTTCGAGGGGCAGCCGGGGGATCGAATGTTGGTATCACTGACCTTGGGTACTACTGTGTGATCGGCGAGCGCCAGCCTGCACGATGCGCCAATACAGGGCTGGGGACATTCGCGTCATTACGGGGTACAATGTTCGCGGAGGAACTCCGCGGTGGTCTCGATCGCGCTGTCGAGTACCGGATTGGGACCATTGAACGGATGTTCGGCGCCAAAGGTATGATTGGTGCGCGGGATCGGAATGAACCGTGACGTTGCTGCCGGGGCCAGCTCGGCAAGGCGAATCCCGTCCTCGATGCGAACCGATAGATCCTGCTCGCCGTGCAGGATCAACAACGGCCTGCCAAATCGTGCGGCCGCGGCGCCGATGTCGAGCGCGCCGGCATGCTGTTCCAGATCCTCCAGCAGCTCCAGCCCAAGCCTCATCATCTGTCCGGTGCGCATGTTTTTCGACTCCATGAACCCATCGCGGCGCCACTGCACCACCTGCCGTGGTGTGTAGCGATTGAAGTCCGCAACGGCCGCCCACGTGGCAAGCGCTCGCACGCGTGCGTCGGCCTCGGCCGCAAGTATCGCAATGCCGCCGCCGCGCGAATGTCCCACCATGCCGATTGCCTCCCGGTTGATCCGCTCGGCATGCGGTACGTTGCCCGAGGCGATGGCGTCCACAACTTCGTGTACCTCGCGCACTTCGCGCGAGAACGTATTGCGTTGAAATCGATCCAGCCGCGTGAACTCCTCGGAGTGCCCTTCGATGCCATTGTGGCTGAAGTTGAAGGCAATCGTGGCAAAGCCGTGCTGGGCCAGCCGCGAGCAGATGTACGGGATCGAGCCCCAATCCTTGAAACCCTTGAAGCCGTGAACAAACACCACTGCCGGCAACGGTCCGGTTTCGCCGGCCGGGAATCGGGCATCGGCATACAGCGGTTCGCCATCACCGGCGGTGATCGTGAACGGCAGATGTTCGACGCGCGGGTATTCGGTACCGTGTGGATTCATGGACAAGAAAACTACTGCTGCGACGGCAGGCACGCAAGGAGAAGCGATCGCGGCTTTTGAGTAGTTCGAGATGTCCCGGTTTTCAGATAACGCCTCGCGGAGGCCGCATTGCATCATGTGCATCGCGGGGGGGCGCTGGTGCACCGAGCCGGGCACGGATGAGGGTGGGCTGGCGGCGCGCAATCGGTTGCAGCGCCGGTGTGCCCGGCCGAGGCAGGCAGGCCAGCAGCCCATTTGCGGGGGGCGTCGGCATGTTCCCATGCGTTTCGTAATTTCAGGGCTGTCAGTATACAGTGGGCAACTCACAACACAATCAGCATATGTTCGATACGTTCAAGCCGGTGCTCCAAGCGGAGCTGGCGAGCATCGAGGAGGCAGGCCTGTACAAGCGCGAGCGGGTGATCACCTCGCCGCAGGGGCCACAGATCACCGTACAGGGCACGGCCGAGCCGGTGCTCAATTTCTGCGCCAACAACTATCTGGGGCTCAGTTCGCATCCGGCCGTGATTGCGGCGGCGCATGCCGCGCTGGATTCGCACGGGTACGGCATGAGCTCGGTACGCTTCATCTGCGGAACGCAGGATATGCACAAGGAGTTGGAGCAGAAGTTGGCCCGATTCCACGGCACCGAGGATACAATCCTGTATGCTGCATGTTTCGACGCCAACGGCGGCGTGTTCGAGCCGCTGTTCGGCGAGAAGGACGCGATCATCTCCGACTCGCTGAACCATGCCTCGATTATCGACGGCGTGCGCCTGTGCAAGGCGATGCGGTATCGCTACGCCAATGCCGACATGGCCGACCTTGAAGCGCAGTTGAAGCAGGCCGATGCCGACGGCGCCGTGCAGAAGATCATCGTTACCGACGGTGTGTTTTCGATGGACGGTGTGATTGCGCCGTTGGACAAGGTGTGCGACCTGGCCGACCGGTACAATGCGTTGGTGATGGTGGACGAATGCCATGCCGCAGGTTTCATGGGCCGCACGGGCCGTGGATCGGTGGAGTACTGCAACGCGATGGGCCGTGTGGATATTATCACCGGAACGCTGGGCAAGGCCCTGGGCGGCGCGATCGGCGGATACACCACCGGGCGCAAGGAGATCATCGAGATGCTCCGCCAGCGCTCGCGGCCGTATCTGTTCAGCAACACATTGCCGCCGATGGTGGTTGGTGCAAGCATCGCCGTGATCGACATGATCTCCGAAACCACCGCGCTGCGCGACAAGCTGGAAGCCAACACGGCGTACTTCCGGCGGAAGATGACCGAGGCCGGTTTCGACATCAAGCCCGGCGAGCACCCGATTGTGCCGATCATGTTGTACGATGCCCCGCTGGCGCAGCAGTTTGCCGAACGCCTGCTGGCCGCCGGCATCTACGTGATCGGGTTCTTCTATCCCGTGGTGCCCAAGGGCCAGGCGCGCATTCGCGTACAGATCTCCGCCGCGCACGAGCAGGAACACCTGGATCGTGCCATCGAGGCGTTCACGGCCGTTGGCCGCGAGTTGGGCGTGCTCGCCGCCGCCGAGGCCTGAGCTACACAGCCGAAGGCGCGTCCCTCTCCGCGTGCGGAGTCATCGATGATATGCAGCCGATAACCAACGGCCGAATACGGCAACGGCGGAATGAAGTGTTGAACTCACTCATCCCGCCGTTGCGTTTATACCGTTCTGCGTTTTATAAGGCTGTCCCGCCACATAGGCCAATCAGGACCGCATGTGTTTGCTAGCCGCCTACTTACGGACGATCACCGGCACGGCGCTGCGCACACCGCCAACTTCCAGCTCGATGAAGTAGAATCCGGAGTACAGCGTTTGAACATTCATCACGTACTCCTGGTCGTCGCCGGTTGCCTCCGGGAGCGTTTCCCGCAGCACCGCGATGCCGGCCGCGTCGAGCACTTGCAGGCGCGGCATGGTGCCGGCCGGCGCGCGATACCGGATATGCGCGGCGTCGCCGGTTGGCATGGGCGAAATCTGCTTCAGGTGTACGGGGCGGCCGTAGGCATAGGTGTGCCCGATGTCGCAACCGCTCAGGTACACCGTGCCGTTGCCGGTTGCGCTCAGCGTTGCGGTTCCCGTGAAGGCCGCGTTGCTTACAGCCACGGGCTCCACCGGCGTTGCGGTGGACATGCCGATCATTCGGATCAGCATCAACGTATCGCCGGTAAGGAATCCGGGGTCGGTGCGTTGCACCACGATGTTGCCCGGCTGGATTTTTGCAACCGAGTCAACAGCGCTGGCACGTGGCAGGATGTCGAGCACGGCGAGCGACGTTCTGTTGAAGGCCAGCGTGGTGCGCACCATCGTGACGCTCTCGTTGGTGCGCAGTGGCGGGGAGGCACGAAGCGCAAGCATGAAGGTGTCGCCCACCTGTGCCGACGCGTCGGTAAGGTACAGCCGGTGTGCGCCGCGTGCGGCGCCGGTGCCGGATAAATCCACGTGTACGAACAGGGCGCCCTGCGCATGAAGCGTAAAACGGGCTGCATGCACGCGGTCAACATTGGGCATGAAACGCAGGGAGTACCGCACCGAGTCGTGCGCGCGAATTGTGCCGTTGTTCGGGCCTGATACCAGGAACAGCGAGCTGTCGGCGCCGGTGAGGCCGATCGAGTCGAGCACGAGATCGGCGCCGCCGGTATTATGGATGGTGAAGGCGGAGTCAGCCGTGTCACCAACCTGTATGGTGCCCATGTCCAGGGCGGCCGGAGAGGCCAGCAATGGTACCGCATCGGCCTGGCCGGACATCGGGATGCGCAACTGGAAGTTCCGGCCATTGTGTTCGTACGACACAATCAGCACGGCGTCCTTCGGGCCGGTGGTTGTTGGGCCAAATCGCGCCATGATGCGCACGCCGGCGCCGTTGGCGCGAAGCACGGGAAGGGTATCAACCAACCGCACGGCGAACTGGTTGGAGTCGGCGCCGGCCACGTTCAGTTGTGCGAACAGCCGTGCGTCGTCGTTGCCGTTGTTGTCCACGACAACCTCCACCTCGTTGCTCCACAACCCTGTGATCGTGCCCGGGAATGCCACGTACGGCGGATTGGCGCGCAGGTGCGGCGCCCGGTCGCCGGATGCCCGCAGGGCAATGTTCTCGATATCGCCGCGCGAGGTTTGCACGAAGGCGGTATCGTCGTACAGGCTTCGCTGGTCGGCCTTGAACCGTGCGGTCACCAGCAGTTGACCGCCGCCGGGGATGGTGTCCGGCGAGGGCCGCGCTGTCGAGAGTGTGAAGGCGGTATCGCGAGCGCTGATACTGGTGACAATCAGCGGTGCACACGCCGACGTGTTGGCGATGCTGAATGTGTCCAGCCGGACCGAATCAACCGGTACGGAGGCGAACTCCACGACCTCACGGCTGATTGCCGCCTTCGGAACGGCGACGCCCTGGCCAACCACGCCCATGCGAACGCTGCCTGCCGAGTGAAATTTGAATTCCACCACGTTGCCGAAGGCGCGCAAACCCTGGGGGGCAAAACCCATCGTGCCGGTGTAGGAAGTATGTGCCGCGATCGTAAGCGGTGTTGTTGTGCCAAGTGGAACGAAGGCGTAGGCGTCGGCCGTGTTGCGCAGGAATATCTGGTCGATCGTAATAGCGCGCGCCGAATTGTTCGTGATCCTGAACTCCTTGCGGACCGTGTCGCCAATCGGAGAGCAGGGGAAGGCCAGTTCGGTTGGCAGGTCGATCTCGTCGCGCGATGGCGAGGCGCCAACCCCACGCAGGACAACGCGCGCAACCTGGCCACCAGCGAAGGAGAATACGGCATCGGCATCGTACGTTTGTTCGGCTGTTGGCGCAAAACGTACGCTGAAACGCAACGAATCACCTGCCGGGATCGTGCCGCCCCTGGGCGGTGTTTCGCCGTTGCGTGCATCGATCAGCGCAAACGCCGACGATTGCGCGCCCATCAGTTGCGGAGGTTGGTACCCGATTGGTGAGGGCGACAAGTTCCGCAGCACAATGATGCTGGTGCGGCTGGCCGAATCACCGATCAGCACTGTATCCATATTGACGCCCAATGGGATTACGCGCACCGGCTCCGGGCGCCCAATCCCACGCAACGCGATCTGCACACGCAACGGAATGCCGTGCTGATACAGCCGAATCCAGGCCTGACGCTGGCCTACGTCGGTTGGTGTAAAGCGAACCCGAAGGCGCAGCGTATCGGTTGCGAAGCTGCTGATGCGTGCCGGCAATGCCGGGCCTGATACGCTGAAGTCGTCGGCCGATCCGGAAATCACCGCTATCGAATCAACGTCCACGCTGACATCGCCGGTATTCACCACGCGTACAAGGCTGTCCACGGATTTGCCCAGCAGCACTTCGCCAAAGTCAACCTGGCCGGGGATGGCATGGAATTCATAGTCCGGCGTGGCCCCGCTGCCGGTTACGATCAGGCGTTGCGGCGGACCATCGCGCAGGGCAATGCCAACCGAATCGACGTAGTTCACACCCTGCGCGGCCGGGCGGAACCGGACACAGATGGTGGCGCTTTCTTCGCTGGAAACGGTGAACGGGGTTGCCGGAGCGGAAACGATCTCGAAGACGCCTCCCGGAGGATCGATCAATCGCTCGATTGTCAGCGGGATACACGAGGGGTTGCCGATCGTGATGCAGGCATCGAGCGAGTCCGCCGGGGCAACCGTGCCGATGGCAAGGCTGTCAACCGGCGCGTGCCGGCGACCGTACAACGCGTCCAATCGGGGCATGGGCGAACCCTTCCCGTGGAGCGCGATGGATTGGTCATCGTGCGACGAAAAGTCGATGGTGAGCACGCCCTCGAACGACACAGGGCCTTCGGCCGGGCCAGCGGATGTTGGGCGAAAGCCAACCGAATCGGTAACGGTGGTGTGTGGGCCGATTGTGTAGCCGGCGCGGCGTGGCGCGATAAACGGCGGCCGAACGTCGAATCCGCGCACGTCGATCGGTTTGTCGTCCGGGTTGTGGATCGTGAACTTCAGAAACCTGACCTGGCCGAAGGGCGTGCAGCCGAATTCGAGCTGCCTGGGCTGTACGATGGCGGAATCGGCCGAAGCCGCCGCCCGCGCCGAAAAGGCGAGCATCATGGCCAGTACGGCCATCGCGGTCTGTACGATGTGGCGCACGTTCATCATCGCGTTGATTGAAGTCTGCGTTCGGCTGATCGGGGCTTCTGCATCTTTATAATGATCCCAACGTCCCGTGGGGGGTAACGATCGGTCCGCAAAAAGTTTTTTTGTGCTGTGCGTTACTTTCCCGAATCAGGCTGGGTCATTCCCCACAAGCAGGCGAGATCGATAAGTGATGAGAATTTAGCCCATGGCTGCATCGGAAACCAAGTCGCGAACGATCGACGAAGTCGAACTCTTCTCGAGATTCCTCGAAGGGGATGATACGGCATTTGTTGAACTGTTCGATCGGTACGACCGGCGTTTCCGGATGTATTGCCTGAAGATCGTGGGGAAGATGGAGGTTGCCGAGGATCTTACGCAGGAGCTGTGGGAGCGCGTGATCAAGCTGCGTGCCAACGCAATCGAAGTTCACGAGCCGGCTCGGTATCTGCTGCGCATCGCTCGCAATCTTTGCTTGAAGTATCTCGGTCGCGAGCGTCAACATTCGTCGCTCGACGATTTGTACGACTCGGATCATCCATCCGAATCGATGTACGAGCCCTCGCATATGGAGGAGCTTGTAAAGATGGCGATCGAACAATTGCCGTTCGATCAGCGCGAGGTGCTCGTTCTGCACAATTACTGTGGCTACAGTTACGAGGATATCGCGCAGACGCGGGGCGAAACGCTGGGCTCGGTGAAGATGCGGGCCATGCGTGCACGCGGCCGTATAGGCCGCATCGTCTCGGCTTTTCTTGCCCTTGGTAAGGAGGGCGAGAGCCGGCCCGGACCGGACGCCGAAACTTTCATTGGAGGAAGTACCAGATGAACCAGATCGAACGGGAAGAGCTTGTGGAGCGCTACCTCGCCGGCGAGATGAGCCAGCCCGAGGAGTCGAACTTCTTCCTGCATGTGGCGGTTGATGATGAGCTGCAGCGCACGTTGAAGGCCTTCCAGATCGTGGATCGCACGATCCAATCCGACCGCGACCAGGCCGTAAGCGAGCACAGCCCATACCGCGATCACGTAATGGCGCTGCTGATTGCCACGCCTGCGGTGATCTCCGGTGGTGTGGCTACCGCGGTTTCACATGCGGCCTCCGGCGCCGGTTCATCGATTGCCACAGGCTCTGTTGCCGGTACATCCGCCGCCGTTGCCGGTGGCGCCTCCTGGCTGGCCGGTTTCGGCCTTGCGAAAATCGTGGCTGCCCTGGTATTGGGCGGCTCGCTTCTGGTGGGAACCGGTGTGGCGGTTCGCTCGTGGATGTCGGCTGATGAGCAGCCGGCGCGGCAACAGACCACACCAGCAGTACAGCCTGCTCCGGCGGTGCCGCAGGCACCCGTGGCACCGTCGGAAACGGCAGGCCAGCCGGGTGAGGCCGTCCCTGCCGCCGACGCGGTTGCCGGTGCGCCAAACACGGATCGCGCTGTTACCGCACCGGTCCGCCAGGGTAACGGGGTTGCCCAGCGCGCTCAGCGGCGCCCGGCCACGACCGTTGCGCCAGCCCGCCATCCGGACGAGCCGGTGAAGCTGGGACCACAGACCAATGTGAATCCGTCGGACGCGATCCTGAATTCCGGCGGCAAGAAGTAGCATGTGACCGTTGCCCGCAGTCCGCGCGGGCAAGGACACTCCAAAACAGGGTACCACTTCCCGAGGTGCCCTGTTTTTTTTTGTTTCCGGCCTACCGCCAGCCCACCTGCCGCGCTTGCGTTGCGATGTTGCGCGCTCTGTAATTCCCGATCTTCTTCGCTATGTTCGTGGCTGCATGCCGGTTACGGCGAACAGGCGTCCGGTGTGCCATGTGGTACGGCGTTGCACGCCGATACGCTCCACGCTCATCTGACGGTTGTTGCTGATATGGCAGGGCATTCGCGTACTCTGATTCTTGCGGCCGTGGCGGTTGCCGCGCAAGTGGTGGTTGCTTTGCCTGCCACCGCGCAAACCCACGACCTGCGCTTCGATGTGGATTCCATCGCGGCGCGATTGCGGCTTCCCACGCCTGCGGGCAACGTGGGCGATGAGTATTCCGGCGTATTCAGTGCACGTATTAATACGCTGGGGCGGTTCGACCGGTTGGAGCTGGACGATGTGCGAAGCGTGTTGCTGCGCACGGCCATCCTGGGCTTGCAAGGGCAACCTGCCGGCGAGCCAGCGCAGCGTGACGGGGTGCCCGTGCCATCCTATCTGATGCTGACAGTGCGGGCGGTTGTTGCGAAGGGTGATTCCGGGTTGGTGTGGGTTATCACGATGCGGTCAGCGGGATCGGTCAACAATCCGTGGCTGTCCATCCCGGGCGTGAGAGCCTCGTCTGATTCGACTCCCGTCCCCCCGCCGGCTCCAGCTCGCCCTCCTGATGCCTCGACTCCCTCGATCTATACCGATAGCACCCGTGCGTTTACCCGGAGCGGAACCGATGCAACGAGGCCGCCCGATGCGGATGAATTTGTCTTGGCCGAAACCGAACCAAAGTGGGAACAGAACGACCTGGTACGCAGGATTCATTATCCCGAATATACTCGGCGGCTGAATGTGCAGGGGATGATTCTGGTGCGGTTGCTGGTGGATAAACATGGGCGGGCCATTCGCGCCGTGGTGGATCGTTCCGAACACGTGATTCTGGAGGCCGCGGCAGTTGATGCCGTGCGCACCATGCCCTTCACCCCTGCGATGAGCAACGGGGTGCCCATAGATATCTGGGTACAGATCCCGATCATGTTCAACTTGCACTGAGGAGCCCGTGCGACCCGAATGGCCCAATCGGGGTCCACATGAATGCGACCTGTGCCGGAACGCTTGATCAGGGCAGGACGTTGTTCCAGTATCGGGGCTGTTCGTGAACGCCAACAAGCCTGTGGCCCATCGACTTCTCATGAAATACGACATGCGACGATTGAATCACTTCATGCATCGGACTCTTACCGCTTCCTTGCTGACGGTTGCCGTGTTGGCGTGTGCCCCCACGGTGCGGGCGCAATCGTCAACCGCGCCGTCGGCGGATACTGTTGACCTTGCAACGCGCCTGAAGCCGGTGTTGCAGGCCGATGATCCCCGCTTCAGCGCGCGATTTGAAACGTTCATCCATGTGGACTCTGCCGGAGCGGCAACACGGGTCTGCGTGGGATTGCCCGACACCGCGTTCACCGCGCGCATCGCGGCTGCAATGCGTGCGGCGCGATATGCGCCGGCCGTTGTGCAGGGGCAGGCGCGAAGCAGTGTTATCTATCTGGCGGTCACCGCCGGGCCGCTGAACTCCGTGACACCCGGATACTCCATCTCCTTCGAGCAGACATCGTGGCAGCAGGATCCGCCTGTTCTGGATGACGTTACCATTGTGCATCAGGAGGCTACGTGGGATCGCGATGAGCTGCGGCGTGGCATTGTGTTGCCGGGCGGGTGGAACGTGCGTGGTGGAATGTCGGTCGTGGTGGATGTGATGGTGGATACCGCCGGGCGCGCCGGGGAATGCCTGATTGAGCGCTCGATAACGCCCGAGGTGGACCGTGCAGTGCTTGGCGCGGTGCGCGCTCTGCGGTTCGTGCCGGCAATGCGTTGCGGCCAGCCGGTGGCGGCATGGGCCCGCGTAACAGTGCCGCTTGGCGGCGGGGGGCGTTAACATGCCAAGCCGCCTGCCCGTGCCCGGTGTTTGGCGCGCTGCCCGCGCTGTGCTTGCCGTGGTACTGCTGTCGATGTCAGCCACCGTGGGCTGTGTCTTTGCGCAGCCGGGAACCCGCGGTGGAACCACGCAGGCCCCCGCAACCGGCGCCGGCACGTCTGCCGTGCGTGATACAGCTGTGCCGGCAATTCCGTATCCGCAGTTCAGCTTCGACAGCGTCCGCTACTACGTGCGGACCACGCCGGCGATGCGCCAGGGCCTTACCGGCATGGCGCGCTGTGTTGTGCGTCTCGACGCTCGCGGCCGGGTAACCACCACGTTCGACGAGCGCACCACCAACGAGCAGTTCCGGAACTCGCTTGCTGATGGCTTGAAATACGTTTCCTTCCGTCCCGCATTGGTTGCAGGGCGGCCGGTGGCGTCGGCCGTTACGATCACCGCATGGTTTCTGCTGGACACCTCGCGTTCGGCCACAACACCGTTTGTGGACATCGCGGTGGATTCCGCCGCGAAAGCCGCCGGCCCAATCGTGCGAAGCGTACGCCGCAACGGGGTGCCGATCGAGCTGGCCCCGGTGTACAACCGCGCCGAGCTGGCCAGCAACCTGTACTACCCGCGCGACGCACAACACGGCCCAACACCGGATACGGTTATCGTGCGCGCGCTTGTTGACCGTGCGGGCAACGCGGGATACACGATCGTGGAATCGAGCTCGAACCCGATGCTTACGGCATTGGCGGAGGAGGCGGTGAAGGCTACACGATTTACGCCGTCGCTGCAGATGGGCTCGCCGGTGGCGGTCTGGACCAGCGTGCCCGTGGTATTCAACTGGGGGAAGTAAGCAGGCCGGGTGGAAACAGGTGCCGGTTGCCCGGATGTACTCTCGCGGAGTTCAACTCCGCAACCGGCTGGTATGGGCGCCCCGGATGGGTTCAACTCCGTCCGCACACATTGGAAGAGACAGGGAGCGCAGGTTCCGTTCTCGCTCGTACTCAGTTGACGATCAACTGAAACTCGTAGGTCCGTGCCGGCGCGGCATCCTTCTCGAACGGTCGCCGGTACACCAGCAGAATTTTTGTGCGGCCGGTTGCAATGGCCCGGTACTGCATCGTGAATGTGCCCGATGCGCCCGGCTGTGTGCCGTGCGACGTATACGCCGGTTCGCCGTAGGGCCGCGCGATCTCCTCGTCGATATCCTTTGTTTCCCAGCGATACCCGGTGGTGGCGTTACCCTCCAGCTTCACCGTCACGATGTCGTTCGGGGTCACGATAACCGAACCGCCGGCGTTGGCTTCGGTCAGGAGTTTTGAGGCCGGCAGCGACGTCCGGCAGGCCGGGATCATCACCATCGTACCAAACACTACCGCTACTGAAGTTCCCAGTGCGTGTTGAAATCTACGAGCGCTCATTCGAGAGAAGGGGATGTATTCGAAGGGGAAGGGGAGGAATGTGATGGGCGCCGCAGCGGCGACGCCCATCGTCTTACAGCGTCTGGAGCAGTTGCCGTGCGGCTACAACCTGCGTGCTTTTGGGGTTGCGGCTTATGAAGTTCACCAGCAGTTGCCGCGCGCGCGCGCGCTCACCGGATTTCGCCAGCACACGGCAATACGACACATACGACTTCTGGCCCATGGCATCGGTGCCGGCAGCGGCCCGGCGGTATTCATCGGCTGCCTGTGTCAGCCTTCCGGATTTCTCCAACGATTCGGCATAGGCGTAGCGGGCCGTTGTCTGCTTGCCGGCCGGGGGGGATGCCACAACGGCCGGCAGGTCGCGTGCGGCCTCGGTGTAGCGTCCGGCTCGGGAGGCCACCATGCCGTTAACGTATCGTTGGTCGCGTGCGGTACTGGCATTGGGGGCCGGCTCGCGTACAACCACCGGTTGTGCCTGGGCTGCCGGGCGCCGGGTTGTGGCCCGCCGCGCGGTGCCGGCCGGTGCGGAGGCGGGCGCCTTTAATCCAGCCGCGCTCAGCTCGGTTTTCCGGAATCCCTTCAGGCCATCCGGGCCGCGAAACTTCGCGTCGGGGCTTGGCTCGGCGGGCAGATCGGTGACCACCAGGCCGGTGCTGTCGACAGTCTCATCCGGCACATCGCTGACGGTTGGTTCGGTTTCGCTGGGCAGGTCCGAATCGGGCAGCGGGGCCTCGGGCAACGAACCGTCAGCAGTCTCGGGCGTTTCGCCGTCGCGCCCGGTCTGGATCTGATTGCTCCGTGTGGCCAGTTCCAGCAGGCGCTGGTATTCGGCTTCCAATGCGGGCAATTCCTCTGGCGTTGCGTTGCGGATCTGCGCGTCGAGCTGCCCCAGACGTTCACCAAGCGTGGTGTCAGGGGTCTGGCGTGTTACCTGCGTCGGCTCGCGTGCCGGCAGGGCTGTATCCGCCTTGGCAAGCGAATCGGCGATGGCGGTCGAATCCGTTGGCCTTGGAGTATCGGCCATCGCCTCCTTGCTTGTATTGCATGCGGCCACAAGCCAGCACGCGGCAACGGCCCCTGCAACGGCGATGCCACGACGGCAAAACGACGATGCCGGCCGTAGCCACGATCGGGAAATCAGAATTTTGTACGACACGAACGGAACCTCCTTGATCGTACGAGCGGCCAACAATATAGAACTCTCGCCGAAGAATTACGCTGCATTCAATTCGCGCCGCAACGCTTCGCGTTCGATCTCCAACTGGCGGATCTTGCGTTCAACCGAGTCAAGCTCCTCGGGCATCGAGTCGATCTCCAGGCGCAGGCGCGAGGCGGCTTCGTCCACCAGATCGATCGCCTTGTCCGGCAGGAACCGGTCGCTGATGTAGCGGTCGGAAAGCTGCGACGCCGCAACGATGGCGCTGTCGGTGATGCGCACACCGTGGTGTACCTCGTAGCGCTCCTTCAGCCCACGCAGGATCGAGATGGTATCCTCAACGCTGGGCTCGGCTACCAACACCGGCTGGAACCGACGCTCAAGCGCTGGATCCTTCTCGATATACTTGCGGTACTCGTCCAGCGTGGTGGCGCCAATCGTGCGGAGCTCGCCGCGCGCCAGTGCCGGCTTCAGGATGTTGGCGGCATCCACTGCGCCCTGTGCGGCGCCAGCGCCAACCAGCGTGTGCAACTCGTCGATGAAGAGAATGATCTCGCCATTGGATTCGGCCACTTCCTTCACAATGGATTTCAGGCGCTCCTCGAACTGGCCTCGGAAGCTGGTGCCGGCAACAAGCGCGCCCATGTCGAGCGCCACGATCTGCTTGGTGCGCAGCCCTTCGGGCACATCGCCCTGCACCACGCGAATGGCGATGCCCTCGGCAATGGCGGTTTTGCCCACGCCGGGCTCGCCGATAAGCACCGGGTTGTTCTTCGTGCGCCGCATCAGCACCTGCATCACCCGGCGGATCTCGTCCTCACGGCCGATCACCGGATCCATCTTTCCCTTGCGGGCCTGATCGTTCAGGTTCCTGCCGTATCGTGCCAGCGCCTGGTACTTGTCCTCGGGGTTCTGATCGGTTACCCGCGACGAGCCGCGCACCTCCTTCAGGGCTTTCATGATCGCCGCCTTGTTGGCGCCCTGATCGCGAAGGAATCCGCCGGCCGGCGTGGACGTGTCCTCGCTCATCGCCAGCAGCAGGTGCTCGGTGGAGATGTATTCGTCGCCCATGCCGGTGGCTTCCTTCAGCGCGTTCTCCAGCATCCGCGACGTGCTCGCCGAAAGGAACTGCCCGCCGGCACCGGCGCCGGATACCTTGGGAAGCCCGGCGATGGATTCATCCAGCTTGGACTTCAGATGGTTGACGTTCGCGCCGATCTTCAACAGCATCGGGGTTACGATGCCCGCGCTGTCCTGCAACAGCGCTGCAAGTATGTGAACGGGGTCGAGCTGCTGATTGGAGTTGCTCGACGCGATTTCCTGCGCTGTCTGCAGCGCTTCCTGTGACTTGAGAGTCAGCTTCTGAAAATTCATACATCAATTCCCACTGTAGTACCTGATACCGATGCGTCGTGCATGCCACGGCGGGTTTCAACGGGGTTATGCCCGATGGAACGTGATTATGAATCGAGTTCCCTTGCCGCGTTCGCTTTCGATGGCGATGGTGCCGCCGTGCCCCTCGATCACACGTTTGATGATCACCGTGCCGATGCCGGAGCCACCCTGGCGCTCCGTGTAGAACGGTTGGAAGAGTTTGGCGAGCGTGCCCGTGCTCATGCCGATGCCGTTGTCTTCGACGATCAGCACCAGTGCATTCGTGTTTTCGGTGAGCGAAACCCGTACCAATCCCTCCTGACGCGATCCAATCGCCTGCACCGCGTTGTCGAGCATGTTGCGAAGCGCCACGGTGAGCTGCGCGGAGTCCAGCTCCAGCGGAAACGCCGCGCCGTTCAGCTCCAGCCGTACTTCCACGTTGGAGGGAAGGGAGTCGGCATGATCGTGAATCAACGCCGACACCACGCGCCCCAGATCATCCGGAACGCGATCGAGCGACTCGGTGCGGGCAACCGTAAGCAGGTCGTCAACAATCTCGCGCAGGCGTATCGATTGCCGAACGATACGTTGCGCGGCCCGCTGCGAATCCGGGTCGTCGCCGCGGGCCGCCACCTTGTCGTGCAGCATCTCGGCGGTCATGCGCACGGTGCCCAGCGGCGTCTTCATCTCGTGCGCGATGTGGTGCGCCACCGAGGCCCAGTTCACCAGCCGTTCGCGTTCAAGCGTGAGCGTGACGTCCTCCATCAGCAACAGGTATCCGGCCAACGATCCGTAGCGGCGGGTCATGGGGCGACCTCGGAATATCAGTGCGCGCTGCTGCCCGTCGCTCACGACATCCACACGTTGATCGAACTCGATGCCTTCGGCGAACAGACGCCGCAGTGCCTCGCGCACCGGCGCATGTTCGTCGGCTGTGAGGTACTCCAGCAGGTGCCGGCCCAGCGGCGTCAGCGGCTCGATGCCGAGCAGCCTGCGGGCCGAGGCGTTGACGTGCCGCACCCGCTGCGACGCGCTGGTGATTACCACGCCCGAGGAGCCAGGTGCGCGCACCAGATTGTTGTGGACGGCGCGGATAAATCGTTCGCGCCGTACCAGCATTACCACGCCAACAATCGCGATGCCCAGGAACACGGCCAGCGCCACCGTCGGCCAATGCCGCACCACCCACGGTTCGGGCGTGCCGGGAATCGCGATCACGCGCGACATCGTGGGCGAGGAGATCAGCAGGCGTGAGGAGTCGATGGCGACAATTGTTGCATCGGGTGAGCCCACCGACGGGATAGTGCCAACCATCGCGAACGAGCGATTGTACAGCACTACGGTGTCGCGTGCGGCCAGCGCCAGGTATCGGCCCACGATGTTCGCGGAAACTGGAAGCCCCGTAAGCGGGTACTCCAGCCGTTGATCGCGTTGCTGCTCCGGCGTGGCGCCAAGCTGCATCATCATGGGGGCTGGGTACGCGCCAAGGATTGCCGCCGCCACGATGCCGTCGTCATCCTGATACTGTGCCACGCCAAGCGGAGCGGCCGGCAGGGCGAAGCGCTCGTAAGCGGCATCAAGATTCGGCTCGAACAGGTACGCGCGCGGGGCCATGCCTCCGCCAAGCACCAGCAGCCGTTCGCCGGCCGATGTTTCCACCATGCGCATGATTGGCGTGCCGGCATCCGGCAGGTCGCGCGCGGCCAGCACACGGCCGGTGCTCGCATCCAGCGCTGCAAGGCGTATCCCGTCGCCGTCGCGCCATGCGGCATATATGTGCACCGAATCCCCCCGGGCCGCGATCGCGGCCACCACATTCTCGCGCAGCACGAAACGCTCGTGGCCGTCGACGCCAACCAGCGCAAAGCCGCCTTCGCCGTACGCCGCGATTTCGGCCGCGCCGTTGCCGTCGAAATCGGCCGCGCCCGCGATGTGGCGCAGCGTGCCCTGTGTGCCTTTCCAGATGAACGTGGCATGCGCTCCGGATGCCAGATTCACTCTCAGCAGGCACGGCAGGCCGGCGTACGAACCCAGCACCACGCCCGATTGCGAATTACCGCCCACGGTGGCGAAGTCGTACGGCGTAAGGCCGGCGTACAGGAATGCTTGAAGCGTGGCAAGGGTGTCGTTGTAGGTCGTGAGGAAACAGTCGCCGCCATTGGCCCGCAGGCCCAGGAACCCGTTCGGGATACGGAACAACCGGTCGGCAACGGTGATGCCGTTGGGATGCGCGGCCGGTGGTGCCTGATGTGCCGAAGGCGTTGGGGCTTTTGATGGCGTCGGCGTGGTATCCTGCCCGCGCGCGGCGAGCGCAAACAGTATCAGGGCGCAGGCTGCAACAACCAGGCGCACGGATCCATCGGCATGTGATGCCTTCCGGCGTGTTGGCGGCGGTATGGTTCGATACATACGCAATCCACTCCGCATGCTGGATCCGTTGTCGTGAGCTGTCAGGCCAGTGCCTCGATCGTCACCATTGCGTAGGCGGCAATCCCTTCGCGTGCGCCGATTGGGCCCAGCCCTTCGTTCGTGGTTGCCTTTACCGACACACGCTCCGGCACCAATGCCAGCACCGCGGCGATGCGTTCGCGCATCAGCTCGCGATAGGGCGCGATCTTCGGCGCTTCAAGCACCAGCATGCAGTCGACATTCCGCGGGCGGAATCCGTTGGCCGCAAGGAGCGTTACAACGTGGCCCAGCAGTTCCAGCGAGTTGATACCGCGATAGGCCGGATCGGTATCCGGGAAATGGCGTCCGATATCGCCAAGCGCGGCGGCGCCCAGCAATGCGTCGCACAGGGCATGCATCAGCACGTCGCCGTCAGAGTGCGCAACCGGGCCACGATCGGCGTCGGGAATGTCCACGCCGCCCAGGCGCATCGGCAGCCCGGGTTCCAGGCGGTGTATGTCGTAGCCGAATCCTGCGTACATGCTGTGAGGGCCGTAACCGTGCAAAAGGAGGAGGGAGCGGGGAACACGGTGCGCGATGGCCTCCGCGTTCCGCGCTGACGTTGTCTGTATGCGCCTGTACCGTTCGGATGCCGGGGGTGGTCCGGTGAATCATTTCCGGAGTCACCGATTGCCCGACGTACTGTACGGGCAGTCCATCAGCGGCGCGAGCGGACGAACCACAGCTCGCTGACCGACAGCTCTACGGCGACGCGGCCGAAGAATTCCTCGGTAAGGCCATTGGTTGCGTTGCCGCGTTTGCCGAGCTCGAGCGCCACATCCAGCGCCGTGCTGGAGTTGAACACATTGGGGCTGGTGATTGGCCAGCGCGCGCCAAGCGTGAGCGCCATCTGATTGATACCCTCGCCGTTCAGCGGCTGGTAATATGTCTGGCGATAGTAGGCGCCAAACCGGAACGTCCATCGCTCGAACCCGCTTGCGTTCAACGAAGTGCTGGGCAGGCGATCCACGCCCACGGCAAATCGGTTCTCGGCGCGCGAGGTGGCGATCTTTGTTGCGTCCCAGGACTGCATGCTCATGTCGCCTGAAAGCAGAAACCGGCCGGTGACGAACGATGCGCCGAACGTGATGCGCGGCGGCACCGTTACCGTGCCCGTGCTTTTGCCCACCGTATCCAGCACGGTGACGCCATTGTCCACAAGCGTTGTGGTCACCAGGTTGTCGCCCTCCAGATCGCTGCCCGTTTCAAACACCGCGCCCAGCCGGATATCCTCTGTAGGCTGTGCCTGCACGCCGATACGCCCGCCCGTGCCCACATAGCGATCGGATGCCAGATAGTTTGCCTGCGCGAACTCCTTGCGGTCGAACGTGACATCGCTTTGATTACGGATCGAGCCAAAGAACAGGTTGGCCGTGGCGCCCACCGAAAGCCAGGGGAGGGGTTTGATGGAGCCACCAACAAAGGCCTCGGAGATCCCGCCCCGCCCACTGTAGGTGGTGCGCATGGCCGTTGTGGTATCGCCAAATGGAACCTGGCGCACCACCTGCGTGCGATAGTTCACCGTGGAATACGGGTGAATGCCAAACGCCAGGCCGCCCAGCTTTTCGGAGTACGGAAGGCCAACCGCGAAATCCTGCAGACGGCTGTTGTTCTGGTACAGCGTGGAGCTTCCATCGCTTACCTGAAACTGCTCGAAGTTCAAGCCGGCCTGCAGGGTTACCAGGCGCAGGTCCTGCCAGCCAGCGGGGTTCAGCGAGTTCAGAATCGTTGTGCTGGGCACCGCGCATTCAACGCCGCCACGCCCGGCCGAGGCAACCGTTGAACTGGTCTGCAGGTCGCCAAGGTTGAAAATCGAATACGTGCTTCCGCCGCCGGTTTGCGCCAACGCAACAGCAGGCCCGATCACAGCGCCGATGGTCGCCGCCGCCAGAGCGAGGGCTCCGAGGCGCAATCGGATTGTGGGCCGTGGGAATGGGTTACTTCGCATCGGACTGCAGCGAATAATAGATGGTAAGGGACGGGCGCTTGGATGCGTCGGCGGCGTTGGTGCCGAAGAACGTAAGGCGGTCAACCGTCGTGGTTTCCAGGTTCGTGCCGGAGCTGCCACGGTTCAGCGCAAGGATCACGCCGTTGTTGTTGTACGTGTGGTCCAGGCCACGCTGATGCCGCAACCAACTGCCAACCGCCGGCCCAAGGGTCGTGAAGCGATAGACGTCGGTGAAGGCGCTGGTGTCGGCCTGTGTCATCCGGTTCACGGGGAACACGCCGGCGACGCTCGATCGTAGATAGAAGGAGTTCTGCAACGAGCTGTCCACGCCGAGATACGCAACCAGGTAGTTCGTGATGCCCATCGTGCCAACCGCGCAGTTGGCGGGGTCAAGCGTAAGGCGAAGCTCGGCCGAGTGGATCACCGCGGTGTTGGGGATCGAGTCCAGCCGCAAGCGCAGCAGCGTGCGGGCCGCAGGCCCACCCTGCACCACGATGCGACCAGGCCCGGCGTTCGGTACCGCGTCGGTGATCCAGTTGGTGCTGCCAACCGCCAGCGACACGGTGCTGTCGTCGGCCGTGCCGTCAACAACCGTCACCGAAAGGGAAGGGCGATAGGCTTCGCTGATGCCGGATATCCCGTTCAGGCGCGTGATGATGCGGCCGTCGGAGCGCGCGCGTAACGCCAGGGTTTTCAGGGTCTTGAATTCGCGCGTGCCGTTGGCCGAATCGTATCGGAAGTATTCCTGCAGAAACGTCTGCGTGGCCGTGGGGTCAAGCGATACCGCGAGCGTGGTGTCGTTATCGTACGTGCCGGAAAACGTGCCGAGCACCGATCCGGCCTCGATCCTGGTTACCAGATCCGGCGACCATTTGTCGGTGGAGCTGAACACGTCGTTAAGGACCACCACATCGAAACTCGCGGCGCGTGTGCTGGTATCGCCGTAGCGGTAATGCCCGGTCCTGAACTTCAGCGTGGCGCTTTTCACCGGCTTGGCGGCCGATCCGGAAAGGATCGGGTTCTCGGTTGTGATCGCCAGCAGCCCGTGCGCGGTGATGCCGTCCGGCGAGCGGCCCACCAGAACACCCTCGCCGCCTTCCGGCGTGCTGTTGGAGGAGATAGCCAACCCGCTTGTGATCTCGAAGTCCTCCGGCCGTAGCGTATACGAGCGCAGCTCGACGTTCTCGGGGAGATAATCCGCGCCGATCGTGGTTGGGTTGTCGTTACAGGCTGCCGATGCCAGCCCCAGCAAGGGGAGAGCAAGCCAGCAGAGGATTGGACGAAACTTGGCAACTGCAAACATGGACGGGAAACTACCTCGGTTCGTTATGCCGGGCAAGGCAACGATGGCATCGTATCGATGGTGGCGGCCAACCACGGCCGCCCGATAATCAGACGCGGCGGAGCGATTCTATAACGTCGGTAACACGCCCCGCGGGAATATGCACACACGGCGCAATCCGGCTTGGGCATTATCGGCGCACGTTGCTTCCGGATGCGGCGCGTGGGCGGGCCGTATTGCCGCGCCTCGCGCGGGGGCAGGCGTGCCGGGCTTGAAATGCGCGAACGGCCCGGAGCAGCGCTCCAGGCCGGCCAGGTTCACCAGACGCGGGGACCAATGCATTTCGCGTTGCGCGCCGCGGCCAGCTATGCCTTTCGGTACAGCTTCTCCACATACTCGGCGGCGGATGCCTTCCAGGAGTGGTCTTCCTCCATGATCGAAAGCAGCAGCGCTTCCCACTTCTCCTCGTCGCGATACAGCGCGATCGCGCGCGTCACCGCGTCGAGAAGCCCCTTCACCGTGTACTGTGAAAACACGAAGCCGTTGCCGACACCCTTCTTTGGGTTGTAGTCGGCGATGGAATCGGCCAGGCCGCCGGTCTTGTGTACGATCGGCACCGTACCGTAGGCAAGCGCATACAGTTGGTTCAGGCCGCAGGGCTCGAACTGCGACGGCATCAGGAGCATGTCCGAGCCGGCCTGTATCAGGTGCGCCAGCTCTTCCTCGTAGCCAACATGAACGGCAACGTTCTTATGCTTGCGCGCGGCCTTCTCCAGCGCCGCCTGATACTTCTTCTCGCCTTCGCCCATCACCACAAGCTGTACGCCTGCCTTGGCAAGCTCGTCGATGCTGTCGATAAGCAGATCGTAGCCCTTCTGTTCCACCATGCGGGCGATCATGCCAACCATCGGCGTATCCAGATCGGCCATCATGCCGAACTTGGATGCCAGCGCGGCCTTGTTCTCGAACTTCCCCTCGAGCGAGGCGCGCGAGTACTTCGTGTCGATAAGCTTATCGGTCTCGGGGTTCCACACCTCGGTGTCCACGCCGTTCATGATTCCGAACAGCTTGTCCTTGTGCTTCTTCAGCGTGCCTTCCAGACCGTTGCCGTGCGCGGAGGTCATGATCTCCTTCGCGTACGTGGGCGATACGGTTGCCAGGGCGTCGGCGTAGGCAATGCCGGCCTTGATGAAGTTTACCGCGCCGCCGTGTTCGGCGCCAGCCGAGGTAAACACCTTTGCAGGCAGGCCCGTTTTCTCGAACGTGGAAGCAGGGAACGAGCCCTGATACGCAAGGTTGTGGATCGTGAATACTACACGTGTATGCGCGAAGAAATTATCCTTGGCATACAGCTCCTTCAGGAAGGCCGGGATAAGCGCGGTCTGCCAGTCATTGCAGTGGATCACATCCGGACGCCAGCCCAACCGGATACAGGTCTCCAAGACCGCCTTCTGGAAGAAGATGAAGCGCTCGTCGTTGTTCGGGAAGTCCTTGCCGGTTGCGGGATTCTGATAAATCCCCTTTACCGGCTCAAGGTACTTGTCGTTGGTGACGAGATACACCTGAACCTTCGCGCGTGAGTTCACAACCTGCGAACTTTTCACCGTAGCCATGGATTCCTCGCCGGCCACCATGATTGGAATATCCTTCAGGCGCTTGATCTCGTGGATGCGGTTCCGCCGCTCCGAGACCGTCCCATACTTCGGCACAACAATGCGGACGTCGTGACCGATCTCCGTAAGCGCCAGAGGAAGCGCAGCGCTGACATCGGCGAGCCCGCCGGTCTTTGCAAACGGAACAACCTCACTGGTAACGAAGAGAATGCTCAGGCTTTTTGCCATAGAGTTCCCGAACGATGAAATCGTGATTTGACGCGAAGATCGCAAATATACGAAAAGGGAGCAGGGTACAACGCGCCGTGTGGCCCTGTGGGGCCCTTGGTGACGTTCCGTTACCAAGTTTTCGTCAGCGCCGTTGCCGCGGTACTGCTATGTTTGCGCGTCCTCCGTGGCGCGATGCGTAATGTTTGGGTGCAATCCCATGCCCGTGCACGGCGGCTCGTTCGGCGTTTCCTGACACCCCAACCGAACAATTCTCCGGCGATCGAACCCTTCAACCGTTCCGATCCACAACACGATCCCATTTGCGCGGGGTGTGATGGTGGAGCGGATCTCCGTATTACCGAGTGGCGCATGGTCGAACACAACCTGCTCCTTGCCCAGTCGATCTTTCCCAGACTCAACTGCGCGCAATACCAGTCCGATTCCGCTTATCGCGATGCCATCGGCGGCATGGTGGCCGAGCGTCATGTTGGCGGTTTTGTGCTGTTCGACGGCGATGTTGAAACCGTGCACCGTACCATTGCCGATGTGCAGTTGCTGGCCGGTGGCACGCTGCTGATGTCGGCCGATTGCGAGGACGGCGTTACCATGCGCTTCGCGGGGGGCACGGAGTTCCCCAGCATGATGGCCCTCGGCAGCTCGCAGGATGTGTCGGCCACCTACTCGGTTGCGCGCAGCATCGCCCGCGAGATGCGCGCGATCGGCATCCACTGGAACTACGCCCCCGTTGCCGATATCAACACCGAACACTCCAATCCCATCATCAACATCCGCGCCTTCGGTGACTCGCCGGACCTGGTTGCCGATCACGTGCACGCCTACATCCAGGGCATGCAGGATGGAGGCGTGATCGCCTGCGCCAAACATTTCCCGGGTCACGGTGATACGTCGGTGGATTCGCACAGCGAGCTTCCGGTGATCGACCGCGACCGGCGGCGCCTGGACACCGTTGAGCTGGTGCCGTTCCGAACCGCGATCAGCAAAGGCGTCCGCTCGGTAATGGTTGGCCATATCTCCGTGCCCGTGCTCGACAGCTCCGGCCTGCCTGCATCGCTTTCCGAGGCCATCACGCGCGACCTGCTGCGCCTGGAGATGGGATTCGACGGCGTCATCGTAACCGACGCGCTGGACATGCACGCCATCACCAATACCTATGGTGCCGGCCAGGCCGCGTTGATGGCCTATCGTGCCGGCGCCGACGTGTTGTGCATACCGGCGGATCCGGCCGAAGCCTACAACGCGCTGGTTGCGGCCTTTAACGCCAAGCAGTTCAAGGTGAGCCGGGTGAAGGAGTCGTCCAATCGGATAGCGGCGATGAAGAAGTGGACCTCGGGGTATCAGGACGACGTGCAACACGCGGCAACGGGATTCCGTGGGCACGACGTTATTGCCCTTGAGGCGGCGCGCCGCTCGGTGCAGCTTGCCGGGCGCATGCGGTCGCTGCCCGATCCAACAATCGTGATTGCCGTGGCCGACGATTCGGCCGCCGAGAAGCCCGCGCAGTGGATGGCGCAGTTCAATCAATGGCATCACTCTGATGCCGACGCCGTTGTCGTAACGCCCTCGGCCACGCCGGAGGAAGTGGAGGCGATTCTGGCCAGGGTGGAGGCTGCGGCATCGGCGGTGGTTGGCCTGTTCGTGCGCCCTCGGGGGTTTGCCGGCACTGTTGATGTAAGCCCGGCGCAACGCGAGGTGGTGGCCCATGCGCTGGCGGGTCCGTCGATCCTGGTTGATTTCGGGAATCCCTATCTGCTGCGCGATCTGGACCCCACCGTGCGCGTGGACACGTTCTCGGCGTCGAATGCCAGCATCGCGGCCTCGTTCGAGGCGCTGTCACGTGCGGTGAAGTAACCGCGTGGGCTGAGCGCTACCCTGGCCCATGTACATACAGCGGGCGCGACTCCGGTTTATCCACCGAGGCCGCGCCCGCTGTGTTTCCGCCGTTTTGAATGCCAGCTCGCGGCTGGTGCATGTGATGTGCCGATGTGCCGCTTAGAACGGCCGGGCCACGCGTATTACCAGCCGTGGGTCGGCGAATACGTCGGTGCGGAATGCGTAGCCAATACGGAATACCCCGGTTGCTGTACCCATGTAGATGCCCGGGGAATACAGGATATCCTCCACATTCTCAAGGAACCCGGCCAGCGCCCCAGAGCTTTGCGCTGTGTTGGCAATGGTCGCGAAGTCGTTCGAGAGGATAATCCGCAGCGGCACGCCCTTTATTGGCGCAATCAGCAGATCGGTTTGCAGCAACAGCATGCGGTTGCCCTCGAACACATCAAACGGGAAGCCGGGGAGTGTGCCGTTGCCGCCCACGGTGAATCGCCGTTGCGGCGGCGCGTTCCCGGTGGAGCTTCCCAAACGGGCGTGCACGGCAAGCCAGGCAAGGTCTCGCACCACCGTTGTCTTCAGTCGGGCGTCCACCACATACGTTTCAAACGCTCCGTTCTGCGTGCCGAACTCGGCCTGCGCCTCCAGCCCGAATTGCGGTGCGTCCCAGCTCTTCATGGCCATGTAGTCCACCGTGAGGTTCACCAGCAGCGACGACATGTTGCCTTCGCGCACGGCAGGCACCTCGGCGAATGGCTGCGACGGTCCGAACAGCGACCAGCCGATTTCCCGCTTCGAGTTCGTGTAATTGTCCATCCGATACTCCACGCCCAGGCCGATGCGCGGCGTCAGGAATTTCCGAACGTACATCGAAAATCCGCTGCGCTGGAAGTAGTCGCGGTTGTCCTGGCCGGCAAGCAATGCCGCGAAGGAGTTCTCGTCCACCGCCATCTTCCACGCATCGCGTGTATCGGTGATGATATGCCCCTCGGTGCCAACCCGCAGCGGCGTGTGGGCGTCCAGCAGGTCCACCGCGAACCCGCCCAGCGCCTGCCAGTAATGCGAGCCGAACGCATAGCCGAATCCGACATACCCCTGCAGGCGCCGTTCGCGCAGCATGCGGGCCGGCGAATTGGCCCCAACGCCCAGATACAGCCCATCGGCGCGGTCGTAGCTGACCAGCAGTGGTGGGGTATCCTCCAGACCCAGCAGATCGGCGCGGCGGAAGGGAACCGGGAAGGCCGGTGACCAGTCGGCCGGCCGCAGCCGCATCTGTTTCCTGCTTTCCACCTCGACCTGTGGGCGTATGGATTTGGTGGTAAGGCTGTGGTTAAACAGGCCGTTGGAGGTGGCCACAAGGCTGTCGGCGGCAGCCTGGTCCGGGTTGGTCGCAGCCTCGTCGGCATCGTCCGCAGCGGGTTGGGCTGCCAGGGCAAGCGGGGCAAGGATCAGCGCCGCCAGTGCAATAAGGTTTCGCATATCCCCGAACATAGATGACCCTTTCGCATAAAACAAGCGGCTGTTCGCCCTTACAGTTTGTTCGGGGGTGCTGGCGGCGGCAGGGGGCAGCGCACGGGAATTGTTCACATCAGATTACATCTATGGCTGTTGCGCGGACCGTTCAGAGGTGTATGTTTGCACCATGTCGTCAAAATGTGACTGGGTGGTCATTTTCTGAATACGTTGAAACTTTCCGACCGATCATTCGTTCCTGTGCCCATGTCGATCTCAACACAACCAATCCCACGGCGTGAACGCGAGCGGCTGATGCGCCGGCAGGAGATTCTCCAGGCCGCTCGCTCAGTCTTCGCGCGCAAGGGCTTTCGCGAAGCCACGCTTGATGACGTGGCCGAACTTGCCGAGTTCGGGAAGGGGACGTTATACAATTACTTCCCGAACAAGGAAGCATTGTTCATCAGCGTTGTGGAGGACACGTTCGCCACGCTGAAGGAGATCGCGGTTCGGGCGTTCAGCGGCGACGAGCCGTTCAGCGACCAGGTGCTGGCGTTTCTGCGCCAGGAGCTAGCGTACTTCTACAGCGATCTGGAAAGCGTGCAGATCTTCACGCGCGAGGTGCATCAGGTGCGTGGCGGTAATCCTTTGATGCAATTGATGCCGCAACTTCTCCAGGTAGTGGCCGATAGGATCAGCGCCGAACAGCGGCGACGCAAGGTTGTGACCAACGTCGACGCCACCTACTTGGCGATGCTCCTTCTCAACATGCTCTTTGGCCAGTTCTTCACCCGCGCATGTCGCCGGCTTGGCACCTGCCTGGCCGAGGGGGTGCAGCAGCCGGGCTCGGAGCTTACCGTTATCGATCTGTTCCGCAACGTTACCGCGCAGGAGATCGAGAAGGAGAGCAACGAGATTGCCGCGCTTATTCACGCTGTTTACTTCAATGGGATCGCCAAGTAGATCCATGTCAACACTCTACGTACCCGATACGATCATGAAACGATTCGCCCTGTTTCTCTCGGTCGCCCTGGCGATCGTTGCCCCGCAGGCACTGCGGGCACAGGATACATTGCGGCTTACGCTGAGCGAGGCGATCACAACGGCGGTCGCCAACAATCGCCAGATAGCCATCTCGCGCATGGCCATTCAGAATGCTGACGCGCAGGTGGATGAAGCCTACGCCGGCACGCTGCCCTCGGTAACGCTCAATGGCCGGTACACACGTTCGCTGCAGAAGCAGGTGTTCTATTTCCCCGGCTCCGACGGTATCACACGCCCGGTGAAGATCGGCAGCGATAACTCCTTCTCGGCCGATGTCTCGGTGAACCAGATCCTGTACAACAGCGCGGCGTTCACCGCCCCGGATGCGGCAAAGAGCTACGCCAGGATCTCGCGCGAGCAGCTCCGCGCCGATGGCGTGGAGACCGTGCTGAACCTGAAGCGCGCCTATTTCACGGCGTTGCTGGCGCGCGAGGCACTTCGCGTGAACGAGGTGCTGCTCTGGAATTCGGAGGAGAACCTGAAGAACGCGCGGCAGCTTGTGAAGGCCGGGTTGCGCCCGGAGTTCGACGCGCTTCGCGCCGAGGTTCAGGCTGCCAACCAGCGCCCCGTTGTGGTGCAGGCCCGCGACAACTACCAGCAGGCTATCGACAACCTGAAGCTGCTGCTTGGGCTGCCCGGCGACCGCGCCGTTGCCCTTGCCGACGAGCTTGCCACACCAGCCGACGGCACGCCGGCGGTTGCGGCCTTCGATCAGGCGTCGGCAATCCTTGAGCAGAACAACGCGCAGGTGCAGACGCTGAAGATGCTGGCCGATGTGAATCGCCAGTACATCGACATCAAGCGTTCGGACTACCTGCCCACCGTGTCGGCATTCGGCACGTATCAGTTGCAGTCGCAGGCCGACAACTTCGATCTCTCGTTCCAGCCGACATCCTATGTGGGCCTGAACGTAAGCTTCAACCTGTTCGGCGGCGGAAAGACCGATGCGCAGGTGCAGCAGGCGCGGCTTGCCTACGAGCAGAGCAAGGTGCGGGCGGTGCAGGCAACCGAGGCGTTGAAAACGCAGCTTGGCATCGTGATGCGCCGGGTGAGCGTTGCTCGCGAGCGTGTGGCCACGGCCGATACAACGATCGGGCAGGCCGGCCGCGCGTATACGATAGCAACTACGTCGTACAAGGCCGGAACCGGAACGCAGTTGCAGATCAACGATGCGGACCTGGCACTGGCGCAGTCGAAGCTGAACAAGCTGAGCGCCGTGTACGATTACAACATGGCGCTCGCCGAGCTGGAGAGCCTGTTGGGCAACAACCTTCGGTTGGTTGACTCGAAGGACATCCGCTACGACGGCGGCAGGTAAACCAGCGGCGCCCGGCAAACGCTTGGCGCCGCCTCCGCGATAACGAGAAATAACTGACTCAACACTGTACATAGCAGAGACTGACCCCATGAAAAAGCTTCTCTATCTGGTTGTGGTTCTTGCGTTGTTCGCCGGCATGGGCTACGTGCTGATGACCAACAAGGCCAAGAGTGACGCGAAGGCCAAGTTGCCCCCGCAGCGGGCAACGGCGGTGACGGTGATGCCGGTTCAGCATAAGACGCTGGAATCGGAGCTTACCCTTGTTGGCACGATTGCCGCCAATCGTGAGGTTGCGATCACCTCCGAAACGCAGGGCCGTGTGCTGGGCGTAGGCCCAAAGGTGGGCGATTATGTGTCGGCGGGTTCGCTGCTGGCGCGTGTGGATGACGAGTTGAAGCGGGCGGCGCTTGCCAATGCGAAGGTGAACTACGACAAGGCGAAGCAGGATCTGGACCGTTACACCTGGATGAAGGAGCAGAACGACGGCGGCATCGCCGATATCCAGGTTGAGAACGCCCGCCAGACGTTCAAGGGCGCCGAGGCAGCCTTGATTGTTGCTACCCGTCAGCTCCGCGATACCCGTATCACCGCGCCGATTTCCGGCGTGCTGGTTGCGCGGCCGGTGGAGATCGGCACCACGCTGATGCCCGGCAATCCGGTGGCCACCATCGTGGACATCTCGCGCCTGAAGGTGAAGGTGAACGTGCCGGAGTCCGACGTGTTCAAGCTGCGCAACGGCGATCACGTTGCCATTACTACCGATGTGTATCCCGGCGACACGTTCGACGGCGTGATCTCGATGATCGGCGCCAAGGCCGATGAAGCCCACACCTATCCGGTGGAGATTACCGTGACCAACCGCTCCAGCAGCCCGCTGAAGGCAGGCATGTTCGGTCGCGTGCAGTTCACATCGTTGCCCAGCAAGAGCGGCCTGGTGATCCCGCGCGAGGCGGTGATCGGAAGCATCCGCAATCCGCAGGTGTACGTGGTGGAGAAGAACGTCGCCAAGCTGCGCGATATCGTTGTGGGCTCCGAAGCCGGCACCAGCCTGGTTGTGCTGCGCGGTGTGGTTGACGGTGAGCAGGTGGTGATCGGCGGGCAGAACAATCTGACCAACGGCGCGGCCGTGACGGTGCAGAAGAAGTAATGCCGGCGACGCACGCCGAGGATTGAATGGAACGATCGAGGACTGACTGAAACGACTGACAGAGAGATAGATCAATGACACTGACAGAGTTATCGATAAAGCGGCCCACGCTGATCGTGGTGATTTTCGGTGCGCTTGGCGTGCTTGGTCTGTTCAGCTTCATGCAGCTCAAGTACGAGCTGCTCCCGAAGATGAACTGGCCGATGATCACCATCGCCGCGGTGTATCCGGGTGCTTCGCCCAACGAGGTGGAAACCTCGGTAACGAAGCTGATCGAGGATGCCGTTGTTGGCGTGGACAATATCAAGAGTGTGCGCGGCTCGTCGCGCGAGGGTGTGGCATTTGTGACGATGGAGTTCCAGCAGGGAACCAACACGGATGTCGCCGTGCAGGACGTACAGCGCAAGGTGAGCGAGATCACCCAGAAGCTGCCCGAAGGTGTGCGCACACCAACAGTATCGAAGTTCGCGCTCGACGAACTGCCGATCATCCGCATGGCGGCAACCAGCTCGCTCTCCGAACGCGACTTCTTCCATCTGGTTGATGACCAGATCAAGCCGCGCCTTTCGCGCGTGCCGGGTGTTGGCCAGATCACGCTGGTGGGCGGCCTGGAGCGCGAAATCCGTGTGAACGTCAACCAGGAGAAGCTGAACAGCTTCGGTATGTCCATCCTTGCCGTGGCGCAGGCGCTTAAGGGGTCCAACATGGACTTCCCGACCGGCAACATCAAGGACAAGGACGGCCAGTTCGTGGTGCGCGTTGCCGGCAAGTTCTCCTCGCTCGAGGAGATGAAGCAGCTTGTGGTTGGCAAGTCGCGAGTGGGCGGTGATATCAAGCTTTCCGATATCGCCGAGGTTGAGGACGGTGAGAAGGAGCAGACCACGATCAGCCGGTTCAATCTGGTGACGTCGATCGGTGTGCTGGTGCAGAAGCAGCCGGATGCAAACGCGGTTGACGTCAGCAAGCTGGTACACAAGGAGCTTGATGCCATCCAGAAGGAATACGCATCAAGCAACCTGAAGTTCGATATCGCGCAGGACGGTTCGGTGTTCACCGTGGATGCCGCAACCGCCGTTGAGCACGACCTGATGCTGGCGATCATCCTGGTTGCCGCGGTGATGCTCATCTTCCTGCACAGCCTGCGCAACTCGCTGATCGTGATGATCGCGATCCCGGCCTCGCTGGTCTCCACGTTCATTGCCATGTTCGCCCTTGGATTCTCGCTGAACCTGATGACGCTTCTGGCGCTGTCGCTGGTGGTGGGTATCCTGGTGGACGATTCGATCGTGGTGCTCGAGAATATCTACCGCCGGTTGGAACACGGCGACGACAAGCACACGGCCGCCCTGAAGGGCCGAAACGAGATCGGCTTCGCGGCGCTCTCGATCACGCTTGTCGACGTTGTGGTGTTCTTCCCGCTGGCGCTGGTGGGCGGCATCGTGGGCAACATCATGCGCGAGTTCGCACTGGTTGTGGTGATGAGCACGTTGATGAGCCTTTTCGTTTCGTTCACGCTTACGCCGATGTTGGCTTCGCGATTCAGCAAGCTGCAGTCGCTTACCAACAAGTCGCTGATGGGACGGTTCGGCCTGTGGTTCGAAACCCGGTTCAATCGCCTTGCCGATGCGTACGGACGCCTGCTGGCGGTGGCATTGCGCCGCAAGTGGCTGGTGTACGTCTCAACGCTTGTGCTGCTGTTCGGCTCGTTTGCCTTGATGGGCGCGGGTTTCATCGGCTTCGAGTTCATGACCCAGAGCGATCGCGGCGAGTTCTCGCTGACGCTTGAGCTGCCGGCCGGCGCCACGCTTTCGCAAACCAATGCGATGACACGAAGGGTGGAGCAGATCGTGCAGGAGATACCGGAGGTGAACAAGACGTTCGCAACGGTGGGTGCATCGAACGAAGGGTTGATCGGCCAGACGGCGAACAACTCAACCGAGATCAACATCGCGTTGACGCCGAAGGAAAGCCGCACGCGTTCAACCGATCAGATCGCCGAGTTGATCAAGGAGCGTGTGTCGCAGATACCGGGCATCAAGGCCCGCGTGAACCCGATCGGCATCTTCGGTACGGGCAACCAGTCGCCGATTCAGTTGATGGTGATCGGCACCAACCGCGACAGCGTTACCGTTGCCACGCAGAAGGTGTACGACATCATCCGCAAGGTGCCGGGCACTACGGACGTTCGTCTGGCCTCGGAGGACGGCAAGCCGGAAACCCGCGTTGATATCGATCGCGAGAAGATGGCGGCCCTTGGCCTTACGCTGGCCGAGGTTGGCACCACGCTGCGCACCGCGCTGAACGGCGATGACGACGCCAAGTATCGCGACGGCGCCAGCGAGTACAACATCCGCATCCAGTTGGACGAGTTCGATCGTTCGCAGACCGGCGACGTTGCCGATCTGACGTTCATCAACCGTATGGGCGTGCCGGTGCAGTTGAAGCAGTTCGCCACGGTGGTACGCACCACCGGGCCAACGGTACTGCAGCGTCGCGATCGTAACCCGTCGATCACGGTCTTCGGCCAGACCCTTGGCCGTCCGGTGGGCAACATCGCCGCCGACATCGATTCCGCGCTTGCGGCAACGAAGTTCCCGGCCGGCATCTCGTTCGTGTACGATGGTGATGTGAAGAACAGCCGCGAGTCGAACTCGAGCATGGGCCTGGCCTTCCTGGCCGGCATCCTGTTCGTGTACCTGATCATGGTGGCGTTGTACAACTCGTACCTGACACCGCTTGTGGTGCTCTTCTCGATCCCGGTGGCCATCATCGGCGCGTTGCTGGCGCTGGCGCTTACGGCCAAGGCGATGACCATCTTCTCGATGCTGGGCTTCATCATGTTGATTGGCCTGGTGGCGAAGAACGCAATCCTGCTGGTGGACTTCACCAACAAGCTCCGCGAACAGGGATATGCGTTGAAGGAGGCGTTGATCGAGGCCGGCCGCGAGCGTCTGCGACCGATCCTCATGACCACGATCACCATGATTGTGGGCATGTTGCCGATTGCGATGTCGACGGCCTCCGGCGCCGAGTGGAAGAGCGGTCTGGCCTGGGCGCTGGTTGGTGGTCTCAGCAGCTCGCTTCTTCTTACGCTGGTGCTGGTGCCCTCGGTGTACATGACGTTCGACAGCATGAAGCGATTCGGCAGCCGTGTCTGGAACCGCGCGTTCGGTCGCCGGTCGGACAAGCGCCCGGCTCCGGCATCGAACCCGGTTATCCCGGACGCCGCGCGCACGGCCGAAGGGTAGAAGGCTCGTCCCGCGGGTGCGGGGCATACGATTCGGTGTTCCCTGCGTACAAGCGGCGGATTCCTGGCAACGGGGGTCCGCTGCTTTCTTTTAACGCCAACATGGCCGTCCGTGACCTCGCCACCGCACATCGCTGCCACGGTTGCCGCATGAGTATTGAACGGTTACCCATGTACTCGGACAAATCTGTTACCTGTCTCCCCGGGGCAGCACCCGCACCCTTCATAATGTGCGACGCATGACTCAGAAGCTTAGACTCGTAGTTTTTTTCTCGATTTCGCGACCATTTGGGCGTTTCGTGGTCAATGTCATGGTATCCAATACGAATTCTTCCTACTATCCGCGTCATGCAACACGATCCTTCCGTAACTCCACAGTGGGCCAGGCCCCTGGTCGCGTGGCTGCAATCCAACGCAAGTCTCGTGCTTCGCGTCGGTCTCGGCATCGTCTTCATCTGGTTCGGCGTCCTGAAGCTTATGCCCGGATTGAGTCCGGCGGAGGACCTGGCCGGCTGCACCCTGGAAATCCTCACGTTCCACACCATCCCATGCAGCACCCTGGTGCGCCTGCTGGGCGTGCTGGAGTGCGCAATCGGCGTCTGCCTGATCGGCGGCTGGATGATGCGCACGGTGATCGTTGTTTTCTTCCTGCACATGCTCGGTACCTTTCGGCCGTTC
>CBHYLN010000009.1:0-60081 GCA_966128725.1 uncultured bacterium | reverse complement strand
CATTTCAGCGTCAGCCAAAGCTGGAGCTGCTCCGCGGTCAACATGGCCTCAACAGCAGCCTCGAACGTTGCGCGGCAGGCGGCAACTTCGGTACGAAGTTGTTCGTTGAGCGGCGCTACCACCGCTTCAAACGCGGTGCGGATCGAGTCGAGCTGGGCCTTCGCTTCCTCACGCGTCATCGTTCCGGCCTTCACCGCCGCCCGAATGGAATCGATGGTTGTCTTGTACGGCGCGAACGCTGCTTCGCGCGCCGTGCGATAGGCCGTGGCCGCGCCTTCGGCGCAGGTGCGCAGGTCGGCGAGATATCCACGGAACAACGAATCCTGCGTTGCACTCAGGCCGAGCTGCGCGGCTGCCGTGCGATAGTTCCTGATCCCGAGCGGTGCGATGTTCCCGATATTGCCATCACGACCGTGCTCGCGCCCACCACGATGGCCTCCGTGCCTGCCATGCCCCCGACCGCCGGCTTCCCCGCCACGCAGGGAATCACCGGAGCACATCGTGCTGTCGGTTCTGGTTGAATCCATCAGCTCCTGTTCATTGCTCGGCACCTCACCGTACGTGGCCATCAATGTCTCGTTGAGCACCGTTGCGTCGTACGCATCGTACTTCGCCGCGGCATCCGAGTTCGCTGTGTCAACAATCGAATCGGAGCAACCGACAACTATCGTGGCGGCGAAAAGCGCCATCACACCGAGCTTCCACGTTTGCGTCATCATACATCACCTCTTCATGGGACGAAGTTCATAAGGCCCGCGTCGAACGCGGCGTTGTAGAACGTTGGCAACGAATCAGTAAGCGTCCCCTTGGTATTGATTGCTCGGTGCCTGGCCTTCGCGGCATCACATCATCAGGATGTATTGCATCGGCCTCTTAGTACACTGACCCATATCGCACGCGCGGAGTAACGGGTACCGTATCACTGTGCCGCCAGTTATGCCGCATGCCATGCACTGCACACCGAAGCCTGCGCGCAACGCAGGGCTTCGCCGCACCACCGATCCCACCATACCAGCCACGGTACACAATCATGTACTTCCAATGCATTCCGCTTCTGGCGATGTTGCGTTGTCAACGTCCGCGCCCCCACATCCCCCCCACGCAACACTCATCGTGCCGGCACGGCAGCGCATGTCGGCGCACCATTCTCATCATGCTACGGGAGGATTCCGCAATGACCACTAAAACCATCCGCTCCAATTTCATCGGCCTGGCAGCCGCCGGCGTACTGCTGGCCTTGCTGGCCAGTGTCTCGACGGTCACTGCTCAGCCAACACTGTGCCCGCCGGCGCCCTGCGCATGCGGCAGCGCCACCATCTCGGTGGATCCCAACCTTGCCTGCGGCATCGAGCTGTGCGAAACCAACGTGGTCCCCTGCATCACCTTCGGCCCGGGCGATCACACTGTGGATTGCGCACGGCTGAACCGCTTCAGGATTCGCGACTGCCACGGCGTGCTTCATTGCCTGCCGAAGCCGGGCACGTGCCTCCGATGTGTCTGCGCGCGAACCGGATGCTGCGTGGACATCTGCATGGAGTCCTCGGCGGCCGAGTGCCTGATCCTGAGGGTGCGGCCATCGGTCTGCGCCGGCTGTTGACATCGCAATACAACGTGTTCGCGCTGTTCCGGCGGTTGCACTGCAATCGGCTGGCACAGGCGAGCACACCACACAAACGGAGATGATCATGACACGCTTCAATCGTATTCTGATTCGCATCGCGGTGGTATCGATGGTGATAGTCGGCAGCCTGCTTGCCACATCGGCCACCAGCCTTCAGGCGCAGGGCCTGCCCTGTGTATGCCCCACAACCCGCGTCGACGTCAACAAGGACGTGGCGTGCGCGGTCACGATCTGCTACCGAGTTTCGCCATCGGGATACACCACCTGCGTGGCGGTGAAGCCGGGCGGCTCGCTGAGCATACCATGCGGCGATTGGCAGGACGCATGTATTCAGCTTTGCGACGGCGGGTGCTGGCCGCTGTTCGATCCCACCGTCGACCGCGAATGCACGCCGTCGCTTCAAGTTGGCGCGGTGTGCTGCGTGCGTGCGTGCCGCGTGCAATCGCCCGACGAGAAGTGCCCGCATATCGAGATACAGCGCGTTGCGTTGTGCCTTGGGCAACCGTGCCCGTAATCCGCACGGCACTGTTCCATCGGAGCGAACGCCACTGACACAGCAAAGGCGAGCACGTTGTGCTCGCCTTTGACATGTATACGGGATCGGCTGATACCAACCACGACGGGATGGACGCGCCGGAACTACAACGTCGGAGGGATGATGCCGATCTTGAGTTCCTTGCCCGTCTTGGTACGAGCCACGATCCCCACCAACCCGAACTTGTGGTTGGCATAATAGGTCACTTTCTCCAGCAGCGGATCGTCGGACGTTTGCTCCACGCGTATCACTTTCAGCATCCACAGGCCAACGGGGTAATCGTCGGTGGTGGAGCGATACGCCACCGTGCGTGTAATCTTCACACCATCGCTGGTTGTGAACTCGTACTTGTCGCCCACGGCCGCGCCGTACTTCACGATCGTAAACGGACGCCCGACGTCGCCCTGGCTGTGAACGAACTCCTGAATCCCCTCGGAGGTGACCTTCATCTTCAGATCGAACACCACCTTCATCGCCTGCTTGTTGGTGCTGTCGATCGTGGCGCCGTAACGCTTCAGGTACGTGTCCAGAATCGCAAGCTTCACGCTCTGCGGGAACGCCGACGTGCCCAGTGACGAATCCAGACCGGCCACGAAGAGCGAATCGAACGCAAGCTGAACGTGCGTGGTCACGATGCCGTTGGCGTTGCCCGTGATCACCACGCTATCGTGCAGACGGTCGAACGCCGGGTTGTACGTGTCAGTTGTCAGCGAGGTAGCAAAGACATTCCCCACCGCCGTCAATTCCAGATTGGTGTCGCCGCCAAGATCATTCGGCCCGGTGGCCGTTTCATTGCATCCGCCAATAACCAGTATCGCAACGGACAACATTGCAACGATGCTGCGCCCAATAATGTTCATCATTATCTCCCTTGAAGTTGTTATACCCGACCACTACATATCCCCACAGCAACTTCCGGAACTGAAGAACGGCGAACATTGATACAGATCATGGCATGCGCGGTATCAACGTTGAGCCCTCGGCGAACTGGGGAGCGCGCTGCATGGCGGCGCGTTCATCAACGCTACCGACGGCTATGGTCTGCGCTGCCGGAACACCATTATTGGCGGGCCTTCGCGTGCTCCGCCTCGATCTCCTCATGCGACGTAATCGGCGAAACCGCATAGTCGCGCTTGATCGCCGGCCGCCCGTCCTTCAACTTGGCGCACACGATAACGCAGCGCGGAAGGCGCAGCTCGATGGCGAGTGATTCCACAACGGCGCGGTCGGCATGATGCCCCACGACGCTTCCCCGGGAAACGCTCAGATTGTCCGGCGATTCCAGATCGCTCAGCAGAATCCACTGATCCGGATAATTCGTGAGAACTTCGTCGATTGTCAGCATGGCGTTCATGATGGTATTGCTCCCTCTCTCTATGGAACGGTGAAGGTTTACTCCGTGCAGCGCCGAGCGAACAATATCAGTACAAGGCATGATAGCATGCAATCGATTGCGGAATGCCGGATACACTAGACCGATATTGCGGACGTCAGCAGTTGGAATTATAGTTGTTGGAACAACTTTGGAGCGCTTCATGAGCCAGAACCCGGTTATCGGTATCCACGAACTTGGATTCCCGTGGAAGACGCTGGATCCGTTTCTCTTCTGTGTGCATCATCTGGACGCCTACCCCGCCGGCAACGACGCCATGGGGCCGGCCGCATCGCTTGCAGGGCGTGCGCTGGGACAGGACTTCGCGGGCAAGGACGGATGGAGGATGTATCATGGAGAGGAGGTGCCGGGATTTCCGCAACACCCGCACCGGGGGTTTGAGACGGTGACGATTGTGCGCCGTGGATTGATCGACCATACCGATTCCAAAGGCGCGGCCGCGCGCTACGGCAACGGCGATGTGCAATGGCTTACGGCCGGCAACGGCATCAATCATGCCGAGATGTTCCCGTTGATCGATCGCAACGGACCCAACACGCTGGAGCTGTTCCAGATCTGGTTGAATCTGCCCAGCGCCGGCAAGATGGCCACGCCGCATTTCGCGATGTTCTGGGATACCGACATCCCCCGCCACGTTGCACGCGACGCCGACGGCCGCGCAACCGAGATCACGATAATCGCGGGCCGCATCAAAGAGACGGCCGCATTGGCCCCGCCACCGGAATCGTGGGCATCGCGGCCGGAGTCGGACCTGGCGATCTGGACAATTTCGATGGAGCCGGGCGCACGGTGGACGCTGCCGGCAGCCACGGCGGGAAGCAATCGGATGCTGTATTTCTACTCGGGCTCGGAGTTGCATGCCGGCGCCCAGCCGATACCACCGTATCGTGGGGCACAACTGCAACCCGATACCGAAGTGGAGCTTGTCAACGGCGCCACCGAGAGCAAGCTGCTGCTGTTGCAGGGCCGGCCGATCGGGGAACCGGTTGCGCAGTACGGTCCGTTTGTGATGAACACGCAGGCGGAGATTCAGCAGGCGTTCGATGACTACCGGCGTACGCAGTTCGGCGGCTGGCCGTGGCCCAGCGACGCGCCGGTGCATCCACGCGAGGAGGGTCGTTTCGCACGCCATCCGGACGGCCACATCGAGCGCCCGGCCTGACATCTCGTGCCTTTGAACTTTCAGGACAGACAATGAACGCGAGCAGTGGTCCGATTGACAACACCGAAGGCGCGTCCGCGCTCCAGACGGTGATCCTTCCCCGCACCAGCGAGATTGCGGCGGGCTTTACGGTGCGCCGCGTGTTGCCGTCGTCGCGCCGGCGAATGGTGGGGCCGTTCATCTTTCTGGATCAGATGGGCCCGGAGCTGCTCCGCGCGGGCCACACGATGCAGGTTGCTCCGCATCCACACATCGGCCTTGCCACGGTGACGTATCTGTTCGAGGGCGAAGCGTTCCATCGCGACAGCCTGGGCATACGGCAGCATATCAAACCGGAGGATGTCAACTGGATGACCGCCGGACGTGGGATCGCGCACTCGGAGCGGACGCCGCCGGAATCGGTGGGCAAAGGCGGCAGGATCTACGGTTTGCAGACATGGGTGGCGCTTCCGATGCGCGACGAGGAAAGCGAGCCGTCGTTCGCCCACCACGATTCAAGCAACCTGCCACTGATCGAGGGCGAAGGCAAACGCGTGCGGTTGATAGCCGGCACGCTGTTCGGCGAACGTTCGCCGGTGCACACATACTCCGACATGTTCTACGCCGACGCAACGCTTGCCGCGGGCGCACGGCTGGCTGTGCCCACCAACCACGAGGAACGCGCCATCTACATTGTGGAGGGCACGCTGGAGCTGGATCGCGATGCGGGCACGTTCGCCGAAGGGCAGCTTCTGGTGATAAAGCCGGGCGAGCCCGTCACGGTTACGGCATCCTCGGGCAATCCCGCGCGCGTGATGCTGCTGGGCGGCGCGGCGATGGATGCACCGCGCCACATCTGGTGGAACTTCGTCTCCAGTTCGCGCGAGCGCATCGAACAGGCAAAGCTCGACTGGAAGGAAGGGCGATTTGCGCCCGTGCCGGACGAGACGGAGTTCATACCGTTGCCGGAGGACGGGCCACGACCGATTCGCCGGGCCGGAGAGTAACGCGGGCACAGAGTGCCACGATGAACCCGGGCGCGCCCGGGGCCTGTGTTGACCAGGCCAACAGGGCCTCTGCTTCCGTAGCAGGCCGTTGAACGACATCATCGGCGGCATTGGCCCGCAGGGCCGCTCAGTGCAGGCTCCTAGGGCGGGATCAGCAAATCCCTGATAGAACGATCAGCAATCGCCCTACACCATCCCCCGCAGCAACACAACATGCCCGCTTCGTTCGGCGTATCTTCGCGCAACCGGCAATTGACACGGCGGACACCACGCGCTTGTATCCTGCAACCGCCAGACGTACCCACACCCTTTGGACGCATGGCCGCACCAACTGCCGTTCGATGGAGGATTTCATGCAATTACTTCGGCCCCGCCGGTTAGGTGAACAACCCACAATCGGCGTCTTTACACCTTCGATACCCGCCCATATCTGGTTCCGCGAGAAGTACCTGTTCGGCATCACGCAACTGGAACGGCTGGGATTCCGCGTTGTGGAAGGACCGCTTACCGCACAAGCCACGGAACAGGGGTATCGCTCGGGAACACCGCAGGAACGCGCAGCCGAATTCATGGCATTGATCGATGACCCGCGGGTCGACATGCTGATGTCCGCGATTGGCGGGATGAATTCGGCGAGCATGATCCCGTTCCTGGATTTTCAGCGCATTCGCGCGGCACGGAAAATCATCTGTGGATACAGCGATGTTACGTCGCTGCATATGGCCATCCTCCACTATGCAGGGCTCTCCACGTTCTACGGCCCTGCGGTGATACCGTCGTTCGGCGACTATCCGGCGCCGCCGGAGGAAACCGTGGAGAGCTTTCTGATGGCTGCCCGCTCGCATCACGACGGCAGGCGTGAACTGCGCATCCCCGCCCGCTGGAGCAATCAGTTCCGCGATGCGTGGACGCACGACTGGCAAACCGGTGAGAGGGTGTACGAGGCAAACCCCGGCTGGCACGTGCTGAACGCTGGCACCGTATCGGCGCCGATTGTTGTGGCCAACCTGAACACGTTGCTCACGGCGGCCGGCACGCCGTATTTCCCCGTGCTCGATGGCGTGCTGTTGTTGATCGAGGACATGGCCGCGCCGTTGTGGTCCGAGGAACGCGCGCTGCGGCAGCTCCACCTTATGGGCGTGTTCGACCGCATCGCGGGCTTGCTCATCGGCAAACCGGAGAAGTACGACCAACAGAACGCCCCGTTTGACTACGATGCGCTGGCGATGGAGATCGTTGGGCCACGCAACTATCCGATTGTGTCCAACGTCGACTGCGGACACACACATCCGATGCTGACGCTGGCGCAGATGACGCCCACAACACTGAGCGCATCGGGCACGTACGATGTACTGTTCAGCGTGGATCGGCCGATGACCGACATATAGCCCCGAACTTGAGCGGGACACCGACCGTTGTGCCGCAAGCTCCACGCGGTCGTGCGTTTCGCCGGCGTACAACACACGGCGCTTGCCGTTGGTAACGTGCGCGGAGCCCGGACGCACTACACATTACGGTGGCAATCACGAAACCATGTTCCAGATCAACAACCGCACATACAACTGCCCGCTGGAATTGGCGATCGCCGTGATCGGTGGGAAGTGGAAAATCCTGATTGTGGTATTCGTGCGCCAAGGCGCGCGCCGCTACAGCGACATTTACCGCCATCTCGAACATGCCTCGCACAAGATGCTGGCCGAGCAGTTGCGTGAACTGCATGCCGATGGCGTTATCACCCGCACAGTGCACCCAACGGTTCCCCCCACGGTGGAGTATGGGCTTACCGAGCTTGGTGAACAACTTGTGCCACACCTTCTCGGGATGGCCGAATGGGGCATGCTGTTCTTTACAGGCGATACCGGGCATGCACGCGAGTCGATCGACGCATTCCGTGCCGACCGACTTGCTCGCGACGCACGGAACCGCGACGCCAATCAATAATGCTCTTCAGGCCGCCTACTTTCTGGCGTAGAAGTTGATCGTATTGCCATCGGGATCAACCACCGTGCAATACCGTTCGGCGGCGCCAGCCTCGGATTGTTCGCGCACCGTGCCACCGCTTTCGGCCGCCCGCTTGATTACGCCATCCAGATCGCTTGTCAGCACATCGAACTGAATGCGGCTTTGCTCGGCCTTCACGCCCGCAATACTGTTCGGGCAGAACAGCGTTGGATGCCCGAGAAGTTTCCCCTGGTACAGTGTCTGGTCACCCCAATGGAGCGCCTTGAACTCGGTCTGAAAAACCGCACTGTAAAACCTCACCATTGCATCAATGTTGGTGACAGCGTAACTCACACGGCTGATCTCGAATGCTTCGGTTGCTGCCATTGATGGTTGTGCCATGATGTGCAATGTTGAAAGAATGAAGAATGCCCCAATCACGGATGCAATACGTCTCATGCTTGTGCCCGATATGGTTTTGAATGAGTCGGCACCACGTAAATGCCGTTCGCAACAGGGGCAAACATAGGCGGGCGGTACATGCGCGCGCAAGAACGCACCGAAAAGTAAGGCGCTTACCAAACGGTATGAAGTGGCATCGAGGTGGATACAACGGGCACGTTGGTGCCGCTGAAAAAGGAGCGGCCGCCCCCGCATTTGCGAGGACGGCCGCTTATGATATCGAGACATGATGCCACCGAAGGCCAGCGGCAATCGTGGTATTACTTCGCGGATTCGATGCGCATGCCGTAGAAGCTGCGCCACACGAAGAACGCCGAGATGACGAAGAAGACGCCGGCGAGAATCGGAACCAGCTTCTTGCTGCCTTCGCTTGCCGACATGCTCACCGCAAGCTCAACGGCCAGCAAACCGAAGAGTGTGGCGAACTTGATAACCGGATTCATTGCCACCGACGACGTATCCTTGAACGGATCGCCCACGGTATCGCCCACCACCGTTGCATCGTGCAGCGGTGTTCCCTTCGCCTTCAGCTCGGTCTCCACCACCTTCTTGGCGTTGTCCCAGGCGCCACCGGCGTTAGCCATGAAGATGGCCTGGAACAGACCCACCAGAGCGATGGACACAAGGTAGCCGATGAAGAAGAACGGCTCCAGGAATGCGAACGCAAGCGTGGAGAAGAAGATGGTCAGGAAGATGTTGAACATGCCCTTCTGCGCGTACTGCGTGCAGATCTCCACCACCTTCTTGGAATCCTCAACCGAGGCCTTCTCCACACCATCAAGACGAATGTTCTTCTTGATGAATTCCACCGCACGATAGGCACCGGTGGTAACCGCCTGGATGGATGCGCCGGTGAACCAGAAGATCACCGCACCACCGGCGATCAGGCCGAGAAGGAACGGAGGATGCAGGATGGAGAGATTGCCCACCGAGGCCGGGTCGAGACCATGCGTAAGGCTTACGATGATCGAGAAGATCATCGTGGTAGCGCCCACCACGGCCGTACCGATCAGCACGGGCTTTGCCGTTGCCTTGAACGTATTGCCAGCACCGTCGTTCTCTTCCAGGAACTCCTTGGCGCGCTCGAAGTTCGGTGTGAACCCGAAGTCGCGCTTGATCTCCTCGCTGATGCCCGGGATCTGCTCGATCACCGAAAGCTCATACACCGACTGTGCGTTGTCGGTCACCGGCCCGTACGAATCCACCGCGATCGTAACCGGGCCCATGCCCAGGAAGCCGAACGCAACCAGACCGAACGCAAACACAGCCGGCACAAGCATCATGCCGCCAGCCGCAACATCCGATGGATTGACCGCCGGGATCTGATTGCTCACCAGATACGCAACGCCCATCAGGATAAGGATGGCGAAGCCGAGCCAGTACACCGAGAAATTACCGGCGACCAGACCGGAAAGAATGTTCAGCGACGGACCACCCTCGCGCGATGAGGTCACAACCTCACGCACGTGGCGCGACTCGGTGGAGGTAAATACCTTGACCAACTCCGGAATGATCGCACCGGCGAGCGTGCCGCAGGTGATGATCGTGGAGAGCTTCCACCAGAGCGACGAATCGCCGCCCAGTTCCGGGATCATCAGCTTGGAGACGATGTAGGTAAGGACAACCGAGATGATGGAGGTCAGCCACACCAGACTGGTAAGCGGCTTCTCGAAGTTCATCTTGTCCGCGTTGCCAAACCGCGCCTTCGCCATCATCTCGTTGATGAAGTACGACAGCGCCGATGCCACCACCATCATCACACGCATCGCGAAGATCCAGACCAGCAACTGCACCTGCACCACCGGATCCTTCACCGCAAGCAGGATGAACGAGATCAACGCCACGCCGGTAACACCGTAGGTCTCGAAACCGTCGGCCGACGGGCCAACCGAGTCACCGGCATTGTCGCCGGTACAGTCGGCAATAACGCCCGGATTACGAGCATCGTCTTCCTTGATCTTGAAGACAATCTTCATCAAGTCCGCACCGATGTCCGCGATCTTCGTGAAGATGCCGCCGGCAATACGAAGCGCCGCGGCACCAAGCGATTCGCCGATGGCGAAACCGATGAAGCACGGCCCTGCATAATCCGACGGAAGGAACAACAGGATGATGAGCATCAGCACCAGCTCAACCGAGATCAGGAGCATGCCGATGCTCATGCCGGCCTTCAGCGGAATCGCGTAGGTCGGGAACGGGCGGCCACCAAGGCTTGCGAACGCGGTGCGCGAGTTGGCGAACGTATTCACGCGAATACCGAACCACGCCACCGAATAGCTGCCGGCGATACCGATAAGGCTGAACAGCAGAATCACCGCCACCTTTGGAATCGGGAAGCCGGTTGCCGCCTGGTGCGTTACCGGATCGGAATACGGGGCAAGCGCACCGAAGTACACCGCCACCACCGCACCGATGAAGATCCACAGCACCATGATGAACTTGCCCTGCGTAAACAGGTAGGTCTTACATGTTTCGTAGATCAGTTCAGATACCTCAAGCATCGACTTGTGCACCGGCAGATTGCGGATCTGCGAGTACATCATCAAACCGAACATGAGGCCGAGCACGCAGACAACCAGACCGCCCATCAGGAAGGTATGGCCACCCATGCCGAAGAACTGCACCGAATCAAGCGGCGGCAGAATAAGCCCCGCATCGCTGCCACCATGTGTTGTGCCTGGCTCCTGCGCCGAAAGCAGGGCCGGAACGATCCACGTTGCGATCAAACCGAGCAGCGCGGTAATGGCGCGCGAGGACCACGACCCTCCGCGGGCGGCTCCCGTACACGGGACGTTGTTCTCAGTCTCGTCCGCGACTGTAACGCACATGTTGCTTGTTCTCATAAGATGATGGAACGGAAATGTCAGGGCCAGCGGCCCGCTTCGTTTATTGTCGTTAGAATGTTGTTCGCATGAAAGCCGATCTGGATGGGATACTGGGCGCTGACTCCGCCCACAATACGATGGCTGACAAGATTGGCCCGGAATCTAAAGCGAAGCGGGGAGATTACAAACCTCTAATGCTGATAATTGCCGGTTGCGTTCGACATTCCAGCCCTCTTTTGCCCGCAATTGCGAGCTGCCGGCAGGCCATCGGGGCAAATGCCCGCATTGGCAACCCCGAATGGCGCTGCAAGGCCCTGCCGTAAACGCCAAACGCCCCAGGGCAATCAATGCCCTGGGGCGCTCGGATCGGTCGGTGTGCTTGCGGAACGTCGAACCGATTACGAATCCATGATGGTCCATCCCATCGGAACTATCGGCCGGAACTATCGGAGCTTGCGGAACGGAGCGGCCGCCAGAACCGTGCCGGCACCATCCTCCACCCGGATCACATACTCACCGGCAGCCAGCGTGCCCACCCGCAGCACATCCAGGCGCTCACCATCCTTCACGCGCCCGATGTCCACGCGTCGCAGGACATCCCCGCCCTTGGTAACGATGCTTGCGAAAAGCGCATCGCCCTCAAGATGAGGCGCCATCACGGTGAACCACAGCTCGTCGCTGCGCCGCCCGATCACACTGTTCTCCAAACGCAGGTCGGCACGATAGAGCTCGGCCAAGCGCTCCGCCTTCCCTGGTGTGTATGCCACCGCGGTGGCAGGCACGGCAGCGCTTACGCCGATCAGCTTCGCGGCATCAACGGCAAACGAACGGTCGCCGCTTACATACCCTTCTGTAAGACGGGCCTCCGGCGTAAGCCCGCTTCCAACGCGCAGCAACGATGCCCGGAACTGCTCGGCACTGGCATCCGTTTCGTAGTAGCTGTACACGGCACCACGGGTCAGCATCAAACCGCCCTCGGCATCGTTCCGGGGAACGATCGCGTACACAATCATCGGATGCCCGGTACCAACCCGCACACCATCGGCAATCTCGGCACTGCCAGCGGCAACCACGTATCCATCGCCCTGCAATGTTTTGTCGGCATACGTTTCGTAGGCAGCGATACGATCGCGCATCGAGCGGAGCAGCGTGCGCTGGGCGTCGGTCAGTTCCTTGCCGCCCAGTTCCGCCGCGGCAATCTGCATCATGCCAGCCGAAACGTTCTCGATATCGCGCAGCTTTACCTCAACCGCACGGCCAATAAGCCGGTCGCCACGCCCTTCCAGCAGACCGCTACGGATGTATGCGGCCAATGACGCCAGCCGCGCCCATGCCTCGGGTGCCGGCTCCACATATCCATCCAGCACTCGCCCGCCGGCAACACCAACACGCCCCGCCTTCACGGTGCTCTCCATGGGCATGGTAGCAACATCGTGTTGGAAGTCGGCCCAGGCACCGGCTGCCGAGGCAACCTCACGCGTGCGCCATGCATCGCTCCTGGTGAAATGGGGATACCCTTCCCCGCGCTGGGCAACCAACAAGGGACGCAGCGTATGAAGCACTGCGCCGTCCAGATCCTGCAGCATTGCCGCGGGAGCGATTGGATACGCAGCACGGCGGGCATCCGCGGCCGCCATCGCCGAGCGTGATCCCATCAATTCCAGAGCGCGAGGGCTTCCGGCCGCGGCAAGTACCGCCAGACCGTATGTGCCACGCGCCGAGCGTGCATCGGCCCACACCTGCTGGGCAACCTGATGCTGCTGCCCGTCGAGCGGATCGATCAATTGAAAGAACTGCGGGCCGGCAACAGGAACACCGGCAGCGCTCAGTTCCTGGCCAAGGAACTTCCAGAATCCACGAAGCATTTCATCGTCGGCAAGGAAGTCCGGTCCGCGCTCCACTACACGCCCGTAATAGGCACGGAGCGCCTCCGAAAGAATATCCCACGAGGCCAGGCCGCTTGCACGGCCAGCGAAGAACGCTGCAGGCTCGTTGATGTTGCGAAGCGTCTGGCCAAAAACGCTTCCGCTTGGCAACCCTTCGATCATGCGCGCCAACAGCGAAACATTGCGGAGCCCATCGGGATCGACAACGGCGCCAGTGACATGCTCGGCCAGGCCCACCTGACTAAGCCAGACGCGGGCACGATAGTAGCCGGCCAACTGGCGGTCGAGCGTATAATATCCGCTTGGGGCAAAGAGGCCGTAGTTGATTGTCCTGCGCGGAAACAGTGTTGAGGGCAGCAGGCCGCGTCCGGCCGTGATCTTTGCGACCTCGGCGGTCACCTGATCCCTGACGGCAGGGGCAATTGACGCGGCAGGGTTCAACAGCGCTTCTGCTGTCTGCACATAGGCCAGCACCGTACGCATCGACGCCGCAATGGTTGGGTTGCGTTCGGCCTCCGCACGCGCCGCCAGCGCATCGGAAAGCTCGCCCAGGCGTCCTTCCAACGCAGGCCCCGCATAGTTGCGCTCCATGTCGCGCCGCGCTTCGCTGATCGTGACATTCAAACCGTGAAGAATGGCATCAACCGTGACGAAACTTCCCATTGGTTCGGGGCTCAGCTCGGCGGCATATGCCTGGGCGAAGCTGCCAACAGCCTCCGGACGCACCATAAATCCGTTGTCGCGAAGGATCGCGCGCTCGGACGCAGTGAAATAGTTGTTCCATCGGAATTGTGATCCGGAGACGGCGACGTTATCGAAACCGGCGCCGATGGCCGGCTCGGCCAGGCCAACGGTAACCTTGAAAGCCGGAAGCACATACGGGCGATACATGCCGAATGTGGTGGAAATCGCCGGCCCCACCTCGCGGCTGACCGGAACGTCGTCCAGGCCGTCATCCTCGGAACCGGCCACCAACGGCTTGGCATACAGGCCATCACCACACTGAAGAAGAAGCAGGCCGAGGAGAATGCCCCGAGCCACCGCGCTGAAGTTCGTGTTCCGCATTGCACACCTTCCTTTGACGTTCGCACTCCCCGATGATGATCATCGGGCAGGACGTTTCGCTGTTGCACAGGGTAGCTCTTGTTGCTCTATCGCAATTCCTGCAAAAACCTTGCCAGCGAATCGTACCCCATGGCATATCAGCTGGCGTATTGGACACACTGCGCCACTATGGTTTACTTTCATTCAACGAACGAAGCGTCCGGTTTGTTATTGGCTGGTGATGCAGGGTGTGTTTCCGTCGCGATTGCGGAAGTCTTCGGAACGTATAAACGCAAAGCGCCCTACCGATTGCGATAGGGCGCTGCATACGATTCCATGGGCGCGTTGCCGTTACGGACCGTCTGGACCGCCGGCATGATACTTCACCAACGCATCGCGACGCCCAGCCCCAGTCCCGGGACGGCCTCCTCGTTCCCACGTGAGGTAGTGCGCTGCTGGCGTCGCTCGCTGGTTGTACGCGAGGGATCGAAATCCGTGATGCTCAGTTGTTCGGCCGAACCAAGAGCACGCGCGAATTGAACCATCGGAATGATTTCAATACGGAAGGCCTTGCTGATACGGAGCCCGATTGGCGCATCGGCGGAGAACCGGAAGTGCCGTGTACCAACGCCGGCCACAGCGCCAAGACCGATATCGAAGGCGCCCATGGTAATCACCTGGTAGCGATATCCAACCCCGGCCCATGGCTCGGTACGAGCATTCAAGGAACGATCCACAACCACCTGCGCGGCGGGCGTTACCACACCGCCGGTCATGGTGGCCATCAGACTATCGGCCACATCCTCACGATACGACGCCGCACCGATCTGGAAGAAGAGCTGGTGCCGCGCCTCATCGCCAAGCTCCAACCCAACACGCAGCACACCCTGCAGACCAATGTCGGAGACCGTGACGTTCACCAATGTGTTCTGCTGAACGCCTATGAACCACACAAGATCACGTGATGATTGAGGGCTCAACGCAGTCGTCGATTCGTCCGGTACCGCCAACACACGCTGCTCGTGGCTGGCTCCGCCCATCATGGTTGTTGCAGGCGCGCTCTCGGTTAACACTGGCGAACCGAGCACAACCTTCTCACGCAGCTTGGCTGGATGTTCGGCTTCGGCCTGTTCCTGGCTGGCCGGAGCATCAATGGCAGTGTTGTCCGCCATGTTCGAGGCCAGCCCATCCCGCGTAAGGCTCGTGGGCTTATCATCCGCACTGACACCGCTGCTCGACGCCAACGTCCGATCCGACCGCACTGTGTTGGAAACCTCGGAGGCATCGGGCTGTGACGTCAAACTTGGGCCGCTCATCAGCGGCGGCGGCGGTGGCGGTGGTGGCGCGGGATTGCTGCTCGCTCCCCGGCCATTCTCCAACGCGGCATACGATCCACCGCCCGCTTGCTGTGCTTCACCCTTGGGCTGTGAGCGCCGAGCATCGTCCGGCTGGGTCATCGCGAGCGTGGGCTTCTTGCTTGCGGGCTCGGTCAGTTTCTTGCTGGCATAATGCCGGCTGCGCGGGACCTCCGTACGATCGTCATTCGACGATGCCGTGTTGTCCTGTGCCAGCGCCAACGTACGCGACGCAACCGAGCTGTCGGCATCAGACAGCGATACGGGTTCGTTCGCACGCCCTTCCATCCCCAGAGCGCTCCCGGAAGCGGAATCGAGCTTGGTCATCGAGAGTCTTGCGCTGGATACATCGTCCGGTTTTGCAGCGGCGATGTCGTCGGCATATGCGCCGTCCGCATCATGCGGCCGGGTATCGCGTGCCGTGTTCGATTCGGCGTTCGCCAACACATCCGACGACTTGTTGGATTCGGTGCTGGTGAGCGCGATCGAGCCTTCGGAGTCGGTCGCCGCCTTTCCCAGCGTGGACTTATACGCCAACGAGGACTTCAGCTCCGGCTCGGCTTTGCTGGCATCCATGTCCCCGTTCAGTGTTGGCGACACCGGAGCCATCACGGCCTCGGGGGCACGATCACGCGCGTATTCATCCGCCGATTCGGAACGGCTCAGCACGGCAACATCACGATTGCCAACAGCGCGCGCACGCCGATACGCCACGCGCGCCGGGCGGATGCTTTCGTTGGGTACCGCCCGTTGATCGACCACTGCTGCCGGTTCGGACTGTGGCAGCGCCGAACCGAGCTGTGCATCATGCGAGGTGCTACTGCCCACGGCGGAAGGCGCAGCCTGCTTCGAGCCGCCAGCCACGGGAGCCGTGGCCGAACCGGCGACCGAACCTTCAACACCGGCGCCGGGCGCTGCGGCCCGTGGGCCTTCGTTAACGGCCAGATCCCCACCGCCATTGCCGGAATATCTGGCTGTAGGATTCCACAGCACCAGCAACGCCGCGCAGGCGATCACCAACGGAACCAGCCACGGAAGAATGCGGCGGCGCCGGCGGCCGGGCTCGCTCACGTGAACGGAGGCAACCGGAGGAACATCGCCATGAATCGGCAATGCGGCAGCCGATAACGCGGTTGCCGAAAGGCCGGCAATTTGATCATCAGCGGGCATCACCGATACATCGCCAAGGCCTTCTTCGCGCTGAAGACGATCGAACAGACTGGAACGCATTGCGGGCGTGGGAGCATGCAACACACGTTGATCGCGCGCCATGCCACGCAGCATGATATGCGCCCGGAACAACCTGCGCGCCTCCGGCGACACCGCCAGGCGGTGATGCAGTTCGGCCTCGGCATCGCCCGAGAGCGTGCCATCGATGTATTGCGATATGAGATCTTCGATATTCATTGCTCGTGCCCCGTCAACTCTCTCGATCAGAACCTAGCCGGCGCCCGATTCGTTCGGCGCCATCCATCGTACCTGGGCCTTGCCATTGCAAAAACTTCATCATGCGATCGAATACACACCACGAATCGTGTGCTGGGCACACGCGACACGGTGTTGTCGACGAGCAAATTGGCATACGTGTACAGGGTACGATGTCGTGCATAAACCAGTTGTTATGTGAATCCACCAGCCCTTGATACCGGGCATGGTTGCGTTTACACCCGCACCTTCATCACTCCGCTCAACAACCGGCTGTTGCAACGCCGGCAATAGAAACCGGCACGTGCACAGGGCGTATCCCCACCTACTCGTCGCTCAGATATTCGTCAAGCGCCTTGCGCAGAACACGCCGCGCCCGGCTTATCCTCATCCGTGCCGCCTCCTGCGAACACCCCACGGTTGCGGCCACGTCCTCGTATTCCAGCCCGTTGATCTCGCGCAGCACATACACTTCGCGTAATGACTGCGGCAACAGATCCACGCAGGCGCGCAGGCGCGCATACAGATTCTGGTCGGTAAGATCGTTCGACTCGCCGAACAACGTGGCGAACGATTCCTCGATCGGCACCATCAACCGCTCATCCCAGCGATGGGTATCCTCATCCTCCGAAAGCGAAACCGTCTGGCGAACCGATCGGAGATGGCTGATGGCAAGATTGTGCGCTACCCGGAAGAGCCAACCGCGCAGGTTCTGTATGGGGCGATATTCCTCGCCTCCGTTCTTCGAGGCGCGATACTTGGCGCGCTCGCGGAACAATCGCACAAACGTCTCCTGAAAGAGATCGTCGGCAACCTCGGGCACATCCTTTACCACCGTGCGGATGTAGGTCAGCACGTTCTTGTCGTAGCGCTCGTATATCGTGGTGTACGACGCATCATTGCCGAGCAGGAATTGCTCGAGCAACGCTTCGTCGCTCCCAGTGGAAACAGCCCCGATATGTCCTCGTTGGTCCGCCACGCGGTTGAAATATTCTCGTAGTCCACGGTATGACGCACGGCACAGCGCAATGTATCAGCATCACCCGCTCAAAATTCAGCCCTGAAACATAAGCGTTGCCAACCGAGCCCTACAGGCCGCAACGCTCCGCCAACAAAAACGGGACGATCGGATCCCGACCGCCCCGCGAATGTTTGCAAGGAACCGTTTGGAACGGGCTAGGCCGATTCCAGCCTGGCAAGCTCTTCCTCGTTCACCTCGAGGTTCGTGAAGACATTCTGCACGTCATCATAGTCATCGAGCTTGTCCAGCAGCTTAAGCGCGGCGGCGGCATCCGCTCCGGCAAGTTCCAGCACCTGATTGGGCATGAACTCCAGATTGGCCGCGGTGATGTTCAGCCCGGCCCCCTCCAACGCGTTGCGCACCGATTCAAAGGCATCAAGGGGAGCATACACGTCGTAGGTGTCATCGCCGGTTCGCACGTCCTCGGCACCGGCATCCAGCACGGCCATGAGAACGTCCTCCTCACTGTGCGATTCCTTGGCAACGGAGATCACCGTCTTCCGTGTGAAGTTCCACGCCACGGCACCGGCATCTGCCATCGAACCGCCGTTGCGCGATAGGATGCTGCGCAGATCGGCAACCGCACGATTGCGATTGTCGGACACACATTCGATCAGTATTCCGATACCACCCGGCCCGTATCCCTCGAACATCATTTCCTCGAGCTGTTGCCCTTCCAACTGCCCGGTGCCACGTTGAATGGCACGCTTGATGTTCTCGTTCGGCATGTTCACCGCGCGCGCGCTTTGCACTGCAAGACGGAGGCGTGGATTTGCCGCGGTATCACCCCCACCCAACCGGGCTGAGATGATGATCTCCTTGGCAATCTTGGTGAACACCTTGCCCCGCTTGGCGTCGCTCGCGGCCTTCTTATGCTTGATGTTGGCCCACTTACTATGCCCTGCCATCGCTACTGTGCTGCTTGTACGTTTTGGAAATTCCCGGATCTCCGCCCGAACCTGATCGCTCAGGCCGTGGGCGGAGCTACTCCATTGGTTGGAAGAATAGGCGCGGTTCCGTTGGACGCAACAACCTTGCTCAACGGCGGCGCATCCGCCGCATCCAGACGCGCCTGACGCTCCGACGGACGGAAGTCGAGAATGCGCATCTGCTGGGTGATTGTGCCCCGGAACTCGTTTTCCTCGATGTTGAACACAAGATCGTACTTCGTGCTGCTGTTCAATTCCGGCAGACGCGATCCCATGCCAAAGGCTATCGCCTCAACAAAACTGGTTCCGCTGCGCACACGGAACTTGAGATGATCCTTGCCCACGATCTTGGGATATCCAACCACCTCGGCATCGCGCGCAACGAAAATTGGCCGCGGATTGCCCGGGCCAAACGGCGAGAACTGCTTGATGATCTGGAAGAACCCGGCGGTGAGCTCGTGCAGATTCACCTCGGTATCGATGTTGATCTGTGGGATCAGCATCTCGTCGTTGATCTCGCTGATGGCGAAGTCATTCAGCGCGGCACGCAGTCCATCGATATTGTCCTCGCGCAAGGAAAGGCCGGCTGCATACTTATGTCCACCAAACTGTTCGATATGCTGCTCGCACTTCTTCAGCGCGTTGTGGATATCGAATCCCACGATCGATCGCGCCGACCCCTTGGCCATGCCTTCAACCGATGTCAGCAGAACCGTTGGCAGATAATACTTCTCCACGATACGCGACGCCACGATGCCGATAACACCAGGATGCCAATTGGCCTTGTGTATTACCAGCGAACGCAGCTCGCCGGAGGCAAGCATTTTCTCAACCAGCAACTGAGCCTCGGCGAAGGTCTCTTCGTCGATCGTCCGGCGGCTACGGTTATCGCTCTCCAGCTCCTGTGCGCGCTGGAATGCACGAACCTCGTCCTCCTCGATCAACATGTCCACCGCACGGCGGGCATCACCCAGCCGGCCGGCGGCATTCACGCGAGGAGCGATGCCGAATACGATCTGCGCCGTTCCCAGATTACCGCGCTTGATGCCCGCGCATTCGAGCAGCCCGCGCAAGCCGGGACGTGGCGAATCGTTCAGCTTGCGCAGACCATGCGCAACCAACGAACGATTCTCACCAACCAACGGCACGATGTCGGCCGCTGCGGCGATGGCAACAAAGTCGAGATTGGCGTATATGCTTTCAACATCGCCACGTGTCGTGGCGATCCCCTGCATCAGCTTGAAGCCGACACCACATCCGGACAAGTACTTGAACGGATAGGAGCAGCCAGGCTTGATGGGATCCAGTACGGCGTACGCGGCGGGAATTCTGTCGCCAGCCTCGTGGTGATCGCAGATGATCACATCTATTCCGAGAGAACTGGCATACGCCACCTGTTCAACAGCGGTGATACCGCAGTCAACGGTGATTATCAGACGAACACCCGATGCAGCTAGGCGATCAATTCCTGTGATCGATACCCCATAACCCTCAGTGAAACGATCCGGGATGTAGTAATCGACATTGGCGCCCAAACTCTGGAAATAGAGATAGAGCATCGCGGCCGAATTCGTCCCGTCGACATCGTAGTCGCCATACACCGCCATCTTCTCACCCGCCTCGATAGCACGCATGGCACGCTCAACAGCGAGATCCATGCCATCCATCAGAAAGGGATCGTGCAGATCCGCAAGGCTGGGACGGAAGAATTGCTTCGCTTGTTCGAAGGTCTTCACGCCCCGTCCTACCAGGATCCTGGCGATGGTTGGCGATACACTAATTGCCTGGGCTAACTTCTGTACTGCTTGTTCATCCGATATGGTCGAGATAGTCCAACGATATTTCAACGTTTCCTTACGTTTTATTACTACAATTGCGTCTAAGATACGGCGTTACTACTGAACCCTGCAAGTATTGGGTCCGTCAACAATGGGCATGCGATATCAGGGCCGCACGCGATGACTCGCAAGCTCTAGTGGTCGCATATGGACCAATTCCTTCATTTCGATACGGAACAATCTCATGAGCAAGAAGGCCAGTGTGCCAGCCCTCGATCGTTCGGTGCTGGGCCGCCTGCGGATCATGCCCAGGTTTCTGCGCGATCGGACGGTTGCAACATGGAAGAAAGGCGCCATTGTCGCCGGAATGCTCTACATTATCTCTCCTGTGGACGCAATACCCGAATTGGTAGTGCCGATGATCGGGTGGCTCGACGATGTCGGCGTGCTTGGCCTTACGCTTACCTGGCTGATGCGTGAACTGGATCGTTATGCCGTTGCGGTCAACAGCGCAACCATCGACACGCCGTGATCAAATCCGGGCCTCACGGCGCCAGGTTCGATCCGCGGTTCCGGCCTCCTGCCGATCCGGGTGCCAACGGATCGACCGCGAAATGCCCCCAGGCCAAGGACTAGCAACCACCGGCAGGCACATCGTCGCGCGACGGCCGTTCCGCCGTATCTTTGCCACACACTCTCTCCGTAACCCTCACCTCGTTCGCCGTCGATTATGCTCGATCAGGCCCGCCCGGCAACGCCGCGGGAGGCGCTGCAACGCTTCTTTGGCTACCCCGACTTCCGACCAGGACAGGAGGAGATCATCCAGTCGGTACTGGCACGCCGTGACACATTGGTGGTGATGCCTACCGGCGGAGGCAAGTCGCTCTGTTACCAGGTGCCCGCCCTTCTGACGAAGGGTGTGACACTGGTTGTGTCGCCGCTGATCGCATTGATGAAGGATCAGGTGGATGCGCTTGCCCGCAACGGGGTGCGCGCCACCACGATCAATTCCACGCTGGATTTCGCAACCGTGCGCCAGCGCATGACCGACATCCGCTACGGCGCCTATCGCCTTGTGTATGTGGCGCCGGAACGTTTCGAAAGCCCAAGCTTTGTTGAGCTGATGGCATCGGTCACAATCGACCTGTTCGCAGTGGACGAAGCGCACTGTATCTCGGAGTGGGGCCACGATTTCCGCCCGAGCTACACCAAGCTCCGCGAGGCTGCCGCGGCCATCGGTCGCCCGCCGATCATCGCGCTTACGGCAACAGCAACGCCGTACGTGCAGGAGGACATCATCACCCAGTTGGGACTGGTACAGCCCCAACGCTTCGTGCGCGGATTCGATCGCCCGAACCTTTCGTTTGTGGTGCGCGCCTCGCCCGACAAGGAGAAGGATCTACGCGACCTTGTTGGCGCCGAGATGAAGCGCAACGGTTCGGTGGTGATTTACTGCGGCACCCGCCGCAATGTGGAATCGGTTGGGGTGATGCTGCACGCCGAGAAGATGCCGGTAACGATTTACCATGCCGGTATGCAGGATGCCGACCGGCGCAATGCGCAGGATGCATTTATCGCCGGGCGTGCGAAGGCGATCATCGCCACCAACGCTTTTGGCATGGGCATCGACAAGTCGGACGTACGGCACGTTATCCATTTTGATATGCCGGGCTCGATCGAAGCCTATTATCAGGAAGCAGGACGCGCCGGGCGCGATGGTGCCGACAGCATCTGCACTCTTCTGCACAGCGCGCGCGATCGCCGGCTGCAGGAGTTCTTCATCCGTTCCAGCTTCCCGGATCGTCCGCAGATCGAAACCGTGTACGATACGCTCTGGGACATGGTGCATGTGGGGCTGGGCAACCGGTACGAAGGCATCTTCGTTCCGGACGAAAAGGAACTTGCCGCGCGTTCGCGCGTGCATCCGGCCGCCATCCAGAGTATCGTGGGGGCGCTTGAGAAAAACGGGATTCTTCGGAAGGTGAAGGCCGAGAAGCTGGGCGCCGTTCGGTTCCTTGCCTCGAGCAACGAGGTGCAGGACTACTACCGGCGCACGCGCGATCCACAGCGCCAGAAAACAATCATGGCCCTGTTGCGCACGCTGGGCGGCGCAGCGCTGGGCCAGCAGACGCTGTTCAACCCGGATGACCTGGCGACCAAGCATGGGCTGGACCGCGCCGCATTCGACCAAAGCATGCGAGCGCTGATGATCGGCGGCCTGCTCGTGTATACGCCGCCCACACCGGGTACGGGTTTCCAGTTCCTGACCGAACGCCAATCGGCCAGGCGGATGTTGCTCGACGAGCGTGCGATCGAACTTGGGCGCGAGCGGGCGCTGCTGAAGCTTGATGCCGTGGAGCGTTATGTGCGCACCCCCGGGTGCCGGCGCGACTTCATTCTGGAATATTTCTGTGCCGAAATCCCGGCCGCGCCCTGTGGCAAATGCGACAATTGCCGTCATCAGGGTACTGGCACGGCACGGCGCAACGATACGGCACAGCGTGCGCGCGGCGTTTCAGCGCAGGCGAAACGCGCTGCCGAACTGCTTCTGGCCGCGGCCGCCGAGCTGAACGGTCGATTTGGAAAGATGACGCTGGTTGGCATTCTCAGGGGCGAACGCTCGACAACAATTGAACGATTTGGCCTTACCGAATACCACCGCTACGGTGAGCTGCGGGCGATGGAACGCGGGGAGCTGGCGCGACTGGCCGACGCGCTGATCGGTGAACGGTTGCTGGAGAGTTCCGCAACGCTGAAACCAACGGTGCGCATCACAACCGCCGGGCGCAACAGCATCCGGCATCTGGCACTGCAAACGTTCGCGCCCGGCTACCGACAGGCGGAGGAAGCACACAATCCGGATATGCTCCGGCAACTGCGGGCGCTTCGCCAACGCATCGCACAGCGCGAGGGTGTTACAGCCGAGGCCCTGTGCCCAACGCCCGTGATGGTGCGGGTAGCAAACGAGCTGCCGAGCACCCCGGCGGAGTTCATGCGTATCGCGGGCGCTACCCAGGAACTGTTCGATCGGTGCGGATCATCGTTCATCGAATTCATTGGCTCGGTGACCGGCACCGAGGAGTTCGGCGGCGACGGAATCGATCTGCCCGACCGCCTGCGACGAACGTACATGCTGCTTGGCGAAGGCTGCGCACTGCGAGAGATTGCCCAACGCTCGGCCTTGCAACCGTCAACCATCAGCACGCATATCGAGGAATTGCTGAAGATGGGCATACCAATCGATATCGAACATCTCGTCCCCGCAGGCATTCTCCGATCGGTACGGCAGGAGCTGGAACGGCTTCCGGGGGCTTCGCTTCGCGAGCTGCGTGCGCTGCTGGGTTCGGCCGTCGATTATCCGGAGCTTCGCGTGGCCGCGGCCTGGGTTCGGTTCGCCCGCGCATCCGGCGGCGGAACATCGGGCCTCGACGCCTCGTACGACCCCGCGTAGCAAACCCGTCGTCGGCATCTTTTGTATCCAGCCGCATAAACGGTGTTGTCTTTTCCTCCGAGCAATGTGAATTTCCGACATGATGAAGCTGGCCATTCTCGACGTGCCGCATACGTTTCCGCCCCGCACCTTCCTGCTTACGGTCTGGATTGCCACATTCCTGTGCGCGGTGTTCGGGATCGTGGCCACGCCCGGATATACCTTGGCGATCTACGCCTGGCTGGTAATCAGTCTTGTGTCGTTGTGGCAGTTATGGACACTGTGGTGGGTGCAGCTCAACCGCGACGGAATTCGCGTCAGGAACATTTTCGGGATTGCCCGCACGCTTCGTTGGGATGAGATCACGAACTTCAAGGAGGAGGAGGTGCGCCTCAACAAAGGCGTCTATCGCGTGATACGGATATCGAACCTTGGCGGCGGCGAACAAACACGAATAACCAAGATCACGTTGACGAACGATCAGAGAGATTTCACAACGATGTGCGAGATCGTACGCAGCGCGGTTGGCGACAGATAGCCACACACGGCATCACTCACGCCGAGCGTTCACCCTCCATCGCCCACACTCCCCGTCCCGTCCCCCTCGGAAAGCCGCCGCACGTACGCTTGATATTCCCGTCGCTCCGCATCGGTCACCAACCCGATCTGTTCCTCGGTTACAACACGTGCCAGCGCGGCAAGATCGATTCGCATCAACACCGCCTTGGTGTATGGCCGTTTCGCATCGGAGAACGTTATCGCCTGCAGCAGCCTGGCCACCATGGGATGACTGAGCAGTGCCACGGTAAACAGTGCATCCGAGCGCTGCTCGAAACCGATGAAGTAACACGTGTCGTCCAGCACCACAGGTTTCCCGTCGATGGGTTCTATCAGCGAAAACCGCGGCTGCTTCAACAAACCGGCAATCGCCACCTTGTAAGGCATGAATGTATACTCGCCAACACCGAACAGGCCGAACCGGGGCGCAGTACGATAGATAGATGAGCGACGACGAGCAAAGGCGTCGGCATGTTCATTCAGGTACGCCCACAGTTGAGGTGCCTGCGTGCGCAACCCATCGGTACTCTGCCCGATTTTGGTCTGTGGCACCACCAACATCCTGCGCACCTTCCGAACACAGATTTCACCGAGGTCAGAGCTCTTTGCCAACGGATACAGCCACGCATCCTCCACATTCACCGGCTGCTGTAGTCCGTTCGTCAACGTACCATCCACCAGACGCAGCTCCATCACGTCGGCGCAATCGTGCTTGATACCCTGCCGCCACACAAACGGCGAACGGCCATCCAGATGCACCACCGGTCGGTACAGATCGACATCCGCGACAAAGCGACCGCCGATGCGACCGAACACACGATGCGCAACACCGGGCTGATCAAGCGTTGAAACGTGGCACGTTCCGATTGATAGATCGCCGTGCCGTTCGCTGGCCGGCACACCCTGCCCCAGACGCATCACCAGCAAGCCCGCGCCAACGGCCGCGCCAAAGCGCCGCTGCGCGTCGATCTCGATCATTCGGAAATCGGCCACAGGCCAGTCGCGTAGTGGAAGGCGGTCAAGAATCCTACGGATCACTCCAATTTTACAGAGCATGGCCAACCAACCCGTGTGCCCGGAGAACGCATCAAGCATGCGGTTGATCACAACCTCGCCAAGGTCGAAGTTGCTGCGACCGGTCAACGCCTCGATGCCGCGCACACGTTCGGAGTTCGCCCGTGCGGGACGCGAGGCCCCAAGACGCGCCAGCTCGGTGTTGGTGATCCATGGCGGGTTGCCGATTACCAGAATCTCATCGCCCGGCGTGGTTTCGATTCCGAACGGGTAGGAAAAGACATCGTCGTGGCAGAGTTGGATGCTGGCTCGCGGCGGGCGTTGATGTTCGGTGACCGCAAGAAGCCGCAGGCGGGCCTCCCAGAGATATCGCGATTCGATCTCGATGCCGATCATGCGACGAACACGGGGGAACCTTTCGAGCGCAGCGCCAAGAAACGCGCCACTGCCACAGGTAGGTTCGAGAACAACCGTGGGATCCACGCCAAGCGCGGCCAGCGCATTGCAGATCTCGCCGGCCAGATCCGCCGGGGTTTGCACGTCACCGCGTTCGCGGGGGCTGGATGTTACCGAGGGCGCGCTCAGTTCACCAGCCACTGCGATGAAGGCATCAACGGAGGCCGGGTCGGCAAAAAACTGTTCGATCCCGCTGCGGTGAAGCAGCACCCGATTGAGCGCCGCCACACCCGACTCGGTAGCGCCGGCCGGCATTTCCCGCTGGATAAGCGACCGCAACCACGCTGTCTGGTCGGCCAGACGAACGCGTTCACGCCGTTCCTTCTCCAAGAGATCGTTTGTTCTCATGTCCCGTGCGCTTCCTGATCGTCAAACAATCCGCCCGAAACCCGCCACTGACGGGCATACCCCTTCATTGAAACGCGCCGAGAAGGAAAAACAGCCGGCTTCACCGCGCCGCGCATAATACCATCTACTACCCTGTCAACAACCACAAACCGAACCGTGAGGGCCGCTTAATCGCAGCCCTTCACAACACGCACGGCAATGCGCCGATTCTGCTTGCGGATCGACTCCAGTTGCGCCGGATCCATCCTTCGCGCTTCGGCCGATTTCGGATCGGGCTCGGGCACGGCGTTCCGCTTGCTGCCGAATCCTTCGGCCGATTGGATCTTGCCGGGAGCAACACCCTGCTCGATCAACCACGCCTGGATATGCCGTGCACGCTGCGCGCTGATATCCTGATTTCGCTTCTCGTTACCCTCGCGCGACGCATGCCCCTCGATAGCCACAACAAGGCCCTCGCACTGATTGACGTACGCCAGCAGCTTGCGAAGATTTTCCTCGGTCTCGGCACGCGTGGTATCAAACTTGTCGGTGCTCACGATAAAATAGATATCGGAGAAGTTGAGCACCACGCCACGCTTCGGTGTCTGGGCCGGGCATCCCTTGGCCGAGGCAACACCAGGAACCAACGGGCAGGCATCGTCGCTGTCGATAACACCATCACCATCGGTATCTGGCTTCAGCGGATCGGTCTTAACGCGCCGGATCTCGTCGGAATCGGTCAGGCGGTCACCGTCGGTATCGGCCTTCAGCGGGCTGGTCCGGTAGGTATTCACTTCCTCACCGTCGGTAAGTTGATCACCGTCGGTGTCGCGATTCAACGGATCCGTCTTATGGCTAAACACCTCGCTGCCATCCTTCAAACCATCGTTGTCGGTATCGGGGTTCAGCGGATCGGTGCGATGCTGCGTTACCTCGGCGCCGTCCTCAAGGCCATCACCATCGGTATCGGCCTTGGCTGGATTCGTGCGGTGCTGATTCACCTCGGCGCCGTCGTTCAGACCATCACCATCGGTATCGGCCTTCAGCGGATTGGTATGATGCTGGTTTACCTCCGAGCCGTCGTTCAGGCCATCGCCATCGGTATCGGGATTCAACGGATCCGTCCTGTGCGTGAATACCTCCACGCCATCCTTCAGCCCGTCGCCATCGGTATCGGCGTTGTTGGGGTCGGTCCCGATCTGACGTTCGTAGGAATCTTTCAATCCGTCGCCATCCGAATCAACATCAGGAGAATAGAACAGGTATTCGTACCCTATCTGAAACCCGATGTATGCGGGCGTTACATCGTCTTTCACGCCATCGGCTTCGTCGGCCATCAACAGCACACCCCCGATACCGAAATCAAGGGCGAACGTGGCATCTTTATTGGTCTTCACCTGCAGACCCACACCAAACGGAACCATGCCGCTCCAACCGGAGTATCCCTCGTCGGGATTGTCGGCCGAGCCCGGATAGTTGACCGAATAGTTCGCCATTCCGTACCCGACATACACAAACGGATTCCAGGTTTCCTCGAAATGTGGTGCCAGCATCAGACGGGCATCAATCGGGAAGTGGCGGGTATCATAGGCGCCGGCGGCAAAACGAGAACCACCGAATCCAACTTCTGCCTGCAGGAGATCACCCAGCAGAAGCCGACGGGCGTAGATCCGGAAAGCCGAGCGAGCATCCTCGCCCAGCACACCATTGCGAGCAAGCACACCGCCGAGATCGAACCCGGCACGCCACTCGGCCTGCGAGAACTGCGCCCGTAGCGCGACCGAACAGAAGAGGAACACGATGCCGGCGATCGCAATACGCGATGGCCACCGGTGAAGAGATGTGCGCGACATAGTCCGTTTTACGTAACAGCGGTGCAACGCGGCCATCGCGCAGCACCCAGGTACCGGAGAGAGAACACTGCCCCAAACAGTGCTTCGATCGCCGCATCCCGGCTGCCGTATATGGCGCCAGGGGCGGAAATTCTCCCCGCATGCTTCTATCAGACCAATTTGCTAAGCTCTGGACCGTGTGTGTGCCCGGCAATATAGGGCGGGCTGCGTTGTTCTCCTATGTTGGATACGCTACGTAACCAAGGCTTCAATGGCTGTGCCCTCGGTACGCGATCCCGTATAGCGCATTCCCGGTTCCGTATGGCGTGGCGTAAACAACAAACCCGACCGTCGGCGTATACGCGTAACGGTCGGGTTGCAGATGTGACGGCGCAACTAACGTGGCCGGGGTTATCCCTCGATCGTGGCCTCGTCGCGCATCAGCTTGGTCACGGCATCGTGGATGCGCGCCAGAGCCTTCTCGATGTTTTCCACCGAATTGGCATAGCTGAATCGGATATAGCCTTCGCCGAACTGGCCAAAGGCGGTGCCTGAAAGGCAGGCAACGCCGGCCGTGTTGAGCAGGTAATCCGCCATGCGCTGCGAGCTGTAGCCTGTCCCTTCGATATTCGGGAACACATAGAACGCGCCTTGCGGGCGGTGACAACGGAAACCAGGGATCTGGTTAAGGCCATCAACGATCACATCCCGGCGGCGGCGGAACTCCTCGATCATGACATCGGCCTGCTCCTGCGGGCCATTCAAAGCCTCAACACCGGCCATCTGCACAAAACTTGCCGTGCAGCTTGTGCAATTGGTCTGCAGCTTGGCCACAAACGAAGCAATCGACGCCGGCATCATGCCATACCCCAGGCGCCACCCGGTCATCGCATAGGTCTTGGAGAACCCATCCAGCATGATGGTCCGCTCCTTCATCCCGGGGAATTCCAGGATGGAGGTATGCACAAACCCATCGTACGTAATCCGCGAATAGATCTCGTCGGAGAAGACGATAAGGTTATGGCGCTCCGCCAGATCGGCGATCCCCTCGATATCCTCGCGTGTAAGAATGCCACCGGTCGGGTTCTGCGGCGAGTTGATGATGAGCATGCGCGACTTCTTGGTGATGCGCGCCTCAAGATCTGCAAGGTCGAAACGAAATTCCTTGTCCTCACGCAACGGCAGGGCAACAGGCTTGGCGCCCAGGAAGTTGATCACCGATTCGTAGATCGGAAACCCGGGGTTCGGGTAGATAACCTCGTCGCCTTCGTCGATTGTTGCCATCATGGCATAGAACATGATCGGCTTCGCGCCAGGCGTGATCACGATTTCATCCGCCGAGCAGGCAACCCCCGGCCGCGTACGTTCGATGTAATCGGCTACGGCCTGCCGCGCCTGCACCAGTCCGGCCGACGGGCCGTAATGCGTGAACCCGGAATCGAGCGCGCCCTTTGCCGCATCGATGATGTTCTGGGGTGTATCGAAATCGGGCTCGCCGATCTCCAGATGCACGATGTCACGGCCCTCAGCCTCAAGCTTGCGCGCCTTTACCAGAACCTCGAACGCGGTCTCGGTACCGAGACGCGACATACGTTGTGCGATATGCATGGGAATCCTACCTGCCGAGTGTGTGCTTTCGGAATGATTATCAGCGCATTCAGCCGCCAAAGCAAGGTATTGCAACCACATCGGGTCGGCTTGTCATGCGGTCAGCCTGGCAAAAATAGAGACTCTTTGCCGAACAGCAGTTAATGCGGGCACGATGAAGTGCAGAATGCGGCAGACCGGCCCCGAATGGCGAGCCCCCAACGGTTGCGAGCCGACGTAAAGAACCGGTTATGATCGCGGAAACACCAATTGGGCAGGGTTGCTACGTTCGTGGCGGCATATCGGTGGCTCAGCCAGTCATGACATGGCATGCAACCATCCAAAAAAACGAAAGCTCAAGGCAGAGTGTTCTCGGAAACCGAGTGGACCACACCCTGCCTTGAGCCTTACAAGCGCGACTAGCCGTCGACGAAATTACTGTTCAGTGACCAAGGACCGTATTTCGTACCGTAAACGGCGTCGCGCCTCGTCTGTGGAACTCGTCCCGGCCCGTACTGCCGGAATGGACCTCCCGCCCCACAGACACATCAGCATGGCGCTTCCAATTGCCGCGAGACTCACGTTTTTGGACCAAAACGGCAATCGATCATGAAGCACCGTGGATATTCAAGGGCACATCTCGTATGGATAGTAGAGCAATCTTGTTGTTCGCAGGGATTGCTTTGGCTCTACGTAGCCTATCCATCGAGGTGCCCTTACGGCTGAATGCCCCCGGTATGGGGAGACCTCGCATCCAGCCACGGACTTGACATCTTCAATTTCAATGAGCGTCAACGGACCACGACCTGTGTCGTGTGGATTCAGCGCCCGGGCAGCGGGTCGAAACTCTGGTGCGATTCGCCTGAGTGTCCCTGGCGACCCGCTGCCCTGGAAAGCCAATCAGTGCGTTACAACCACCGTACTGCCAGCGGTGATCATTCCGCCACTGATGACCCTGTAGAAGTACACACCATCCGGAAGAGGAGTTGTATCCAACTGAAGTGTGTGATCTCCGGCCACGCGCGGTCCCTCATTCGCACGTAGCACTTCACTGCCATGGCTGTCATGCAGTGCGATACACACTTCGCTTGGCTCCTCCAATCCATACTGGATGGAAAGGAGTCCTCGAGCCGGATTGGGGAAAGCCACGGTACGGCCTTGCGGCATCTCTACCGTTCCCCGGTACTGAGCGCTGAATTTCTGAGCTGATTGGCCGGATACATTCCGGTTTGTTGTCACCAGCCACGTCCTGCCACCGTCAACGGTGGAGATTGTTGCCCCCGCGTTTACAGCCACAGTCATCGTTGAACGGACATTTTGAGCTTGGACCTCGGTTGCCATTCCAACGATTGCGATGCAGCACACGAGCAGAAGGACCTTCAAACCTTTGGGGTTGTTATATCTGCTGATCACGGTTGTATTCCTCATGTCTGTTGTTCACGCGGAACCGGCCTTGATTTGCCAACCGGAGGTGCTGCGTCGCCTGTGTTTGCCCTGCGCTTACCGCGCCCTCATCACACTACAAAACTAGACGATGCCATCTCCGACAACAACTACACATTTGTGTAGTTTGGGCCGATTTCCGCTGAAAAGTAGTATACTCAGCGGCAAACCGGCTCACATCCTGACCCAATGGAGCCAGCCGAACAACCACTGCTCATGCTGCCAACAAGTGTCAGCCGAGGAGCGCCGAGGCCGTCGCTACAGCAGATAGCATACGTACGAAGGCAGCAGGATCCGGGATCGCACGATTCGAACCGCGTTCCGGTTCCCTGCCCCAGACGCCGAACACATGCCGGCAACGAAATCCTGGCCACATTGCTTGTGCAGGACTCGGCACACACGGAATAGCCCGCGGACATGCCCCGGCCAATGGCCGCCTGCGCCAGGAGGTCGAACAGCATCTGGGTCGACATGGCATCGATCGTGGCATCATCACCTGAGAAGGAGATGGAGCCAGGGATGATCGAGTAGACGACACCACCACCGTTCTGAACACGCCAGATGCAGATCTCAAGGGTAATCTGGCCGTTACTCTTGGCTTTGGATCGATAGGAGATTTCCCCGTCCGTGGCAGCCGATGATGAATCCAACGACTCCGACACGTATACCGGCGGAACCGTAATCGTTGTCCGCAACGTATCGATTGCGACCGCGCTTGGATCGCTTGTTACACAGGGCGGTGTTTGCGCCAACGCAAGGCCCGATGCGAGCAGAAAAGCGCAAACTGTAGCAGCGAGTTTGTTCATAACGTCTGCCTGCTCATGAAGATTGATTAAAGTGGATCAGGTCGCGTTTTGCTCTATCGCCCAGATGTAGAGCCGTTTTTTCACGGTACGCAAGCTACCGTGTGATACACAAGCAGTCAACTACACTTTTGTGTAGTGAAGGGGTATACTCCTTATGAGCAGTGGTCAAGCGATGTCAGCCCAAACGGCCGAACGGCACAACGAGGATCAGTGGCTGGGTTCGGCCAACGTCGCCGCTTTTGCCCGCAGCATACGCCCCTGGGCATTATCGGCAAACATGGTCCCATCACCGCTGATCAACGAATTGATATTGCACCCCAATTCGTGCAACCGTTGAAGCATTCCGAGCCCGGGGTTGCGCTCGCCGCTCAGGTATTTCTGAAGATTCGACGGAGCAATCTTCAGCGTTCGAGCAAACTCCTCGATCGAGCCGAACGCGACTTCCCCGAATCGGCGCGTGCGCTCACCCAGCGTCCGCTCGGCAACGAACACGACATCGAACGACAGATCCGCCTGCATTGGCGTTTCGATCGGCGTATCCTCCACCAGCATCTCATTGTCCGCGGCTTCGGGCACATCATCATCCAGGAACTTGAGGTCCAGACGGGGCGTGAAGTACTTCGCAAACAACTCGGTGTAGCTTCGCGCACCTGTTTTCCTGTGGATCATCTTCAGATGGTGCTTCACACCGTCCACCGAGATCCCCAGCATATCAGCCATTTCCTTATACGAATGCCCGAAAAGCTGCAGGATGACAACGCGCAACTCCTGATTGCTCAGCCCGGAGTTGGCCGTCAGGCCGCGCAACGCATCGGTAAAAACCCGGACATCGGGTTCGGAGTGCTGGCGGCGTGCAACCAGATCGCTCAGCGCGAAGATGATGAACGCCTCCATCGCCTTGATCGTGGCCAATGTATCCCGCGATACGGGCTCTCGATCGAGCTCCCGCCACAGGAAGATCGTGCCCAGATAGGCCTTGCCACCGAAGTAGTAATCGAACCCAAGCGGTGGGTGATATCGATCCAGCGGATAGCCCTGGCGACGGAGATCATCGAGCAGCCGGTCGGCCGGCGCGCCATCCTGCGCATGCGAGGCGACAAATACGCTCGACTCGGCATCCACCTCGGCACTGTGCTTGGTAACCGTCAATCCCGGCTTGTAGTTCTCCGGATGCTCCAGATCGCAACCGAGATTCACATTGATTGTGACCCTGTCAACATCCCCCAACAAGGCACCCAATCCATCACGGAACGCAGGGATCCATTCGAACGGATCACCGGAAACCGGCAATGCATTCAAGAATTGCAGAATGCGATCAGGAATCAGCGCGGAGAGTGCCACGAACGTATACTCGGCATTTGGGCCCCGTCGTGATTGCAGACAGGGATTGCTTCGGACCAATCCAGAATAACGTACACACGACCGTATCTGTTAGCGGATTGATTCCTGGGGTGAGTGCGCCTGTTCGTCAACACCTGAGTGTGTGCAAACGGGTAGGCGAGAATCGCAGGCGGTCTCCTTCTGGAGACACCGTTTATCCCGGCGCACAAATGCTAGCGAAGTGCTATTAAATGCGTGCCGGCGTTGATTTGTACGGAATACGCCGGAGCATCACACAACTTGCAGTTATTACGAACAGTAGGCGGGGAACATACGCAAACTGCCCGCTTCATGCTCGGACAAAATCAATCTTCATTCATAACTTCAAACGGTTGCGCAGGGCTGGCGGGCATACGTGCAACGATTTGCGAAAGTCAGCTCACCGCACCAAGAATCGCTTCGAATGTGACCAAGGTTCCGTAGATTTGCGCTGTTGCCTGCACCGCACTGTTTGCGGTCGCCGGCGGCAATGTTTCGATGCGCGTACGCATGGTCCCCGGTCCAGAATGGGGAGCATGAGGATACAGGTTCAGGCGCGGCTCGTTATGCCAACCTCGATCTCGTTTTCCGTTATGCCGACTTGGTTATCCACCTGAGCGGCAGGCAACCGTACACGCACCGCGAACTCCCCCCTGCTCAATCGTGCACATATATCCTGTGAATCCGTTTGCCCAACGCGAATCACGCTGGTCGTGATGTCCTTTCACGCGCGGGCATCGTGGAGGTCCGATTCGTATGTATCCCTTGAGAAATGGTCGCTTGCTCGCCATGACTGCCTTGGCGATCGGCCTTACCGTACTTGGTATCCTGGCAACGCCCGCAACGGTATTGGCGCAACGCATCGATGAGCCCGGCAACGGCAATCGAGGCGTTGTTGCTGCCCCTGTTGCCGACGGTTCGGGCGGACATACGCTTGTGCCGGTTGGCCCGGCACGCCCCACATCGGTTACACGCGTTAATGGTATCAACTCCCCCGACCGCGACAACACGCCGATCGTATCGGCCGATGGCACGGTAATGTTCTTCAACTCCACCCGCCGCGGCACACGCCCCTGGGCCAGACGCAGTACGCGCGAGAATCGATACGACGACGACATCTATGTGGCGGTTCGCTCGATCGTGCGGCGTGATACCGAGGATTGGGACATGCCCGTGAATCTGGGAAGCACCTTCAACAGCAGTGCGGACGACGGCGTTGTGGCGATCAGCCCTGACGGCCACATTCTGTACTTCAACTCACTGAAGAAAGGATGGGAGAACGATGGCGGCCCATTCTACAGTGCGCATCTGCACGGCAATGCGTGGTCGGAGATCCGTGGCCTGGGCGGTGGCATCTCCGAGTTCTTCCGGCAGTATCCCGCCGGCACAGGCTTCCGCATCTATGGTGGCGCTGTCAGCGCCGATGGGCGCGACTTCTACTTCGCAACAACGCTGTATTCGCCCACGAACGATCACCAGATCTGGGTTTCGCACCTCGAGAACGATCGGTGGAGTTATCCGGTGAATCTTGGGCCGGTGATCAATGGCGGCGGCGGCAGCTTCGCCCCGTTTATCGCGGCCGATGGCAACACGCTGTTCTACTCATCCAATGCCAATGGCGGTGTGGGCGGCGACGACATTTACGTGACCAAGTTCGAGGGTGGCGCATGGTCGGCCCCTCTCAATCTCGGCGAGCCGATCAATTCGCCCGACGACAACGCCTTCCTGTCGCTGCCGGCATCTGGCGATCGCGTGTACTTCTCCAGCGTGGTGGACGGCAACGAGGATATCTTCGTGGCGCCGCTTCCAACGCTGATGCGCCCGAACTCGGTTGTGCTGGTATCCGGCCGCATCACCGATCGTGCAACCGGAACGCCGATCGAGGCAACGATCACCATCGAGGATCTGACCACTGGAAAAACAATCTTCAAGGCCAACAGCAATACCATCCGGGGCGACTACACCACCGTGCTTCAGGCCGGCCGCGATTACGGTATTTCGGTAAGCGCCCCGGGATATGTGTTTGTATCCGACAGGTATACGATTTCGGCTGCAACGCCGTACAACGAGTATCGCCAGGATTTCGAACTGGAGGAGCTGAAGAAGGGGGAGAGCTTCACGCTCAACAATGTCTTCTTCGAGTACAACGATGCCACGCTTTCGCCGACGTCAAAACCCGAGCTTGATCGCATCATCTCGCTGATGGCCGAACATCCCGCGATGGCGATCGAGATACATGGTCACACCGACAATGTCGGCTCCGCGGATTTCAACCTTCGCCTTTCATTGCGTCGCGCCGAAGCCGTCCGCGACTACCTTGTTGGCTCCGGCGGCATCGATCCTTCGCGTCTGGCGGTACGAGGGTTTGGGTTCAGTAAACCGGTGGCGACAAACCGAACAGAAACCGGGCGGCATCAGAATCGGCGCAGCGAGTTCACCGTTGTGACGATGTAGCCAGCAGGACACGATCCACACGACTGCCCAGAACGGGGCCGGCAAACACCCCATGCCGGCCCCCCCCCCCCCCCCCAGCCGTTCGGCACCACGATTCGGGATTGGAATCTCCCGCCCATTCCGAATCCCGATGCTGCCACCTGTGCATTTCTTCTAACTTTGCGGTTTCGTCCACTTGAAGTAGAGCGTTAACGCAAAGCAGAAATCATGATAAAACGCGAGGAAGCACTCGAGTATCACCGGATGGGCCGGCGTGGCAAGATGGAAGTGGTGTCCACTAAACCTGTCTCCACGCAACGCGACCTATCACTTGCCTACAGCCCGGGGGTTGCCGAGCCATGTCGCGAGATAGCAGCCGATGAGGAAAAGGTGTACGAATACACTGCCAAGGGCAACCTGGTTGGTGTGGTATCGAACGGCACGGCAGTGCTTGGCCTTGGGAACATCGGCCCGGCAGCCAGCAAGCCGGTGATGGAGGGCAAGGGCGTACTGTTCAAGAAGTTCGCCGATATCGATGTGTTCGACATCGAGATCTCGCAAACCGAGACCTCGGCGCTGATCGAGACAATCGCCGCGCTGGAACCCACGTTTGGCGGCATCAATCTGGAGGACATCAAGTCGCCGGAATGCTTCGAGGTGGAGGAAGCGCTGAAGGCCCGGATGAGCATTCCGGTGTTTCACGACGACCAGCACGGAACAGCCATCATCTCCGGCGCCGCACTGGTCAACGCACTGGACATTCAGGGCAAGAAGATCGATGAGGTGCGGATCGTGATCTCCGGCGCCGGCGCCTCGGCGATCAGCTGTGCGCGATTCTATGTGCTGCTGGGCGCACGCCGCGAGAACATCTACATGTGCGACTCGAAGGGGCTAATCCACGCCGGGCGCACCGATCTTAACAAGTACAAGGAAGAGTTCGTCAACGGCACCGAGGCCGCTACGTTGGCGCAGATGATGGTGGGCGCGGATGTCTTCATCGGCCTTTCGCAGGCGGGGCTTGTAACCGGCGAAATGGTGGCGACATTGGCGGCAAACCCAATCGTGTTTGCGCTGGCCAACCCGGATCCAGAGATCAGCTACGAGGAGGCCACGGCCGTACGCAGCGATATCATCATGGCAACCGGCCGTAGCGACTATCCGAATCAGGTGAACAACGTGCTCGGGTTCCCGTTCATTTTCCGTGGCGCGCTGGACGTTCGGGCACGAGCCATCAACGACCAGATGAAGCTTGCCGCCGCACGCGCCATCGCGGCGCTGGCGCGCGAGGACGCGGCCGACTCGGTGATCCGCAGCTACGGCGACAAGCCGATGAGCTTCGGCCCCGAGTACATTATTCCCAAGCCGTTTGATCAGCGAGTGCTGCTGTGGGTGGCTCCGGCAGTGGCGAAGGCCGCCATCGAAAGCGGTGTGGCGCGCAAGCCGATCACCAACTGGGAAGCGTACACCGACGAGCTGGAAGCCCGCCTGGGCAAGTCGCGCGGCTTCATGGTGCCGATCATCAACCGCGCGCAATCGCGCCGCCCGTTGCGCCGCATCGTTCTGCCGGAGGGCGAGGAAGCGGTGGTTCTTCGAGCAGCGCAGCGCCTGGTGGAGGAACGAATCTGCCAACCGGTACTGTTGGGGCGTCATCGGGTGATGCATGCGTTGGCCGAGGAGAACCACATCGACCTTGCCGGTGTGGACCTTGTCAATCCTATGGAGGACGAGCGGCGTACCAGTTATTACCAGGAATTCTTCCTTGCGCGTGCACGCAAAGGCATAAGCGAGGCAAGCGCCCGCCGTTTACTGCAGCGTACGATGTACTTTGGGTTGATGATGGTGCGCCAGGGGGATGCCGACGGCCTGGTAGCCGGCGCCTCGATGGCCTATGCGGATGTTATCCGCCCGGCGCTTCAGGTAGTTGGCCGCGACCAACGTTATTCGCGTGTTGGCGGGTTGTATGTGATCATGCCGAAGTCCGGCGGGCAATTCTTCCTTGCGGACACCACGGTAAACATCGACCCAACGGCCGAGCAGTTGGCCGAGATTGCCCTGATGGCATCGGAAACCGCGCACCGGTTTGGAGCGTTACCTCGTGTGGCGATGCTTTCGTTTTCCAACTTCGGCGACTCAAAACACCCACAGGCGCTGAAGATGCGACGCGCGGTGGAGCTTGTGAAGTCCGAACATCCCGGGCTGCTTGTCGACGGCGAGATGCACGCCGACACGGCCGTATCCAGCGACATGCTGACATCGCTGTATCCGTTCAACACACTGGGCGGGCACGCAGCGAATGTGCTGATCTTCCCGAACATCGACGCCGGCAACATCGCCTACAAGCTGTTGATGCGCATGGGCGAATGTGAAGCAATCGGCCCCATCCTGATGGGCATGAACAAGCCGGTGCATGTGATTCAGAATTCCAGCCAGGTACAGGACATCGTCAACATGGTGGCAATCACGGTCACCGAGACATGGGATCGCGCATAGGCACGAATCCGAAACCGCTCGCAAATATCAGGGTATCCGGTGTTGTCAGTCCCCTCGCGGAAGCAACGCCGGACACTTTTATGCGATTGATTGGAAAAAAGTAGAAACCCGGACTAACTTTTCCAGAACCAACGCCGTTCTCGTAGTAAGAGGCTCCAGCAAGCACCATTGGCACGGGGCACGAGTGCGACGAGGTTCAATCGCTATACCATTCCGGACCGATTACAAGCTCGACGCAAACGCCTTGACAGCCAAACCCGATCGGTTAACCCCGACATCCGACGATGAGCTGTTGCGCCGTGTCGCAAACGGCGATAAACAAGCTTTCATGAGCCTCTACGATCGCTATCGCGAGCGGTTGTTTACGTATTGCTGTCGTATGATCAGCGACCGTGAACGCGCAAAGGATGCGATGCAGGAAGCTCTGTTGAAGGCGTTTCAGAACGCCGGGATGTATCAGGAAGGGACTAACGTAGCCGCATGGCTCTTCCGACTTACACGCAACGTCTGCATCGATATGATTCGTGCTCGTCGTGAGCACGACCCGATTGATGATCTTCAGCTTCCCGTGCAGGAACGCCCCCCCGATGTGATGCTTCAGGAAGCGCTCACCGGCGAGATCGAACGCCTGCCGGAAATCTACCGCGAGGCGGTGATCCTTCGTGACGTGCAAGGGCACTCCTACGATGAGATCGCCAAGATCACTGGGACCGCGATATCAACCGTGAAGTTCAGGATATTCAAGGCACGTGATACGCTTCGTCAACGGCTGGCACTCTATCTGCATGATCAATGAACGACCGTGTACATCTTTTGCTCGACGGTGATCTCTCCGACAACGAGACCGTGGAATTTCTTCGTTCGCTTATCTCCGATGGCGACGCACGCTCGGCCTTCCGCGAGCAGTTGAAGCTGCAGGGCGCGCTTTACCGAAACGAAGGGTTCGGGGGAATGTCGTCCGGGGAGGAAATGGAAATGCTCTCGCGTGTTGGTTCGGCAATCGGAGTGACAGCAACCGTGCCGTTTACACGCAGAATCGGGAACGCGGTGTGGGGTATGGTAGCGGGGGCATTAATCGTTGGCGCAGGGCTTGGCTACACCGGGCACGAACTGTTTGGCGGCCCCCCCGAGAATACCACGGCTACGGTTACGCAGCCCGTAACGCCTGCGGCCACCCCGGTTGCGCGCCCGTGCAATTGCGATTCGGTTGCCGCAGCGGCGGTTTCCGCTCATCAGGATTCGCTGTCGCGCGCCGCACAGGCCACCCCGGCCCGAAAGGCTGCCGCAAAACCCAAACGCCGGAAGATTCAGATTGGCGCGGTAACGGGGCTTAGGCCCTCGACCGAAAGCAAACACGGCCAGCGCTGAACCGGATAGAACATTGCGCCGCCAGGGCATCCAACAACGCCCTGCCGCGGTTTCCCTGGTGTATATGTCGACGCCTTCTCATTCTGGTAGGATGAGGGCTTCGCGGACCGCACGGGGACAGATGTGGTACGACGTCTGTCCCCGTGTTTTTTTTTTCGCACGAACAACAGCTACCACGCCCTGCATGCAACTGTCAGGATCCCGATATCAATCCTGCTTGGTCGGTGCCGGCTTCTTGCGCGACATCACCATCAACACAACGCCCACCACCGCCAGCCCGCCAGCCACCGGCCCCAGCACCGGAAGCAACCCCACGTGTGGCTCGTCAACCCATTCATAGGATTTGGTGCCGAACAATTCATCGGTTTTCTCCACTCGAACCTGATCGACATCAAACCAGTTGGCGCCGTCGGCAACCCAGTATATAACCAGACCAAGCGCCCCCAGCAGCGCAACAATTGCGATGATCCGTTTCATTACGTCTCTCCAATGTCGATGTATGGCCGGCACCCGGCAGCGGCACGAACACCGCACCGGACGCAGCCGAATCGTATACGACCGAAGGCCGTACCTTTGCCAAAGATTTGTTGAACAAGCCGGGCAGCAGACGCCCACCCCGCGAACATCATGTCAGACACATCCGAACGTATAACACTGTCCACCGGCGAAATGATACCGCTTGCGGCACTTGACTTTGCAACCAGCCGAAGCGGAGGGCCTGGCGGGCAGAATGTTAACAAGGTTGAGACGAAAGTGGAGGTCCGTTTCGTGATCGCCAACTCGCAATGGCTGGATCCCGAAACGCAGACCAGGCTTCTGGAGAAGCTGGCAAATCGTCTCGATCGCGATGGCGCGCTTCGCGTGGTAAGCAGTGTGGCACGAACGCAGCGCGGCAACCGCATGCTGGTCGTGGAACGGCTGGAACGAATCCTCAACACCGCCCTTGTTGTTGAGCGGCCACGCGTTGCCAGCAAGCCAACGGCTGCCTCGCGCAAACGACGCATCCAGCACAAGCGCAAACGCTCCGAAGCAAAAGCGGCACGGCGCTGGCGCCCCGAGGAATAACCAGCACAGTGCGCATGTGATACGGCAGACACAGGCCACGCGGCGGCATCAGGGGCCGCCAGGCACCATCAAACTCCACACGGCACGGCTCTGACGCTCCCTTCCCACCAGTTTTTCACGGTCCATCACTTCCGTTCGATCGTCCCTTTCATCCGGCAATCACGGTACCTATTTTACGCGCTTCGTTACTCACATTTTCATTCCGGCGTTATCGGCCACGGCCGTTTAATGCCGGGAGGTTACACATTTGGCCGTCGCGATGAATCCTCAGCTCCGTTGCCTGCCCTTTCTGGTACTTCTACTGTTCGCCGCCATTGCGCACGCAAGCATGGCCGGGGATGCTTCACAAGCGCAGGCCGCTGCGCTTCGTCGGCAACCACCGCTGCGCTATCTGGCCGGCACCGTCATCGTAAAGCTGAAGGAGTCCACACCCAATCGTCGCGGGCCGATTGCGTTTGGCGTTCCGGCGCTTGATGCCGTGCTGAAGCCCACGGGTGTAACCGGGCGCCGAACGATGTTCCCATTGGCCCCATATCCGGAGAACCACACGTTCGGGCTGAATCTCGACGGCGCCATGCACGGGTTCGACCGCGTGTATGTCGTCAGCTTTTCCCTGCCGTACGATGCCCGCGACATCGCCAACCAACTGGTTGCAACAGGATTGGTGGATTATGCCGAGCCATATTTCATCTTCCAGACCACGTACTCCCCGAACGATCCCCTGCTGGCACAGCAGGATTGGCTGAACGTCATCCAGGCCCCGCAGGCATGGGATGTCACCAAGGGCGATTCCACCATCGCGATCGCGATCATCGATACCGGCGTGGACTGGACACATGAGGACATCCTGCCGAATATCATGATCAACCCCGGCGAGGACGGTCTGGATGGCCAGGGGAAAAGCAAACGCACCAACGGCGTGGATGACGACAACAACGGCATGGTTGACGATGTGCATGGATGGGACTTCGTGGGCGCTGTCAACGTCAACCAGGCACAGAGCGGCAATTTCCGCCCGGACAACGACCCATCGCCAACACCCAGCAGCACGCCGGGTTATGAAGGATATCACGGTACGCTTGTGGCGGGATGCGCCTCGGCACGGGCCGACAATGCCAAAGGTGTGGCGGGCGTAGGGTTCCGCACGCGGATAATCCCGGTGAAGTGCACGGGCGATACCGCCGCCACGGGAAGCGTGCTGGCCGGGTATGACGGTATCCGCTATGCGGCCGATGCAGGCGCCCGTATCATCAACTGCAGTTGGGGTGGCAGCACGCAGCAATCGCAAGTGCAGGCGCTGCAGGATGTTGTGGACTACGCCTACAGCAAGCGCGCGCTGGTTGTGGCCGCCGCCGGCAACTTCGGCACCAACAACGATCTTGCGCCCAGCTACCCGGCGAACCTGCGGCACGTGCTTTCGGTGGGGGCAACAACGTCGCGAGATTCGGCTGCCGGATTCTCGCAGTACGGTGTTTCGGTGGGCGTGTGGGCGCCTGGCGTGGCCATCTACACCACAACACCGGGCGGAGGCTACGGCGCCACAATCAACGGTGGTTCGATCGACGGAACATCGTTCTCGTCGCCCATTACCTCCGGCATCATCGCGCTGATACTGGCGCGCCATCCGGATTGGACGCCGGACCAGGCCGCGATGCAGATTCGTGTTACGGGTGATCGCGTGAAGGTCCGCTCGTCGGATCTCGGGCCGTATTTCTACCGTCGGGCCAATGCGTTCCGTGCCGTATCGCTGAACGCCACGCTGGCCGAAGGCGACCCAACCGGTATCCCTGGCGTGGCAGTGGAAGGCTACACTATCAACGGCAAGGCGCTGGATACCATCCGCGACCTGGATCAATCGGTAACCGTTCGGCTTACGCTGCGCAACTACCTGAGTCCGGTAACCGGCCTCTCGATCATCCCGCTCCCCAATCAGGCGCTCACCTTGGACGCCATCGCCACGGTAGACGCGTTGGGCACGCTGCAGACAACCACCAAGGATTTGCAGGTAAAGCTGCGCAAGAACAGTGGCATTCTGTACTCCGAGGGGAATCTTCAGCTTGTGCTCAAGCTCTCCAGCGGCCTGTACGAGGACTACATAGCCGTGTTGATTCCGGTGCGCCTGCCGGGCTGGCACCTGCAGTACGATCCGCTTGCCGGCGGCGGCATCCCGATCTACAGCGGCAGCGGTGTCTCGGCGGTTACAACAAAACTGGCCTGGGCGCTGACCAACGCGCAAACGTCGTCCACAACCTCGGTGCCGTTGTTCTCGCGCGTCACCGATGGCGAGAACTGGTCGCGCCTGCAACAGGTTCCGGGCAATGAAGCGCTGTACTGCATTCACGCCCGCGACGGCCAGCGTGCATTCGCCGGCAGCGGTCCATCCTCGGGTCAGGCCAAGATCTTCCGCACCGCCAATGCCGGCAACTCGTGGCAGACGACAAGCGTTGCCTCGATCACGCCGTTTGTTAACGCAGTGCATTTCTTCGACGACCAGAACGGCGTATTCGTGGGCGATCCGCTTGGCGGGTTCTGGGGTATCGGCACCACAAGTGATGGGGGCGTTACGTGGCAACCGATCACCACACGCCTTCAGGCAACAAACTCCACCGAAGCCGGGTGGAACAACTCGTTTGCGGCATCTGGCGATAACCTGTGGTTTGGTACGAACAACAGCCGCATCTATCGCTCCAACGACCGCGGCCGCACGTGGGCGGTTGCGCAAACGCCGAGCGTGAACTGCTTCTTCCTTGCCTTCGCCAACGCCAACGACGGCATGGCAACGTTTTCGCCGCTGCAGTCGGGCACGGGTTCGTACGCCATCTGCGCATCGCGCGACGGTGGCCGAAGCTGGCAGCTTGTAACCCCTCCATTCAGCGGGGCGCAGGCCAGCGGTGTAAGCTTTGTTCCAGGAACCACGCGCGCATTCGTGGCCACGCAGAACGGCATGTACGAAACCAACGACTTCGGCGCCACGTGGAAGCAGATGGCCGTTCCGGCAATCGTGTACCAATCGGTGGCGCTGTCCACGGCGGCAGGCGTTAACGGCGCGCTCGGTTCGTTCGGCAACAACGTTTACGGGCAGTTGATAAACTATCAGGAAACGGGTTCGGCAGGGGTTGAGCACAGCGGCAGCATTGGCAGCGGCAGCGTGATGATGTACCAGGCGGTCCCCAACCCATGCACCAGCCAAACGGTGGTGCCGTTCCAGCTTGCCACCACCTCGACAGTGCATCTTGTGCTGTACGACGCGCTTGGGCTTGAGGTTGCCAGACACGATCTCGGCAAGCTGACGGCCGGCGCCCATCAGGCGACGATCGCGGTGGACGCTCTCCCCTCCGGCAACTATTTCCTGAGGATCGAAGCAGGCGACCAGAGCGCCATCGGACGCCTGGTGGTTGCACGCTGACAACCTGTTGAAGCACTCGATCCCGAGGGACTGTTGAACAGCGCCCTGGCGCTTGCGCGGACCCTGGATCTGGATGAACGCATCGCGTGGCCGGGGCCGTGGCTCCGGCCACTTCATTTCAACGCCATGCCAGGCAATAGATGAGCCAGATATCCGAACACCCAGACCGCACAATCCCGCGCGCCGTTGTCGTGCTCGGTGTTGTGTCGTTGTTGATGGATATGGCCAGCGAAATGCTGTATCCGATTGCCCCGCTCTATCTGACCGGTGTGCTCGGTGCATCGATGGCATGGGTTGGCATTGTCGAAGGCATCGCCGAAGCAGTGTCTGGCGTGTCGAAGGGATATTTCGGCGCCCTGTCGGACTCCTTCGGGCGCCGTCGTGTGTTCGTTACGCTGGGCTACGGCCTTTCGGCGCTCAGCAAGCCCATCCCCGGCATTGCGGCTTCGGTTGGCGGCGTGCTGGCTGCGCGTGTTGCCGACCGTATCGGCAAGGGAATCCGCACGGCGCCGCGCGATGCGCTTCTGGCTGAAAACGCCACGCCCGAAACACGCGGCGCGGTGTTCGGCTTCCACCGCGCGATGGACACCGTGGGCGCGGCCATCGGCCCGTTCCTTGCGCTGGCCTGGCTGGCCTTCCATCCTGGTGACTATGTCACGCTGTACCTGGTGGCCTTTATCCCTGCCATACTTGCAACGGTTGCCACGTTGTGGGTGCGCGAACGGGGTTTCGCGGCAACGGGCTCGCGGCCCGGCATCCGCACGCTGTTTGCGTTCTGGGCTCAGGCACCGGCTTCGTATCGCCGGCTGGTCGCGTGGCTTACGTTGTTCGCGCTGGTGAACTCCAGCGATGCCTTTCTGCTGCTCCGAGCCCGCGGCGCCGGATTTTCAGACGCCGCGGCGGTTGGCGCGTACATCGCCTACAACATGGTGTTCGCGTTGGCCGCATTCCCGGCCGGGAAACTTTCCGATCGGCTGGGGCGCCGTGGCGTGATGATCGCCGGCATGGCCGTGTACACTGCCGCATACCTTGGATTTGCGCTCGCCTCCGGCTCGGCAGTGATCTGGGGCGCATTTGTGTTGTACGGAGCCTACGCGGCGCTTACCGAGGGCGTGGCCAAAGCATGGATAAGCGACATGGTCCCCAACGAGCAGCGCGGGCAGGCTATCGGGTTGCAAACGATGCTGGCCAGCCTGGCGGCGCTGGTGGCCAGCACATGGACCGGCCTGGCCTGGGACAGCGTTGGGCACCAGGGGCCGCTGGTGATCACCGCCGTTTGCGCGGCAGTTGTGGGGATTGGTCTGGCCGGCGCCTCCGGCATGCCGGCAAAACAGGCCATCCGATAACACATCAGGCACATCACAGGCAGCCCATACAGGCAAACCAGCAGCCCGTCACCATCGTACACAACAGTTTCCGTGCGATATCGGCCGCCCCTTTCTATCTTCGCCCGCCAATCCAGCATTCCGCTGTGACCGTGGCCTTTACTGGCCGCGAGCACGGCCAAGTTCCTCGCTCTCTCTCATTTCCAACGCTAGATCCAAGTACCGACATGGCATTCAATCTTCCGTCGCCAACGTGGGGCGAACCGATAACGATGCAGGGGGGCACGATGCAGGTCCCCAACAATCCGATCATCCCGTTCATCGAAGGCGACGGAACCGGCCCGGATATCTGGCGCGCATCGGTGCGCGTGCTTGACGCCGCCGTTGAGCGCGCCTACGGCGGTTCAAAGAAGATTGCCTGGTACGAGGTATATGCCGGCGAGAAGGCCAACGAGGTGTACGGCGAAGCAATCTGGTTGCCGCAGGATACGCTGGACGCGATGGCCAAGTATCTGGTTGGCATCAAGGGGCCGCTCACAACACCGGTTGGCGGCGGAATCCGCAGCCTGAATGTCGCACTGCGCCAGATCCTGGATCTGTACGTGTGCCTTCGCCCGGTTCGCTGGTTCACGGGTGTGCCATCGCCGGTACGCCAGCCGGACAAGGTGGACATGGTGATCTTCCGCGAGAACACCGAGGACATCTACGCCGGCATCGAATGGGCCGCCGGTTCGGAGGATGCCGCCAAGGTGCTCGCATTCCTCGAGAAGGAATTCCCGAAGATGTTCGAGAAGGTGCGCTTTGGCGCATCCGGCAAGGTGGACGAATGGCTCAACTCGTCGAACCTGGCGGTTGGCGCTTCCGGCTCGGCCGTTGAGGTTGGCATCGGCCTGAAGCCGGTTAGCCGTCAGGGCTCGGAGCGGTTGATTCGCTCGGCCGTTGAGTACGCCATCCGGAACAAGCGCTCGTCGGTCACGATCGTGCACAAGGGGAACATCATGAAGTTCACCGAAGGCGGATTCCGTGACTGGGGTTATGCCATGATCGAGAAGGAATTCGGTGATGCCTGCTACACCTGGAGCCAGTGGGAACGCACAAAGAAGGATCAGGGCGAACAGGCTGCAAACGCGGAGCAGGCCGCGGCGCTGGCGGCTGGCCGCATCCTTGTGAAGGATGCCATCGCCGATATCACGCTGCAGCAGGTGCTTACCCGCCCCAACGAGTTCGATGTGATCGCCACGCTGAACCTCAACGGCGACTATCTCTCCGACGCGCTTGCCGCACAGGTTGGCGGCATCGGCATCGCGCCTGGCGCCAACATCAACTACGTTACCGGCGCTGCCATCTTCGAGGCCACGCACGGCACCGCCCCGAAGTATGCCAACCTGGACAAGGTGAACCCGGGCTCGGTAATCCTCTCCGGCGAGATGATGCTGCGCTACATGGGCTGGACCGAGGCTGCCGACCTGATCATCAAGGGAATGGATGGTGCCATCGGCGCCAAGCACGTTACGTACGACTTCGCGCGCCTGATGGACGGCGCCACCGAGATCAAGACGTCGGAGTTCGCCGACGCACTGATCGCGCACATGTAAACGCGCATCCCGCGCACCGCCTGTTATGCAACGCGCCGGCATCGTTCCACACGATGCCGGCGCGTTTCGTTTTCATAGGCCGCTGCGCGGAAAGAGCACACGCGAGCGAACCGCACGCGCATTGCACACCGGCTCAGCCACGGCGCAGCACATACACCGGCGCCTCCGGCGGGCATCCAAGGCGAAACGGGAACCAATGCCCCACGCCCGCCGATGTGTACAACTGCGAGGCGCCCTGCTGGTAATGGCCCCACATATAACGATCGCGCATGAACGGCTCCAGCATGCTGCGACCATTGAACCCAAGCTGCCCACCATGTGTGTGGCCGGAAATCGTGAGCTGCAAGCCCTGCTCGCGGGCGATGTCGAACCCTTCCGGACGGTGACTTACCAGCAGATGAAATGCTTCGGACGGGGCACCATCAAACGCCTCGGTTACCGATCGCAGGAGGAATTGGTGATTCCACTGCTTGGCGCCCAGCTTCACCGGATCGTCGGCGCCGCCAACGTACATCACTGCCTCGCCCACGCGCACTTCGGCGCCGGTGTTCCGAAGCAACGGTATCGGGCCGCGTTCGATGATCCGCAACACCTGAGCGATGTCGTGGAAATACTCGTGATTGCCCAGCGTTGCAAACACACCCAGACGTGGCTTAAGCGCGGCAATCATCCGCAGCGCGTCGGGCAGCATGCGGTTGTCGTCGGCAATGTCGCCGGATGCGATCACCATATCCGCGCGTACGCCCTCGGCATTACGCACCAATGCCTCCAGATCGTGCAGATCGGCGAAGTAACCGAGGTGAAGATCCGAGAGGTGCAGGATGCGAAGCCCATCCAACGCGGGGTGCAGGCCGGCAATGGTCAGCGGGATCTCCGGCATTACCACCGCCCCCCACGACCGCGCCAGCCCGTAGCCGGCGGCCGACAGTGCGGCGGCCGGGATCACAGCCGCCGAGCGAGTAAGGAACGAACGCCGTGATGCAAGCCCACCCCCCGCAACAACCGCCCCCGCCTGCGCGGCAGCACCGGACAACAATGGCTCTGCGGGCGCCGCAGGTTCGGACATTATCACAGCAGGCATGACTTCCTGGCCCACGCCTGGCAACGCGGCTGGAGACTCGGCACCTTCCGGCGCATCACTCGCATGTGATGCATTCGCGGACTTCGCACGGCGTGCGCCGAACCAACGCGCGATCCGTTCACCCACCAGTACAAGCCCGCTGAACGGCAGCGCAATCAACAATGCGACTTCCAGAATCAGCGTGGATGAGGTTGCCCCCGCACCAATCATGGTAAGCCAGCGAGCATCGGCCGCTGTGCCGATGGCCCACAGAGCATCGGCCACAAGCCCTACAGCGGGAACCCACCATTTGAGCTTCCGCACGGCTTTGAGCGTCCACCATTGATGGTTCAGGCCCCAGGTAAGCAGCAGCGCCACCAGCCACAGCAGCACTATCACCACGGCACCGAACAGATGCGGATAAAACGGATTGGTCATGCACAAAAAACGGATCGTGCCTGGCCAAATTGCAGCCCGCCCCAGTGCCCGGCCATGAAAAAGCCCCACGGCACCGGCGGCCGTGGGGCTATACACCCTTTCCTGCAACGTAGCAACGCGTTAGTTCACCAACCGCCAACCGGCACCGTTGTGCACAAACATCCGTGTCTGCCCCGGATTGATTGGCGTGAGCGTGGCGGCAACACCGGCAACATTGGTCGCGTCGTCGTTGGAGATAATCAGAACCTGACCGGGAACGCCGGCCGGGAAATTCACGGCAATCGGCACGTTGGCGCCGTCGTCGGTAATACGGAGTACCGTAACGTTCGCCGGCACCGGCACGGCCGCGCCGGCCGGCACGGCTGCTGGCGAAAGCGATGTTCCGCCGGTAGTCACCGAAAGCCCCATACCCGGCCCACCATTGATTTCCAGCGCGGCGCCGGGCGCATTGGTGCCGATCCCCACGTTGCCATCATCGCGTACAAACAGCAGCATGCGGGCGGCGCTGTTGGTTACGTCCAGTGCCGAGCTTGCGTTGGTGGCGCCGGCGCCACGCACCGACAGCCGCGAGCCCGCTGCCACGCCAATGCCAACACTGCCTGTTGTCCCCAGCGTTGCAATCGAGAGGTTCGCCGCACTGCTTACATCGGCGCCTACAACGGATCCATCGGCGATCTTCGCGGAGGTTACCGCATCGTTGGCAAGCTTCGTGCTGGTGACGGCATTGGTCGCCAGCTTCGCCGACGTTACCGTCGTATCCTGAATCTCGGTGGTTCCAACGGCATTGGCCGCGATCGATGGATTGGGGTACGTACCGCTGAGATCACCACCAGCAGCGCCGTTTGGCGCGGTGCTTACCCCGGCGGCCAGCTTCTCCTGAGTGATCGCCCCATTGCGCACCTTGATTGTCGTCACAACGCTATCCTGCAACCGGTCGGCCGTTATCGCGCCGGCCTGAATCTTGGTTGTCGTAACGGCATTGTTGGCAAGCTTGGCTGCGGTTACCGCGCCGTCGGCAATGTCCAGATTGGCAACCGGCCCATTGGCATTGGCAACCGTGAGCGTACCGCCCGGGCTCTGCACACCTTGAATGCCGGTTCCACCGCCGCCGCCAACGGAGGTAATCACCACCGTATCACCGCTGCGCGTAACGGTGGTGGCCCCCTCGCCGCGCATCTTAACCGAGCCACTGATGCCGGCCACATCGGTCACGATGCCAGCCACACCCGGGGCCAGCCCGCGGGCCTGCTCGGCGACCGCCGCGTACAGCGCATACGGCGCGGCCGCAAGCGGTATGCGCGGCGCCATCTCCGCGCCACCATTCACCGTTACACCAAGGAAGTAGGCGCGATCAAACGCAAGCGTTGATGGGAACGGCGTCACCGAGCCCAGCATCAGATTGTAAATCCCGCGCACAACAACAACGTTCGCGTGTGTTTCGGTGTATATGGGAACGGTGGCAGTAAGCGCATCGTACAGCTTCACGGTAATCGTGAAACTGCCAGCGGCCAGATTGCCGGCCTGATCGGCCAGCACACCTTGAAAGCTCATGGTGCGGGGCACCTGCGCGGTAGCAACGGCTGCCACGATAACGGCCCCGAACGCCGAGAGTAGAACAGTGGCGTATCGAGATATCATTGTCCCTCCTTCTTACAGGTAGCAAGCACAAAGTTGAAGGAGGCGCGTGAAACCCCGAGCTGACCGGATTCAGCGAGAAAGAGACCGTGCATTAACCGGCTCAGAGGGGAGCAGCGAGCCTCGCAACGGCAGTAACCATTTTAGTATAACGGTTTCACCGGCAAGTTAGTTATCGGCATCCGGTCGGGAAAGGTCCGCCCGACATGATGCCCGCTCCCCTCGGTTCAAAATAAAGGCTGAGAGATGGTGTCTCTCAGCCCACTCCAGGAGGTGGTGTTGTTTTTGAAGAGTACAACGACTCTTCTCCCTGCGTAACAACTTTGGCTCAGGCAGAACGAGCCAATACCATCCTTGGTCACAATCGGTTGTCGATTCGGCGCGACCGCAAGCCCAGTGGCGCGCGCGAAACATGAAGCGTTGAAGGTACAAACGGGTGGTCCCGAAAGCGTGCTCAAAACCGTTGTGGCGCTGGTTAAACATTCGCCCATAACATCCGAAAAAACACCAGATTCAACGATTTTCTAGGTTATCTCGCCCCGAAAAAACGCCGCGCCACGCCACCGGCATGCCTCATCCACAGCGCCACGAGCCAGCCGAATCCATGCGGGCACATTGCTGATCCGGGGGTAATGCCCGAAACGAAGTCGGGGGATGACGCGGCTGGCGCATCATCCCCCGATTATCATCATCCACAGGCTCGCGGCCTGTTGCTCGAAACGATCCGATCAGGCGGCTATCGAACAACCTGCATGATCTGTGTCTTGCGCTGCGACGGCGTCTGCAGCACACACACGTACGTTCCGCTTGGAAGCCGTGAGGCATCCACCTGCACAACGTAGCTGCCCGGCTGGATCTCGCCATCAACGAGCACGGCGGCGGCGCTGCCGTACATATCCACCAGGAAGAGCCGCGTATGACCGCGTTCCACCACCTCGTATTCCAGATCGGTGAGCCCGCTGGTCGGGTTCGGGCGCACTGCCTTCAGACGCACCGCACCGCTTACATCCAGCAAGCGCTTACCACCCGTTTCGCACAGGCCCGTAAGCTGGAACAGTCCGTTCAACTGGGTAACCAGTACCGAGCCGTTTGTTGTGTCCAGCCAGCGGAAGCTCTCCAGCACCAGCGGCGTACGGTCGGTATCACCCAGCGCGGCAATGAACTCCAGATTGACAAGGTTACCGGTTGGCGTGCCGATTGCGCGGGTACCATCGATGGTCACCACACGATCCTTGGCTTCCAGCACACTCACCATTCCGGCCTCGGCCGGGATCAGCAACTGCTTGTTGAACCGAAGCTTGGCCTGGAACCTGGAGACCAGGTTGCGATCCAGGTTGTCCGACGCGGTAAGCCGAATCGGGACCTGCACGCGCTCACCCGGCGAGGCCGTGATGGTCGGGATCTCCACGGTGGAGCTGGCCGAAGCCGACGGACGGAACACCGGCGATGTGCCAACACAGCCATCAACCGTTGTCACCGTCACCGTGTAGTCCGCCGTGATAACCGTGCGGTAGCTTGGCCCGGTGCCGCCAACAATCGGAGCGCCGTCCTGATACCACTGATACGTTGTCAGCTTCGGGCCGCCAACGGTGTCCAGATCGGCCACCAGGAATTCGCCCTGCTGCGTGATGCCGGCCCCGTTGAACTTCGGCGGCTGGTACGCGATCACCGGCACCGGCGCCGAGGTGCCGGAGCAGGTATCGTCATCGAACACCGTCACCGAATAGTTGCCGGCCGCCTTGGCGAAGATCGACTGCGTTGTCTCGCCACCCGGTGACCAGAGATACCGTGTATAACCGGGCGACGCCGTCAGCCGCACGCTGTCGCCCGGGCAGAAGCCTGGGCCGGCAAGCGTGATCGTTGGCACGATCGGCGCCTTCTGCGACACCGTTACGTCACCGCTGCCGGAGCAACCTCCCGCATCGGTCACCGTGCACTGGTATGTGCCCGGGGTCTTCACCGTAATCGTTTGCGTTGATTCGCCACCCGGCGCCCACAGATACGTCCTGTACCCGGCCGGCGCCGAGAGCACCACACTGTCACCATCGCAGAACGTCGGCTTGGCCGATGTAATCGTCGGCTTCAGGCTGGTACCCACCGACACGATGTATTCAACCGTGGAGGAACAGCCCGTGGTTGCCGAGGTTACCGTCAGCACCAGCGTATCCTCACCCGCGGCGGACCACAGCACGCTGAGCGCCTGTGAACCCTGACCGGATTGGATGGTGCCGCCCGGTCCCTTTATCGACCACTGATACGTATCGCCGGATGCGCCAGTGGCGTTGTACGCCTCGGTGGAATTGATGCAGACCGAGTTCGGCCCGCTCACCACCGGCGCCGGCGGTGCGTTCAGCACAACCTCGATGGAGTCCGAAACCCCACTGCAGCCGTTGGTATCCTTCACCGTCACGCGGAACACGCCCGACGCCCACACCTTCAGCTTCTGAATGGTGGCGCCGTTGCTCCACAGATAATCCGTGTATCCCGGGTCGGCCGCAAGTTCCACCGTATCACCCGGGCAAAGCTGCACCGAACGGTTCGGCGTGATCTTCGGCACCGGCGGCGTGGCCAGCTTCACCTCCAATGGATTCGACGTACCGTTACAGCCGCCGGCATTCTCCACCGTCACGGTGTAGATACCCGGGGTTTTCACCATGATACGGCGCGTGGTTGCGCCGGTTGACCACGTATACTTCGAGTATCCAGGGCCTGCGTCCAGCTCAACACTGTCGCCAGGGCAAAGCAGCGGCGAACGGCTGGTGGTAACGCTCGGCACCAGAATGGAGCCCACGGTAACCAGCAACGTATCATATGCCTTGCAGCCGCTGGCGTTGTCGGTAACCACCACGATCACCTTGTTGGCGCCCGCCGGCCCCCAGTTCACATCAATCGCGTTGGTGCCCGCGCCGCCCGTGATCGTACCGCTTGGGCCGGTTACCTGCCACGAGTACGTTACGCCCGACTGTGTTGGCACGCTGTACTGCGCCGGCGTGTTGATGCACACCGCCTCGGCGCCGCTGATCTGCGCCTTGGGCCGTGGCCGCACGGTGATATTCACCGTATCGGATACACCCTGGCAGCCCTCCGGCGTGGAAACCGTACACCAGTACGAAGCCGACTTGCCCACCTTGATGGATGGATCGGTGCTGCCGTTGTTCCACAGGTACCCGTTGTACCCGGCGCCGCAGCCAATGGTGACCGTATCGCCTTCACAGATCACCGTATCCGGCGTCACCACAAGCTTCGGCTTGGGTTTCAGGCTCTTGGTAACCGTGATGGTTGCCTCGCCCTTGCAGCCGTTGGTGTCGGTAACCGTCACCGTCAGAGTCGCCGATTCGCGCAGCACAACGCCGCGCGTTGTGGCACCGTTGGACCACGAATAGCTCACATAACGGAACCCGGGAAGCGTGGCATCACCGGTGTTTGGAGTAATGTCCAGCACGGCGCTGTCGCCTTCGCAGAAGTTCACCGGCGTAAGCGCCACGATCTTCGGCTTGGGCTTCTTGTTCACCTTCACTGTTACCCTGTTCGACGACACCGCGCAGCCGTTCACCGTGGTGGATGTGGCGTAATAAATGCCCGCCTTGTTCACCGTAAGCGTGGGCCCGGCGCCAATCGCCGTGGCATTGCCGTTCAGGTACCACGTGATGTTGCCGCCGGTGCCACCAAAGGCCTGCAGGGCAACATTGTCGTCCTCGCAGATGGCCGTATCCGAGGCCACCACCACCGGCGTTGGCTTGGGATATTCGTTGACCACTATGGTAGTGGAATCGCGGCAGCCATCCACCGTGACCACGTACAGGGAGTACGTTCCGCCCGCCCAGACCTTGACCGTCGAGAGCTGCGACATCGTGTCGCCGGGCGCGCGCAACCAGTACCAGCGGTTGATGGTCTGCCCCGCGCTCACCGAAAGCGTGAGCGTGTCGCCGGTACACAGCTTCGCCGGCGAGGCGGGCGCAACCACCGGGTTAACCCGCGACAGCTTCGTGGCATCCACCGTATCGCTGCGCGACTCGCAGCCGCCGGCGTTGGTCACCACCGCCCAGTACTTGCCGGTGGACGATATCTGCAGTGTGTCCTTGCCCCGGAACGGAACCAGTTCGTTAACGGAGTTGCCCGGGGGCGGATCCTTCTTGAACCACTTCACCGAGGTGTAACCGGCACGCACCCACACCCGCAGCGTGTCGCCGTCACAGATGCGATGCGAACCCGACGAGTCGATAGGAGCTGGGTCGGGATCGCAGAACACCGTCACGAACGCATCGGTGCCGCCGCCGTTGTTCGGCTGGATAATCGGATTTGGTGTGCCCGTGAACGCGAATGGTAAGCCGGCGGCTGTTGTGGTTTGGCCGGCCATGATGATGGATCCATAGGGGTCGAAGGAAATGCCTTCGCCACGATCATCACCGGTTCCGCCGAAATACGTCCCCCAGGTTTGCGTACCGTTGCCCTGCAGCTTCACGATAAAGGCATCGTTGGTGCCGCCGCCAAAGTTGCCCTGAAACGCAGGTTGGCCTGTTGCCGCTGTGGTAATCGGGAAGGATGTATTGGTATTGGTTGCCGTGAAGCCGGTTGCCAACACACCACCCGACGCGTTGGAGGCAACACCCGTAATGAAGTCGTTGTTGTTACCGCCACAATACGTGGCCCAGACGATAAGGCCGTTGGAATCGTACTTGGCGATGTAACCGTCGCAGCCGAAGTTGCCACCGCCGGCAACACCACCACGGAATGCAGGTTGGAAAACACCACCAATAGTCGGCAGCCCCGGCGTAAGCTGTGCGGCGTTCAACTTGTAGGTTGTGCCGCCCAGATAGACGTCGCCGTTGACATTAGTAGCCAAGCCGTTGTAGGCGATCGCCGCAGGGTCATTGTTTTCTATACCCGGCCCGCCAAAGAAGGTGGACCATCGCTCGATACCATCCTTTGTCATCTTCACCACAAAGGCATCGGCGCTTCCCCCGTTGTTCGCCTGCGCGGCATTCGTCATCACGAAGGTTGCTCCCGAGCTGTACGTGTACCCGGATATCAGGATGTTCTCGTTGATATCGCTGGCGGCGGCGTACCCGTAATCCTCGCCGGTACCGCCAAAGTATTCGGCCCACAGGCGCCCGCCGGCCGAGCTCAGCTTTGCAACGATGATATCGTAGTTGCCACGATAGGCGCCGCCGATTGTCTGCAATCCCGAGGACTGCGTGGTCACCAGCAACGCCACGTTGTTGGAGCTGTCCACGGCGAAGCCGTAACCGTCATCGAACTGACTGCCGCCGTAATACGTGCCCCAGATGCGCACGCCGTTACTGTCGAACTTGACGGCAAAGGCGTCACGCACGCCGCCAAAGGAGGTCTGGTACGCGCCTGCCGAAGTTGGGAAGCCGGTACCGGTTGTAAACGTATGGCCGGTGATAAAGACGTTGAGCAACGGATCGGTGGCAACACCGTGCGCCAGCTCGGCCTGGTTGCCACCGTAGATGGTGGACCACAGGCGCACGCCGTCGGCACGGAATCGCGCCACGAAGGCTTCATCGTTTCCGGCAAATCCCTGCGTGTAACCACCGGGCTGTGTAACGATCGGGAAGGCACCGTTTGTGGAGCCGGCAATCAACACATTGCCCTTTCGATCGACCTCGGTCGGGTCGCCACCGGAAAGCTGCTCGGTACCGCTGCCCCCGTAGAACGTGGCCCAAAGCTGGAAGGGATCGATACGCAGATCCTTGGTGGGATCGTACCCCTGTACATCGAACGTGACCACATCACCGGCCACATTGTAGCGGCTGGAGATGGTGCGCCACATGGCGTCGGCCTGAAAACTGTAGGGCGCGGCGGCCTGCACATAACCAAGCGGGCTTTGCACTACAAGCCCGGCTTCCGGGCTGAGGCCCACACTGGCAGCGCCCTCGTAACGCATGCGGATATCGGCCACCCGGCCGCCGGGATGCACCACGAAGTCGATCTTGGCGCCGTGCCCCGAGCCGTTGACCACCATGTCGATCCTGGGATAGACGTCGTGGTACACCAACGTACGCCACGACTTTACATGCGTGATACCGTCCGGGCAGTGGCCCAGGTAGAAATTGTCGTACCCGCCGGCCTGCTCCATGGCCTCAACGCGCACATTGGGATTTGCGCCCACCAACTCCATGTCAACGCGGTGCAGCGTCAACGTCGGCTTGGGGATCTCAATCTCCGGGAGGCCATTGTTCTGGCGGTAATGCCCATCCTGGCAGCGGTCGTGAAAATATCGTGGATCACCGTCCACGCGGCTGAACTGGTAGATGATGCGGCCCTTTTCGAAGTAGAGCGCCGCGGTGCCACCACGTGTGGAGTAGAGAATGTCCGGCGTTGGTTTGCCATTGACATCAACAAGTTGCCCACGGTTCTCCGTGAACTTCACGCCCTCCTTGTCGAGAATACGCTGCTCGGTACCTCGGCCCATCTCACCATGCCCGTGGGCACCATGTGGATCGATCTCGGGTTCGGCAACGATTCCATGCTGCGCGAAGGCTCCTAGCGGCAGCAAGGCAAACAAGGCAGTAAGGAAGATCTGTAAAGCGGTACGATTCGGGTGCATACGCGTACGCTCACAATAAATGAGTGTGGAACAAACCAGGGCATGCCGGATACATCGCCACTGGGGTGAACGATCCACTGTCGAGAAAAGGGGGATGAGGGAACGCGCAATATATGCGTCAAACTGTTAAGCGCAAAGGTTCGTTACAAGATCGGAGAAGACGGCTCAAACAGTCCATTTTGGACGAAAAAACGGCTTTTTATCCGTCCCAGTACCATCAGGAGCAACCACTATCCAAATCGGTCCGCGTTTCGACACGGTATCGTCCCGATGTTGACCACTGCGGGAATGTGGTGCTTCATGGTGAATGATGCCTGGGGCCTCATCTGTATACTTGAATATACAGATTGAGCAGTGCCGTGGTACAGTGGGATCCCTGCAAAACAGCTTCGAATCCAGAACGGAATGACTCACCGCAGCCCTGTCCTGTTCCGGGCACCGTGCAACGAGATGGGCCGCTCGCGGCGGAGCTTCAAGGTGCGGAGAGGGGTGTATTTACACGCCCCCAATGCGCACAGGAAGACACCACCACCTTGAGTACCTATATACCCGAATGTGCACGTGGCAGGGTAGCATGCGCCGGCAACCCCGTACCGTTCCCGTTCGTTGCACCCTCGCGGCTGGTTCTCAGCGGCACGCGTTGGATGGAATTGAGTTGCACCTACCAGACCAGCTCCGGTCGTATCCATCACGCATCCTGATGCTACGGCTGTGGATACAATGATACCGGCAAGCACTCACAACTGCTCATCCTTTTTACCAGACTCGCCACTATTCAAACGGAACCTCCATGGCCATCAACTGTTCCAATGAGTGAATTGATGTCCACTCGCCAGGATTATCGGAGTCAAGATTCAGAAATTCGCTATCAACTACGACGCGAATGCTCTTGCCATGATTTATGAGAAGGAATCGCTCTATGGCCAGCAGGAACCCTTCTCGACTCGTCCACTGTTCCGTTTTGTCATCGAAGAATCCGTCAAACTGCATGGGGATTCGATTCATTTGCTCATCAAACTTAACAACCTTACCCAAACAGAGCTTCATGCGAGATTCCTCGCAGGCGAGCAAATATATTTCACTCATGGTATGGCCTCCATCCTGGTTTCCAGTGAATATCGCCGTTAATCGCGACGTTATTCCAACGACCTATTTGTTTACGTTTTGCTCTCAACAATAGCTACCTGCAAACACCCGCAAGTGCGTGCATGCATGTTACAAAAGGAACGACACAGCACTGAGTTACAAATGATCCAGCCCATCGGGACTACATGGAATGCATGGCGACAAGCAAGTAGTTGCGTTGTGAATGAACCCGCGGCCGCGCGCGGATCCTATTGCAGGCCTGCGCCCAACGAACCACATTCATACGCTCACCGTGCGTGCGGGAAGGCGCCCCACACGGATGCTTGAGTGACACGGCCCAACCGCCAGCCTACACCGACATCGACCTTCTACACTTCCTTGCACGCCACACCCTGCTCGGTAAAGAACCGGACAATCTCGTCCAGACGGCCCTCACCCCAAACGGCACGCAGATGACCAACGTTCCGTTTACCCCGAAACACCTGTACAACGTCCACGCGCTTCGGATGCTCCGACCAATCCACGATATAGCGAATCAGCAAGTCGTCGCGTTGTACAACTAACGGAGGACGCTGGCGACCGCCCTTGAAGTATTCGAAGTGCACATCACCATTTGCCATCAACGCAACCCCACAGATAATGTCCGATTGTGAAAGTTGTGGGTAAAAAGGCGCGAGAATAAGTGGCACCAGTAATAAGGCCGATGCTGTGACAACCACAATGGCCTCGTTACTCAGCGGAACTGGAAATTCGGTCAGCCCCATCATCAAGCACAGGAGAGCAGCTATTACAAACGCCGGGCGGCTGATGGGCTTTAGCCTGTGCTGGCCATGAATTTTTGCCGCCACCTTCAGCTCTTCGGGGGTCATTTCGATTCGGGCAATCTCCTGAGAACAACGTTCATTCATTTTGAGATGATCTAATGCATGGCACATACATACGGGTCACACCTTGCCGGCATAGGCCACCGCCCGCTGTACTGCGAGCACAAAGCTGGTATCAGCACCCTGTGCCCCGTTGGTTCCACTAAGAATCAGAAGGGCTCCATCGCAGCCTCGTACGGCTTCAGCCAGCATGTAAGTTTTTCCAGCGTTTCGTAGAGAAGGCTGAACAAAATCGTCACGCCACCCTGTGTCCGAATTGCAAGCTGCATATCGAAGGACCACCGGTGAGAAACGGACCACTTGATATCGGCATGATCAAGGGCATCGAGCAATGTATATATTCCAATACGCTGATTCAACGGCTGCATTCCCAGGGCACGGAACTTGGAAACTGGACGGTAGAAGTACGCTACGAACAGTACACGGCCCTCATCATGCAAATGGAACTCGGCGCGTTCGTATATCAGAATGCCCATTTCGTGCCTGTAGGGAGCCTTCCCGTATGCGGCCTGAATGGTCTGCTCGTTCACTGCATCGGCGTTCGCCAACTCCGGCAGACAGCCGGTTCTCAGGAAATCCCTGACACGTTCCGTAAGCTCCACAAGTTCCTCTGCTTGTCTGACAATGGTTCTCAACAAATGCTATTGAAAGCGCCAGCCAATGGGCAGGCGACGACCTTCACAAGACGTTGTCCAAAGGCCCCGTCAATCTACATGTCATGCGAACCAGTTTTCGACTCTGAAGATCGAACAGAAAGACAACGTTCCTGCCGGCTCTGATCAAAACCCAATGCAAAAACGTCTCATTATCATCGACCTCCCACCGAGCGTCGAGGCTATTCAACCACCTGACCAAACCATATATCGTCGTACGGGAAGTAAGAGGCAGATCGGGAACAACACTATTCGCCACACTTCGATCTTTGAATTCAACCACCAACCGGACAGTGCCGGACTGAGCGATTTGGAAACTGGCCCAGCCATATTGAAGGCCAACAACGTCACCCCGTTCCCACCGACAATCAGGGCTGCCGTAGGCGGCAACAACTGCCTCCTCATTAATTTCGGGCCCCAACAGACCCAGCCGGCCAGAGCCGAGAACCTGCATTATCTCAACACCCAACGCCATACAACTCCCTGCCTATCCTTCCGCCATGACGGTAAAATTCAAACCGAGTCGCTACGGAGCGACACCACATCAGTATCGACCTTCTACACTTCCTTGCACGCCACACCCTGCTCGGAAAGAAGCCGGACAATCTCGTCCAGACGGCCATGCGCCCAGCCATAATGAAGAGTAGCGACTTTCCATCTACCCTTGCGTACCTCGATGGCGGAAACGAATCTGGGATACTCCGCCCAATCGATATGGAAGCGAATCGAAAGCTCATCCTTGCGGATAATACGCGGCGGCCGCTGACGACCTCCCTTGAAATATTCGAATCGAATATTTCCGTCATTTTCTATCTCGACTGCGGAAATAATATGCGACTCACTAAATCGCGGGGCAACTGGCCCAAAAATGCAATCCTGCGAAACAAATACAATAAA
>CBHYLN010000008.1:0-63301 GCA_966128725.1 uncultured bacterium | reverse complement strand
TAAGGTGTCGTGACCAAATCGGCGCAACCGGCTGCGCGCGCCGATTGGTTACCATATCGTGTTGCGATACGTTCGCGGCACGTGAGCATCATTCCATTCCCAACAAGCCGGTACCGCATCTGCCTTGCGGTGCCACAGTTATTGGTTGGGCGACTTTCGTGCGGAGTTCTCGGACGCCTACATGCGGTGGCGTCCAGCACTCCCGGAAAGTGGCCTGGCAGGTTGCGCGAAGTTCTTTCCAACGGCGTACTGCGGATGCTGTTGGTCTGGTTCTCAGCGTATTGGGCGGGTTCGCTCCATGCGCCGAGGTTTCCACAGGCCTTTTCACCCACATCGGAGGTCGTTTATGCACCGTCAATACCCGGGCTCAGCGCGCGTGATGCGCTGCGTTTGATGCCCGATTGATTGCTGCCGGTACACAATGATGTACTGGCTATCGCTATCCCGCAGACCGTATGTTGCCGAACCAAGGTGCATACCCTCTGCATCCACCACGGCGTCCAGACCCCGGCGCCCTGGATTTGCCGCCATACTCTCGATTTCAGAGCACGGCGAATCCATTGTCCGCAGTTCAACCAACATGAGAGAGAACAACATGAAGTCCGTATTCATCATGCTATTGTTGCTGGGGTCCTGTATGGCCACCAGCGCACGGGCGGCGAGCCCTGCGCATTTCAGCTCGCACATGCCAACAACGATTGCCGGCGCCAACAACGAAGCGCTGGCCTCAATGAAGCGGCTGAACGTGCATCTGCCAACGCCTGCAAATCACCCGATCATCATCGATGTCGCGATTTTCATGATCGGCTCGGATATCCATGTCGATCTTGGCTCGCTTGTGATCTCCGGTGATCCGGTCATCATCGACCTGACAAGCACGCCCGAGTTGTTCGATATCATCGCCAACGTGGCGGTAACCAAGGCCCTTGCGCTTGGATACATCAGTTGCCCGGGTTCCTGTGCAAACACAAACCCGCCGGTGCATGTATGCGTGCCAAGCTGCGTTTCGCGTCTGGAGAAGGGAACGGCAACGCGTTTCGCGGCCTGCGGGGCGCCCAACTCCTTCTGTGTTCACGATTACAGCATCTGCTGCTTGGCCGGGCTGATCCCGACGATTACCCTGCAGAACACCTACGTTGTTGGCGCAGCGTGTGTCAACGGGGGTGGATGTGAAGGCACGTGCCGCTGATACGGTCGGCCGGTAGATAATGCGATGTTCCCCCTTTGCCCGGCTACCGGTTTGGGCGAAGGGGGACATTGCCGGATGGAGTATCGCGATCGGATCCGGTGACGCTGGGTGCATCGCCGGATGTCCGCATTAATCCTTGGTGTGCCTTCGAACGGCATGGCAAATAAGTCCGGCGATTTGTATCGTGATTTCACATCACGGCGCGCCGAACAAGGGATCCAGTTTCTGTCGTTCGGTTCGTTCCCTCGTCGAACCCCCAATGAAATACGTAGCATACCCATATCGGCAGATCGTGGCCGTAGTGGTCGCATACCTGCTTGTGGCAGGGGCTTGTGCTTTTGCCCAAGGTGGAATGCCGCTTTCGACGCAGCCGCCGATGTCCGTGCGGATGTTCAACCCCAATTCAACGTCGCTTAACCTCGCGTTCTCGCAGGCATTCTCGGCCAACTGGTCGATGGGCGAGGATAACTACTTCGCGGCGCGTTTTGCCGCGCGCGTGTACGACGAACGCCACGGTGGGCCGGTTGTGCTGCGCAGTTCGTTGCAGTTCGAGCTTGGCGCCAACTACACCAACGATTCAATTCCGGAAAACGCACTGCGTGTTGGCGACAACAATTTCTTCGTGGAGGAAGTTGTCGTCTATCCGTTGAAGTGGATGTTGGATCCATACGTCTCTGCAAACCTGCGAACGCCGATTACCGAGTCGTTCAACATGCAGTTCGGCAAGCGCATGAACATCGCCAACCTGTGGGATCCGGTGACCACGCAGCAGAGCGCCGGGTTCAGCTACAACGATCTGGGCCGATCGGGAATGTTCACCGCCCGCACGGGGTTTGCCCTGCGCCAGGTGCGCGCCGAACACAACACGCAGCAAACCGACGACTACACCACGCCGAAGGTGAAGGAAGCGTACAGGGCCGAGTCCGGCATCGAGTTCGAGGCCACGGCGATGTTCCGTGCGGATTCCACCATCACCTACAATGGCCGGTTCAGCCTGTTCAGTTCGTTTCAGGATCTGGATGTATGGAACGTGCGATGGGAGAACGAAACACGTTTTGTGCTGTGGAAGTCAATCGGGCTGACTTGGGCCCTGCAGGTGGTGCATAACGTGCGCCAGACGCGACGCACGCAGTTCAAGCAGGCAATTCTGCTGGGGTTGATTCAGGATTTCTAACCGCGATGGCGGATATCGGGCTGGCGTGCCCGGCGTTTATTCCGCCGCCGAACCATGTTCCAGATCGGCCACCTTCCGTAGCCTCCGACGATGGCGTTCCAACCCCGAAAACGTGGCGCCAAGGAATGTCTCAACCAGCACCTTCGCAAGCTCAGGGCCGATCACCCGGGGACCCAGGCAGATCACGTTTGCATCGTCATCATACACGGCCTGGCGCGCGCTGAACGTATCGTGCGCCAGCGCGGCCCGTATGCCACGGAGCTTGTTGGCCGCAATCGACGCCCCGATCCCGCTGCCGCACAGCAGAATCCCCCGCTCGGCCTGGCCCGAAAGCACACACGCGGCCACCACCACGGCGATATCGGGATAATCCGTTGGCTCGGCGTTGTACGCGCCAACATCAACCACCGTGTGCCCCTGCTGGGCAAGCCACGCACGAAGCTCTTCCTTCATCGCGAAGCCGGCGTGATCGGCGCCGATAGCCAGGTTCATCGTTGTTTCCTTTAAGGCGGGTTGCCGGGCATACTGTTGGCGGAGCTATCGCAACAGATGATGCTGAAGATCGTGCAGTACGCTTTTCAAGGCGCTGGCGCTTACCTGAAGTTCGCCGAACATGCTGTGCCGCAGGCGGAAAATACTGCTACGCCCGCCGCGGCCATCGTATGGCTCGATCATCAGGTCACCATATCCCATGTCGTAAAATTCCCCCTCGCCGTTCAGATAGGTTCGCAGCTCGGCTATCTGCTCCAGCCTCAGCTCGCTGGCCAGCATCTTCCAAAGCACATCATCGGTTTTTGCCTGTGTTGCCATGCGATCAATATAGCCGTTCGGGATTTTACATGCGTGCGGCAATCATGTGCCGGGACCCTTGGTTTTGGTGATCGATGGCGCCAATTTCGCATCGGCCCGGGCAGCCGGTGCCGCAGCCGATCAATCCCCCCTGAATGATCCAACCAGTAACCAAGATGAGCAACTACTCCATTGTCGGGCTCGCCGGTGCCGTCATCATCATCGCCAGTTGCTTCCTGCCGTGGGGCAGCTTCATGGGGCTGCCATTGGTGGGGACCGACGGCCCCGACGGGATGATCATGATGGCGATTGCGGCCCTGATAGGTGGCGCGGTGTTGTTGAAACGCCGATGGGCCTGGATTGTTGGCATTGTGCTTTCGCTGTTCGCGTTCGGCAAGTTCATACAGTTGTACGTGGTGCTCACGGATCTGCCGGGCGGCTCGCTGGAAGCCGGCGCGATGATGATGATGGCCGGCGCTCTGTTGGGCGTTATCGGTTGCGCCTGGGGGCTGCGGGCGTCGCAGGCCGTTGCACAGCCCTAGCCACATCCGTTACGGCCGGTGTTCGCGGAGCATCGCCAGCCGTGCCGAGCGTTCCGGTGGAAGCGCCACGGCCTGCCGGATGAAGTCCGCGATGGCTGCGGCGTCAACCTCGTTGTGATCGCGGATCTCCAGATAGCGCACCTGCAGTCCGTTCCCGCTGAGCCGGCCGTTGTGGTCGGCGAGCAACGCCCCGAACTCGAACCCCAGTTTCACCATCCCCTTCAGCACGAACACACCGCACACATACCCGGCGGCCGGGTGATGGTATGCCAGCCCCTGCCAGCCACGGTTTACACGTTCGGTTGCCTCAGGCATGGCGGCCAGCACGCAATCGCGCACCGCACGCGCAAGCGCTTCCACCGTTTCGCCATGCAGTGTCAGGATTTCGTCCGGATCGGTTGCGGGTTTGGAACGTGTCGCCATGATTTCCGTGATCGATCATTTCGTAACCGGGCGCCTGCTGGCCAGCTTCGCGATTGGGCCTGCGCGGCGGGATATGTGCCGCGCGGCGGGCGCCCCGGCAATTACGGCATGCGCAGCAGGCCAAGCGCATTGGGTACAATCCAGACCGCCTGGGCCAGAACGAAGGTGGCGGCCGCCAGGCCCACGGCACGCACTGAAATGGTGGCCCCGGGTGTGTAGTTGGGCGGGGCCGCCGAAGCCTGCCCGGGCTGCCGGCGCAGCGCAATCAACGCGGCGCCAAACGCCACATACAACAGCACATGGTTCAACGGGCAGAGCGGGCAGAACCAGTTCAGCCCGGCCAGAAGCCAGAAGAAATACAGCGTGGCGGCCGCGCCCACGCCCAGAAGAAGAACCATCGCGCGAAGCAGCGTACCGTGGGTTCCGGCGTTGGCCCGGCGTGCCACTGCCCAGAACACCAACAATCCCGCCGAGAAACCCAGGCCCAGCAGGGCGTTCGGAACCCAGAATGCGTTGGCCTGGGGTGTCAGGAGCACGCGGTCGCAATCGATGGTGGCGCTCCAGGAGCAGAGGCTGGTGCCCGGCATGCCCAGCCCAAGCCGGAGCGCCATATATCGCCATGCGAGATAACCGGCGTCGAGCGTTGTTCCCCACAGCGCCGCCAGCATGATCCGCTGTGCTGTTGTGTTGCGCGCGGCTGTTGTGCTCATCCGTTCATCGCCACGTGTGGATTGCGTTGGTTTGCCGGTACTCGGTTACGTAAGGCCAAGCGTGGTATCAAGCTTCTCGCGTGCGCTTTCCTGCGTAGCCGTGATTTCGCGGATCATCACGAGCCCGTACACCCCCGACGCAACACTGAGCAACCGGCCAATGACGCCAACAGCGCCGGCGATCTTGAAGGCGGTCATCGTGTGTTCGCCCACGGTGAACACAGTGGCAATCGCACCAAACATCATCGAGGTTATGTACAGGCTCCACCAGGGTGTGGCGCGCCGTGTTGGCGTGGTATACTGCCAGTCGTTCAATGGATTGCCTTCCACCAGAAACGACGAGCCCTGGCTGATCTCCTTGGCGAACTGTATGGGCCGGCCGAAGTTGACGACGGGTATGAGAAACGCTCCTATCGCCCAACCGGGTCCGTAGGAGAAATCGCGCAGCCCGGCATGGTCCAGATTCCTGCGCGCGCGAAACAGCCACGCCATTACGCATATCGCGGTCAGTATGGTTGTGCAGATACGCACCCACATGCTGATACGGTACTGCAGTGCGACGCCGTCCGCATAGTCGGGATCTACCGGTATATCGAAGGCAATGTCGACCATCGTTATCAACCACCGGAAATCGATGTACACCGCCAGCAGCGAAATCACCATCGAAATCACCAGCATGATCGTAGCAAGGCGGGCAGGGGTTTCCAACGAAAGCATGGCAATGTGCTGTTGCGTGGCCTGGAAGGTTCGGCCGCGTGCGGCAAGCCGGATCATTCTTGCCGCGAATCTAGCTCCTCTTGATGAAATCTTGATGCCCCCGCCGGAAATCTGAATCACGGCTTTATCTCATCGGCGCCAAGTTGCATGTGAGCCGGTTGGTTGCGCACGATCCTGCTGCGCGCGTCGCGCGGATCACGCCGCCGGCACATACTGATTGACTATCGGAGCCTTCAATGTTCATGTCCGAGTTGGTGCTGCCGTGGCGCGGATCGCTTGTTATTGCGGCAATGCCGGCCTTGATGCTGGTTGCCGCGAATTCGGCCACGGCGCAGATCGCACCGGCGCCAATGCCGGCGTTGAGCCAGGTTGCCGGTGATACCTCGTTCGCGCAATCGAACCACGCCGAGCCAATCGTGGTGGATCCCGTACCCGGGGCGCCCCGACCGCCCGTGCCAGATGCGCCCGCGCCGGAAACACCGGCCGAGCCGTTTGCCTTCGGCGACTTCACGTGGTTGAACGGCAACAGCCGCCAGCATGCCGCGATCCTTGACTCCAAGCTCTTCACCGGCACGTTCTTCATCGACGCCAACTATACTGCCTCCAACCATCATCCCGTGGATCACACGGTGGTGGGCTCCACGGCGCTGGCCCGCGACAACGAGTTCCAGGTGTCGCATGCGGCGATCGGCGGTGACTTCCACCACGACAACGTTCGCGGGCGGATCATCTTCCAACTTGGCACGCGTGCCACCGTGGTGCCGCGCAATGATTTCAGCGTTCTGCACGGGCAGTTCGATCTCGCCAACGTCTATCGCTACATCAGCGAGGCCAATGCCGGTTATCACTTCGATGTATGGAACGGGCTCAACGTGGATGTTGGTCTGTTCATGTCGTACATGGGCCTGTTCTCCTACTACAACTTCGAGAACTGGGCGTACCAACCATCGTTTACCTCCGACAACACGCCCTGGTTCTTCAACGGTCTGCGCGTGCAGGCGTTCCCGAGCGACAAGCTGAAGCTGGAGCTGTGGGTAACCAACGGCTGGCAATCATACGCCAAGTACAACAATGGTCCCGGCATCGGCGGGCAGATACTGTGGCGCCCGGCGGAGTGGATCTCGATGCTCTCGAACAACTACTACGGTACCGATGCGCAGGGCCATCCGGATCGCGTTCGCTTCCATACGGATAACAGCGTGCAGGTCCGTTACCTGAACAATCCCGATGGCTTCGTGCGTCGCGGGGCGTTCTCGATAACCCAGGATGTCGGCTTCGAGACGGGCGGTGGTGTGTCCGGATTCTCCGGCGGTGAGGGCGGCCCCATGCAGTACTTCATCAGCGGCATGCTGTACCACCGGCTGTGGATGGCCAACGATCATCTTGGCTGGACGATCGGCGGCGGTTACATCAACAATCCCGGCCGCTATCTGGTGCTGTATCCAACCGGCGATGCCAACCCGATCCCGGCCGCCAACAGCGGTACTGTTGGGGGGCATCCGTTCAGCGCCAACCCGGGAGATGGGTTTCACGGCTGGGATGTGTCCACCACGGTGGACCTGATGCCCAACGAGTACCTCACGTTCCGGCTGGAGGTTGTGCATCGCGAGGCCGATGTCCCGTATTTCGCCGGCCCGGGCGGCGTGACCTCGCCCGACGGATACAACACCACGCCCATCCCGGCCAACTGGGCGCCCGATCTGGTAAAGGCGGAAACGCGTTTCATCGGGGCGCTGCTTGTGCGTTTCTAGGCCAGTGGCAAACGCGGGCACGCGATTGCGTGCCGAACCTGATCGATCAACAAGAACATATCGGCCATGCCTGACCTGCTGTACCTGATTGCCGCGCTTGTCTTCTTCGCCCTGTTCGGCCTGTATGCCAACGCGTGCGACCGGCTGTAGCGCGGCGATCACGGTAAACCGTAAACATCCGGGATCGGATACTCCTATGACACTTGACTATCTCCTTGGCGGGATCGTGGCGGTTGGCCTTCTGGGCTACCTGATTGTCACGCTCCTGCGTCCGGAACGATTCTGAGGCACGCATTCGCATGACTATCAACGGCATCGTGCAGATCGCGCTCTTTGTTGGCCTGGTGCTACTGGTCACCAAGCCGTTGGGCGCGTACATGGCTCGCGTGTTCGCGGGCGAGCGGGTTGCTCCAAGCCGCCTCCTGTCGGGCGTGGAGCGGTGGATCTATCGGCTTGCCGGTGTACGGCCCGAGCAGGAGCAACACTGGGTATCGTACACGATATCGATGTTGATGTTCAACGCCGGCGGGCTGTTGCTGCTGTACGGGTTGCAGCGCCTGCAGGGCGTGCTGCCGCTGAATCCGCAGGGGTTTGCCGGGGTCACGCCCGATCTGGCCATCAACACGGCGGCCAGTTTTGTCACCAACACCAACTGGCAGGCCTACCCCGGCGAAAGCACCATGAGTTATCTGGTGCAGATGGCCGGGCTGGGCGTGCAGAACTTCCTTTCGGCAGCCACCGGGATTGCCCTGGCCGTTGCGCTTGTGCGCGGGTTTGCCCGCAATTCGGCGCAGACGATCGGCAACTTCTGGGCCGACACCGTGCGCGCAACGCTGTATCTGCTGTTGCCGATCTGCATGGTGTATGCCCTGGTGCTGGTGTGGCAGGGTGTGCCACAGAATCTGGATGCGTACACCGTGGCCACAACGGTGGAGGGCGCGCGGCAGACCATTGCGCAGGGGCCGGTGGCCTCGCAGGAGGCAATCAAGATGCTGGGCACCAACGGTGGCGGATTCTTCAACGCCAACTCCGCGCATCCGTTCGAGAACCCCACGCCGCTTACCAATCTCCTGCAGATGGTCTCCATCTTCGCCATCGGGGCAGGCCTTACATACACCTTTGGGCGGATGGTGGGCGATCAACGCCAGGGGTGGGCAATCCTGGGCGCGATGTCGATCCTGTTCGTGGGGGGGCTTGCGTTGCTGTACCACTCGGAGGCCGGTGGCAACCCGGCGTTCGGCCGTTCGGGCGTTGGGATGGTGGCTTCGGAGCAACAGGCCGGCGGCAACATGGAGGGCAAGGAAGTACGATTCGGCATTGCCAACTCCGCGCTGTTCGCGGCGGTGACCACGTCGGCATCGTGCGGCGCGGTCAACAGCATGCACGACAGCTTCACGCCGCTGGGCGGCCTGGTGCCGTTGGTGAACATCGAGCTGGGCGAAGTGATCGTTGGCGGTGTGGGCGCCGGTCTGTACGGCTTCCTGCTGTTCGCCGTGCTGGCGGTGTTCATCGCGGGCCTGATGGTGGGGCGTACGCCGGAATACCTGGGCAAGAAGATCGAGGCCAGGGAGATGAAGATGGCGGTGCTTGCGCTTGTGCTGGTGTTGCCGTTAGCCATCCTTGGGTTTACCGCGCTTGCGGTGGTGCACCCGGAGGGCGTCAAGGGTGCGCTGAACCCGGGCGCGCATGGGTTCAGCGAGATTCTGTACGCCTATGTGTCCGGTGCCGGCAACAATGGCTCGGCGTTCGCCGGCATCAGCGCCAACTCGCCGTTCTACAACATCACGCTTGCCATTTCCATGCTGCTTGGGCGATTCGCGTTCATCGTGCCCACAATGGCCGTGGCAGGCTCGCTTGTCCGCAAGAAGATTCATCCGCCATCGCCGGGGACGTTCCCAACCACGGGGCCGCTGTGGATTGGTCTGCTTGTTGCCATCGTGCTGATCGTGGGCGGGCTTACGTTCTTCCCATCGTTGGCGCTGGGGCCGGTTGTGGAGCATCTGCAGATGATTGCCGGAACGAAGTTCTAAGGAGAGATGCAGGTTATGTCGAAGAATCAGAAGCGATCGATGTTCGATCGTTCGATAGTGCGCACGGCAATTGTGGACGCGTTCAGGAAGCTGAACCCGCGCACCCTGATGCGCAATCCCGTGATGTTCGTGGTGGAGATTGTCTCGGTGGTCACCACGGTGTTGTTCGTGCGCGACCTGATTGTTGCCGGCGGCGATGCGGGCTTCAGCGGCCAGATCACCGCATGGTTATGGTTCACCGTGTTGTTCGCCAATTTCGCCGAGGCCATGGCCGAGGGGCGCGGCAAGGCGCAGGCCGAATCCCTGCGCACGGCGCGCGTGCAGGCGATGGCGAAGCGCCTGACTGAACAGGGCGCCGACCAGTACCAGACCGTGAGCGCCAGTGAGCTGCGCAAGGGCGACCTTGTGCTGGTGGAGGCGGGCGATCTGATCCCCGGCGACGGCGACGTGATCGAGGGTGTTGCCTCGGTGAACGAGTCGGCCATTACGGGCGAATCCGCGCCCGTGATTCGTGAAAGCGGGGGCGACCGCTCCGCGGTGACCGGCGGTACAACGGTGCTTTCGGACCGCATCGTTGTGCGGATCACATCCAATCCCGGCGAAACCTTTATTGACCGGATGATCGCGCTGGTGGAAGGCGCGCGCAGGCAGAAGACCCCGAACGAAATCGCGCTCGGCATCCTGCTCTCCGGGCTTACCATCGTGTTCCTGCTGGCCACCGGCACGATCGAATTCTTCAGCAACTACGCGGGCTCCACGATTCCCGTGGCCATCCTGATCGCCCTGCTGGTGACGCTGATCCCCACAACCATCGGCGGCCTGCTTTCGGCAATCGGCATTGCCGGCATGGACCGCCTTGTGCAGTACAACGTGTTGGCCATGAGCGGCCGCGCCGTTGAGGCCGCCGGCGATGTGGACACGTTGCTGCTGGACAAAACCGGCACCATCACGCTTGGCAATCGCATGGCTTCGGAGTTCCTGCCGATGCCCGGCGTTACCCCCGCCGAGCTTGCCGATGCCGCGCAGCTTTCATCGCTGAGCGACGAAACGCCGGAAGGGCGATCGATCGTTGTGCTGGCCAAGGAGCAGTACGGCCTGCGCGAGCGCGATCTGCAGGCGCTTGGGGCAACGTTTGTGCCGTTCACCGCGCAAACGCGGATGAGCGGTGTTGACCTGCCGGGCACCGAAATCCGCAAGGGCGCCGTTGATGCCGTGTTGAACTACGTGGCAAGCCGCAACGGCAGCGGCTACAAGCCGCCCGCGGAGCTTCAGGCCACCGTGGAGCGTGTTGCCAATGCCGGTGGAACGCCGCTTGTGGTTACCCGCGATGCGCGTGTGCTGGGCGTGATCTATCTGAAGGATGTGGTGAAGGGCGGCATGCGCGAACGATTCAGCGAGCTGCGGAAGATGGGTATCCGCACGGTGATGATCACCGGCGACAACCCCCTTACCGCCGCGGCCATCGCGGCCGAGGCCGGTGTGGATGACTTCCTTGCGCAGGCCACCCCGGAGAACAAGCTGGCGCTGATCCGCGAGGAGCAGGCCAAGGGCAAGCTGGTTGCGATGTGCGGCGATGGCACCAACGATGCGCCGGCGCTTGCGCAGGCCGATGTGGGCGTTGCCATGAACACCGGAACCTCGGCGGCGAAGGAGGCGGGCAACATGGTGGATCTGGATTCCAATCCAACCAAGCTGATCGAGATCGTAGCCATCGGCAAGCAGTTGCTGATCACGCGCGGAGCCCTTACCACATTCAGCATCGCCAACGATGTTGCCAAGTACTTCGCGATTATCCCGGCAATGTTCGCCACTACCTATCCGCAGCTCAATGCGTTGAACGTGATGGGCCTGGCGACCCCCAAAAGCGCGATCCTTTCGGCGGTGATCTTCAACGCGCTGATCATCATCGTGTTGATCCCGCTCTCGCTGCGCGGCGTTTCCTACCGTCCGCTTGGCGCGGCCGCCATCCTGCGCCGGAACCTGCTGCTGTACGGGCTGGGTGGTGTTGTGGTGCCGTTCGTGGGTATCAAGCTGATCGATCTTATCATCTCCGGTATTTCATCGGCGTTCTAGGCTTCCGGGCCGCGCCGAACGTAAAGGTGCAGTATGCAATCCCAACTCCGACCCGCGCTTGTTCTGCTGGTGCTTCTCACGGTGATCACCGGCATCCTGTATCCATTGGCGATTACCGGCCTGGCGAAGGCGATCATGCCATGGCGCGCAGGCGGCAGCATTGTCGAACGAAACGGAAATGTGATAGGTTCCGAACTGATCGGGCAACAGTTCACCAAGCCGGGATACTTCCGGTCGCGGCCGTCGGCGGCCGGCGCGGGGTACGATGCCACGGCGTCAGGGGGCTCCAATCTTGGCCCAACCAATCCCGTGCTGCTTGCCCGCGTGGACAGTCTTGCCCGGGCGTATCGGGCCGAGAATCCGGATGCGCCCGTTCCGGTGGACATGGTAACCGCTTCGGCCAGCGGCCTTGATCCCCATATCACGCCGGCCAACGCGGCCTTCCAGACGGCGCGTGTTGCCCGCGAACGCGGCGTTGCGCCCGAGCGTGTGCAAGCCCTTGTGGAGCAATACACCGAAGGGCGACAGCTTGCCGTGCTTGGCGAACCGCGCGTGAACCTGTTGCGCCTGAACATGGCGCTTGATAGTGCCCTTGGCAATGCCGGCAGATGATGGTGCCCGATTCCCCGAATCGGTTGCCTGCGGTGCCGTGCATGCCGATTGCCGGTGTGCTGCCGTTGCGCCGGCGCTGTGAATTGCAGCCAACGAATACTTCCAGATCATGGCGACCGAATCCGAACATCGTCCATCGCCCGATGCCCTGCTTGCCGAGGTACAGCGCACCAACGGCCAGGGTCGTGGCCGGCTGAAGATATTCCTGGGCGCCGCGCCGGGCGTAGGCAAAACCTATACGATGCTCGAAGCGGCGCGCGCGCGCGCGATTGTTGGCGATGATGTTGTTGTGGGCATCGTGGAAACCCACAAGCGGATCGAAACCGCCGAGATGATGCTGGGGCTTGAGATTGTTCCGCGCCTGGTGAGCGAGTATCAGGGGCGGCGCATGGAGGAGATGGATCTCGACGCCGTGCTTGCGCGGCGGCCCGGGCTTGTGCTGGTTGACGAGCTTGCGCACAGCAACGTGCCCGGTAGCCGCCATGCCAAGCGGTATCAGGATGTGGAGGAGCTGCTTGCCGCGGGCCTTGATGTGTACACCACGCTCAACGTGCAGCACATCGAAAGCATGAACGATGCGGTTGCGCGCATTACCGGCGTGCAGGTGCGCGAAACCGTGCCCGACCGGATTGTGGAGCTGGCCAACGAGGTGGAGCTGGTTGATATTTCCGTGGAGGATCTGTTGCAGCGCCTGCGCGACGGAAAGATCTACCTGCCCGATCAGGCGCAGCGGGCGTTGATCCATTTCTTCCGCCCGGGCAACCTGAACGCGCTGCGCCAGCTTTCGTTGCGCCTGGTTGCCGAGCGTGTTGACAGCCAGATGCACACCTACATGCGCGCGCACGCGATCCCCGGCCCATGGCCGGCCACCGAGCGGCTGATGGTGAGCGTGGGGCCTAGCCCCTACTCGGCACGGTTGGTGCGCGCCACACGCCGGCGGGCCGAACGCCGCCACGCCGAGTGGATTGCGCTGTACGTGGAAACGCCGGGCCATCACCGCCTTGCCGAAGCTGATCGCGATCGCGTGGCGGCCACCCTGCGGCTTGCCGAGGAGTTGGGCGGCTCCGCCGTAACCGTGCCGGGTGAGGATGTTGTTGCCGAGCTGATTCGATATGCGCGCGCGAACAACGTTACCGAGATCGTGGCCGGCAAGCCGACCCGCCCGTGGTGGATCGAGTTGGTTCGCGGTACGATTGTTGGGCGCCTTGTGCGCGAAAGCGGCGATATCGATGTGCATGTGATTCGCGGCGATGACGATGCCGAGCCGGCAACCGTGGACGTGCACAACACGCGCCCCGCGCCGTTATATGGCCAGTACGCGAAGGCCACGGTGGCAGTGCTGGCCGCCACCCTTGCCGCGGCAGCCATACGCCCTGCGGTGGATGTTTCCAGCCTGGCGCTGATCTTTCTTCTGGCGGTGTTGCTAAGCGCGGTGCGCTGGGGGTTGCGGGCATCGATTTATGCCTCGCTGCTCAGCCTCCTGGCGTACGATTTCTTCCTTGTGGAGCCCACGCTCACGTTCACCATTACACACCCTCAGGATCTGTTGGCGGTTGTGTCGTTCCTGGTGGTCGCGGTGATAACAAGCAATCTGGCCGGGCGGATTCGCGACCAGGCCCGTACCGCGCGCGACCGCGAGGCTCGCACCTCGGCGCTGTACGATCTAAGCCGGGCCATTGCCGGCGCGGTTGATGTGGGAAGCGCCACGCGCGCCATCGTTGATCAGATTGCCGGCAGCCTCTCGGCCCGTACCGTGCTGTTGCTGGCCGAAGCCGATGGCCTTCAACCGGCGGCGGCGCACCCGCCGGAGCTTCGCCTGAACGATGCCGAGCTTGCCGCGGCAACATGGGCCTGGCGCAACAGGCAACTTGCCGGGCGTGGCACCGACAGGCTTCCCGGCGGCGAGTGGCTGTACCTGCCGTTGCGTGCGGGGCAGGAGATTGTTGGTGTTCTGGCGATTGCCGCAACCGATGGCGACGAGATGATCACACCGGATCGCCGGCGGTTGCTGGAATCGATGACCGACCAGGCCGCCGTTGCCGTGGAGCGTGCAGGCCTGGCCCAGGATATCGAGCGGGCACGCCTTGCCGGCGAACGCGATCGATTGCAGGGCATCCTTCTTTCGTCCATCTCGCACGACCTGCGAACTCCGCTGGCCGCCATCCTTGGTTCGGCCTCCAGCCTTCTTGCCACTGGCGCCGCCTACGACGATGCAACGCGCACCGAGCTGCTGACAACAATTCAGGAGGAGGCCGAGCGCCTGAACCGGTTTGTGGGCAACCTGCTGGACACCACGCGGCTGGAGTCCGGCGCGCTTACGCTGAATCGCGAGTGGGTTGAGATCGGGGATATCCTGGGCACCGCGCTTGGCCGGGTGGCGCGCCAGCTTGCCGCGCATCATGTGAACGTGACGATCGAGCCGGACCTGCCGCTGCTGCGGCTTGATTTCCTGTTGATGGAGCAGGCGATTGTAAACCTGCTGGACAACGCCGGCAAGTACTCGCCGGCCGGCAGCACCATTGCCCTGGAAGCCTTCCGGCACAATGGGATGCTGGCCATTACCGTGCGCGATGCCGGGGCCGGCATACCCCCGGCGGATCTGGAGCTCGTGTTCGACAAGTTCTATCGAGTGGAACGCGGCGATCGGCAGATTGCCGGAACGGGGCTGGGACTGTCGATCAGCCGGGGTATCGTGCAGGAACATGGCGGGCGCATCCACGCGACTTCGCCCGTGCCCGGAACAGCCAACGGCGCTATTTTCACCATCGAGCTGCCGATCGAGGAGCAGCCGCCGAAAATGGAACCCGACCGCGTGCCGGAATGAGCGAACAACCGCTTCGCATATTGATCGTTGACGACGAGCCCCAGATCCGCCGCTTCCTGCGGGCAGCGTTCAGCGGCAAGGCCTATCGCATCCTCGAGGCCGCCAGCGGCGCCGATGCCCTGGTGAAGGCCGCCACCGAACAACCCGACCTCATCATTCTTGACCTTGGCCTGCCCGACATGGACGGCACCGACGTTGTGCGCCGTGTGCGCGAGTGGTCGCACGTGCCGATCATCGTGCTCTCGGTGCGCAATCGTGAGGCCGACAAGGTTGGTGCGCTTGATGACGGCGCCGACGACTACGTTACCAAGCCGTTCAGTATCGGGGAGTTGATGGCGCGTGTGCGCGCGGCACTGCGGCATCAACACCTGTCGCTGGTGGATGATCCGGTGTACAGGTCCGGCGACCTGGTGGTGGACCTTGCCCGGCGCAGTGTAAGCGTGGCCGGCGCCGATGTAAAGCTGGCGCCGAAGGAGTTCGAGCTGTTACGGCAACTGGTGATGCACGCCGGGAAGGTGCTGACGCATCAGCATCTGCTGCGCGAAGTATGGGGGCCGCTGTACGTTGGCCAGACGCACTATCTGCGCGTTCATATCGGAACGTTGCGCAAGAAGATCGAGCCGGACCCGGCGCAGCCCCGGTATGTGCTTACCGAGCCGGCGGTTGGCTATCGCATGGCCGAAGGCGAGTGATCGGCCGTAACGGTATGCGCCGCGTTCGTGCCCCGGCCTGTCTGCAACGATCGGCCCCCTACCTGGGACCCCACAACTGAAGCAGGTTCCCGTCCGGATCGTTCAGCAGCAGCGAGGCAAATGCCTCCGACGTCGGGTTGTACTCCACGATCTCGACGCCGGCGGCAAGCAGGCGCTGATGGCAGGCGTCGATACCGCGAGCAACAAGGCACAGGCTGATCTCGGGGCCGTCGTGGTTCGGCCGGCCGGCGGCCGTACGGCCGCCGTGCAGGTAGATCGACGCGTCGCCCGCTTGCAGTGTAATGCCGGGCTCCAGCATTTGTTCGGCCGCCTCGGCAAACCCCAGCACACGGGTATAAAACGCCCTGGCCCGCTCCATATCGCTTACGTACACCGCTACAATCGCCAGCCCGCGCACTGGTGCCGGGATGTCCTGCTGCGTTGGGTTGTCGCTCATGTATTGCCTCTGTTACGGCGCTCCATTTCGTCCATCTTTTCCCGCAGGCTGCGCGGTCGTCTGTCGGTCCAGACCTCCTCGATATAGTCGATGCATTCCTGCTGGGTGCCTTGCTTCGATGTAGCCTCCCATCCAAATGGAAGCGGGCGATCGCTTGGCCAGATCCTGTACTGTTCCTCGTGATTTATGATCACCATGTAAACGGTATCGTCCTCGGATACGTTCATCTGCATTGCTGAATCTTGTGTTACAGGTTGCCCGACGGGGGCAGGCAATGTACGCACTACCGCCGATTTGCCAAGTTGGCTTCCGATGGCTACGCATCGCGGTGTTTCATCAGCCCAACCGGTATTCCCTCCGGATCCAGAATCACCGCCATCTCATCGCCGTCGGGCAGTTTCTGTGGCGGGATGATCACGCCCGCGCCCAGCTCGATTGCGTGGGCAACGGCCTCGGCAACATCGGCAACCGCAACGTACAACGTCACCATGCCGTGCCCCTCGGGCGGTGCCGGCCAGATGCCGCCTTGAATGCCGTGCGCCGAGCCGGTATCAATGGTCCGGTAGCCGAGAGCGTTATCGGCATTTGCCTGCCAGCCGAACAGTGCGCCGTAGAACTCGGCGGCCTTCTCAGGGTTGCGAGATACGATCTGCCATTGCATGACGGGTGCGCCCATGGTGTTACTCCGGTTTTGTGTTGATGATTGCATACGATATGTCGATCCGTTGCACGGCCGGTTCGCCGGCGTTCGTGCAACTCCGTAATTCCTCGATCAGCGCGGCCACACGACCGAGCTGCGATGCCGGCACCTCCAATGTGAGGCACGCCGGCACGGTGTTGAACCCAGATGTTGCCGCGCCTTCGCCGCGCAGCGCGCGCACCCGTTCGGCCACATTCGTCACAAGTTCCTGTGCAAACGTGTCGTTCCCGGTTTCGGCGATCCGCGCAACCCAGTTCCCGTGGTCGGCCATCTCCAGCAGACCCAACCGGATCAGTCGTGCAATCAGCACGTTCACCGCGTCCACCGTTGTGTTCAGCACACGCGCGATCCACCGCGAGTCGGCCACAAAATCCGGCAGTTGTGTCAGCTCCAGCAACGCGCGGTGATTGCCGTCGGCTAGGGCCGTGGCGGCGTCGCGCGTTAGGCCGCGTGCCTGGCGGAACTGCGCGCTTGGCATCCCGGCAGCCGTGGCCTGCTCCTCAAGCACCAGAAATGCCTCGATGCGTTCCTGTTGCAGGCCCAGTTTCTGGCCAAGATGATGCATGGTTGCCGGCGTGATTGCCCGGCGGCCGCGCAGGATCTGTGAAAGCGTGGAGTGGTTGATGACGAGCGCCCGCGCATACGCCCGCAAAGAATACCGCGGGTTGCGTGTGCAACGCCGTGCCAGCTCCGCCTGCAGGAACAGTCGGAACCCGGGGACCGTATCCACGGGGCTTGCGTGGGGCATGCTGGTTGGGTTCATAGGATGCCATGATACGGGCGGATGATGCAGCCGGACAAGCGGGCCGCCCGGAAAGTGGGGCAGTTCCGCTGCCCCATGGTGTTCCGGCCTGTGCGGGTATGTGCGTGGTTGGCAGCCTGCCGCGGGCCGGGCCGCTATCTGCGGGGCGATTTGCTGGCCGCCCCCGCGTAATCGGTCAGAAGCGTTCGCAGCCGTGCGTTCGCGGCGCGGGCTTCTTCAAGGCTCGCGCGGATTTCCGCAACCGTTTCCGCTGTTCCGGTGTTCGCCGGCGCGGAAGTGCCGGTGGGGACCAGGCCGCGTACCAAGCGAAGGACGCCTTCGAGCTGCACGGGATTCAGCTTCAGGCGTTCGAGGCGTGCCCGCAGTTGTTTGATGCTGGCCGAATCGCTCGGCGCAGTTGCCGGCGGGGCCTCGGCGGTACGAAGGCCACGCAGCGCGGCGGAGGCGCGTTTCAGCCCGGCATCAATTGCTCCGCTCTCCGACAAGGTTCGGTCCAGAGGGAACGGCGTTGCTGGCCGTGTGGTTGCCGGTGGCGCCGTCACCGGTGGCGCCGATGCTGGCGGCACGGCGTGTGCCGTATCAGCCGGCGGTGCGGTGGCCGAAGGAGTGTTTGTTGCCGGTGCGGTATCCACGACGTGCGGCCGTGCCGGTTCGCTCGGCGCGGTGGCGGGTATGGGTTGCGCGGCTACCGCGCGATGCAACGTCTCGGTTTCCTGGCGCAGGGCGGCAACCTCATCGTGATAATGAATGGCCGTGCCGCCCGCCAGCACGAACATCAGTGTCGCCACGCCGATAGGCAGCGCCAGGGCCAACAGCGAACGGCGTTGCAGGCGCGAGCGCCGTGCTTCCGCCTCGCGCGAAACGGTTTCCAGTTCGATGCCGATGCTGGCAATCTCCGTGCTGGCAATCTCCGTGTTGCCGGCAACCTTCGCGTTCGCGGGGCTTCGTGTTCCGCCGTTATCGGCATCCATGCTTTCCATCATTGTTCAGCACCCCTTCGTGATGGTGTCGATTACCGACTGCATCCGCTCGTGGATCATCAGCCCGTCGGGCGAGTTTGCCTGGGGACTACCACCCACGCGCTTCGCGATCTCAAGCAATCGTCGGTAGGTGATGATCTTCTCGCGCCGCCCGATCATCTCCTTGATCGGGTACGCGCTTGTGGCGCTGGTGATAAGCCCGCCGCCAACGGGCACCATCGCTCGCACGAACATATCCATCGGCGTATCGGTTGCGCCGCTGGCTGCAAGCGTCAGCGCCACCGTTATCGCCACGCACAGCCCGCCTGCGCCAAGCAGCACCATGCTGTACAGGCGATAACGCTTCACGGCCAGCTCCTGCTCGCGCAGCAGATCGCCGAAGTAGGATTCGGTATCGGCAATCATCGGGTGTTGCTCCGTTTGGGTACACTCATGTTCGTTATGTCGGCAATGTGAAAACGGGTTGGGGGGTGGCGCAAATATACGCCGGCGGCTTCTACACATCGGCGCTTGCACGGCACCTCGCGATTCGGGGGCCGTACCAATCGTTTCCCACGCATAACGGCGTTGTGGATGTTGCGGTTGCTATTTTCGGCGGCACACCTGCGGCAGCCCCGGCATGGCAGGCCCTGCGCACGCATCAACCTGGCAGCATATCCATACAGCAATGAAGATTGTTTCCGCGGATCAGGCAGTATCGGCAATCGAATCGTACAACCGCGTGTTCGTTCACAGCGTGGCGGCGGCGCCAACGCGGCTTATCCAGGCGATGGTGGCGCGGGCGCCCGAGCTTCGTGGCGTTGAGGTTGTGCACCTGCACACCGAGGGAGAGGCGCCGTACACACGCGCCGAATACGCGGATTCCTTCCGTACACGCGCGCTGTTCATCGGCCCGAATGTGCGGCAGGCTGTTGCCGAGGGGCGCGCCGATTATGTGCCCGTGTTTCTCAGCGAAGTGCCGTTGCTGCTGCGTCGTGGAACCATTCCCGTGGATGTTGCCCTGGTGCAGGTATCGCCGCCCGACCGGCATGGCTTCTGCTCGCTGGGCATCAGCGTGGATGCAACCCGTGCCGCGGTTGACATGGCCACAACGGTGATCGCCCAGATAAACCCGCACATGCCGCGCACGCACGGCGACGGCCAGGTGCACGTAAGCCGTATCGCGTTCGGTGTTGAGGTAAACGATCCGTTGCCGGAACATGCCCGCCCCGTGCTTGCCGAGCGCGAGCTGGCCATCGGGCGCAACATCGCCGGGTTGGTGGAGGACGGCGCAACATTGCAGATGGGCATCGGCGCCATCCCCGACGCCGCGCTCGCGGCGCTTACCGGGCATCGCGATCTGGGCATCCACTCGGAGATGTTCAGCGATGGTGTGCTTGATCTGGTGGAGATCGGTGCGGTTAACGGTCGGCTGAAGCGGAAACATCCGGGGAAGATCGTGGGCGGCTTCGTGATGGGCACGCGCCGGCTGTACGATTTCGTGGACGACAATCCCGAGGTTGCGATGCTCGATATCGGCTACGTGAACGATACGGCCGTGATTGCACGCAACCCCCGTGTTACCGCGATCAACAGCGCCATCGAGGTGGATCTCACCGGCCAGATCTGCGCGGACTCGATCGGCACGCGTCTGTACAGCGGGGTGGGTGGGCAGATGGATTTCATCCGCGGCGCGTCGCTTTCCGAAGGGGGCAAGCCTATCATCGCGCTGCCCTCGGTAACCGGCCGTGGCGAGTCGCGCATCGTTCCCTTTCTGAAGCAGGGGGCGGGCGTTGTAACCACGCGGGCGCACGCGCACTACGTTGTCACCGAGCACGGCATTGCCTACCTGCACGGCCGTTCCTTGCGCGAGCGTGCGGCTGCGTTGATAGCAATCGCGGCGCCGGAGCATCGCGAGATGCTGGAGCGCGCGGTTGCGAGCATGCGCTCCGCGTAAAGAGGCGAGTGCGCGACGCGCGTTGTTGTCCTATAGATCATACCCCTCGGGGGGAACCAGAGTGTTTGCCGTCAGGCGATGGAAATAGTACGATACTGAGTGTGCCGCCTCGATTGCCGCCGCAACCAAAGCCGGGGCTAACACAGTATGATTTTCCATGGCTGCTCTTATCAACGTACGCAGCGACGTTACATACGAGCGAAACGTAAACGGCGGCACTGATGGATGATGCCGCTCGAGAAGCAGACGGTAGTACCCGGATGCGAATGTATTGCCAGCTATCGACAGCAGGCCCTTGTGATGTTGGTGATAGATGATGAGATCGTCCACATAGTAGCACAACAGATTCTTTTCCTTCATGCGCAGTACCAGGTCACGGTCGTGCATCATCACGAAATCAGTATCAAAGCCCCCTATACTCTCGAAGTCGGCACGGTAAATTGCCGAGTTGCCACCTGCCGAGAACTCAACGGGACGCCGAGACCGTAATGCCTCTCCGCGCCTGATATCGTCACGGAGCTGTCGCGCCCGGGAGAATATTCCGCGAAGATCGAGCGGCAGAATCTGTCCCGTTATCGCATTTACGTTCGGCTGATTCAGATGATGTGCTATTGCTTTCGACCAACCTGAAGCTACAATTGCGTCATCATCCAGAAACGCCAGGATTTTTCCGGAGGCCAGCGTTGCCCCGAAGTTACGTGCGGCGGCTGCGCCGGGTGGCCCGGGATTGCGAACCCACGTTATCGGGATTTCGTGCTCGATTCCACATTGCTCCACTATCTCGCCGTATGGTTGACGCGAGTGATCGTCGATCACGATCACTTGTTCAATCAATCCATCCCGTACCTGATACGATAGTCCCCAAAGACAACTCACCAGGTCATATGGGCGGTTCCTTGTTGGTATGATAACGGTTATCATTGATACTCCCATCCTTGTAGTATTCGTAGTACATCGTTGCGCGTAGCCTGCGCCGGGATGTAGGACCGCCGCAGCCCATGTTGCGACAGCGCCCAGTTGCGGTGTGAGCTCTTCACGGTTGAGAATGACGAGGCATAGTGCTGGGATGCGATCGAGTTGAGATCGCAATTGGTTGATCCAAATGGAAACGCGAACGTGGAGGCCTTGATGCCGTAGTCTTCCGCGAGCCGTATCTGTGAGGAGGCGATCTCCCTTTCAGAATCCGCGATATGCAATTCCGTCATGCGCCGATGTGTGCAGCCGTGGCTGCCTATCTCGTGTCCTTCCGCAACAAGTGTGGTCAGTTGCCCGCCCGTCATGTGCATCGCACGGTATCCGCATCGGATGTTCCAGTTATTGTACTGTCCGATGTAGTCGACCAGCACAAAGAACGTTGCATGGGCACCGTGGTGGGCCAGTATCGGCAGGGCGTAACGTTCGTTATCCTCGTAGCCGTCGTCGAACGTCACAATCACGATGTCCTTGTCGGAGCCGGATTCACAGCGAATCCGGTTCGCTTCCGCAATGCTGACCAACCGGCGCTCAGCCGCAAGCCACTCGATCTGCCTGGCAAAGGCTTCCGGCGGCGTGTTCGTGTAGTAATCGATATCGGGGTGTACGTGATGGAACACCACGACGGATGGACACCAACTAGTCATACGTGGGCTCCGGTTGGCAGACGTTGCTGGCCTTCGCATACAGCTGAAAGATCACGTTCATGGCAGGCGCCACGTCGAGGGCATTAACACGTGGGCGTGTACCGTTTGCAACTGCGCTCGCGAAATCAGCCAATTGGCGTGAATGAAGTTCCACCTTGTCGGGTAGCGTTTCCCCGGGTTCGACCTCGCCAAAACAATCGCCAAGTAGCACCGCCTGTCCGCTCGTTCCTGTCAGCGTCAGCCGGTCGGGCTGCGTTTCCACATTTCCCCAGGCAGCGCGGATCTTGCAAGTCGTCGGGCCCAGTCGGAACGTTCCCTCGAAGCCAAGCTCCACTCCATTCCGCACGTGCATGCGGCGCGCATTGCACACCCGTGGTTCGCCGTCAACGAATAAGCAGAGCAAGTCCAGGTAGTGAAATCCGATTGTGCTGAGAACACCTCCACCCGCCTCGGCACTATTGCTCCGCCAGGCGTGCTGCTCCGGGTCGAAGTATGAATCTTGTCGATATCGCGACACGCGTATCGCAGCCGATTGTATCGTGCCAAGCCCGCCGCTGGCGATGTGCCGATGTAACCTCTGCACGCCTGTGGAGAATCGGTGTTGCGCGATTGCGCCGGCCAGGACTCCCGCGTCTGTGGCAGCCCGTGCAACCCGTTCAATCATTTGCTTATCGGTATCGAAGGGTTTTTCCACGATCACATGCCGACCAAGGGCGATGCTTTCCAGGGCCAACTGGCCATGCGATACCGGTGGCGTGCAGATGTTTACTACGTGCGCGCCCGTTCGTTTCAGCGCTGTTTTCAGCGAGGGAAACGTCGGGATCCCGAACTCAGCGCCAAGCTCCTGTGCCTTTTGGGGCCATGTGTCGCAGATGCCAACAACAGCCAGATTCCCTGCTCGCTGAGCGGCAAGAATATGCCTGCGGCCGATGTTGCCGGCGCCAATGATAACAGCTCTGACAGGCGATTGTGTCACGGAAGGCCTTTGCACGTTATAGTGGAATGTCGGTGTAGCCAAAGGCATGGGCGGTCTGGCCGAAATCAGGAGACAGGCGCAGAACTTCGTTCCAGTCGATTGTCTCGGTGCTGTATTCTCGTACCGGTGATCGCAGTTCGGATAACGATCGCTCGATGAACGATGTGTTGGGTGAAACGCCTAAAAAGTCGCAGATCTCTGTCAAAATTTTTTGAGGTCGTGCTATAAGATCCTCATAGCGGAATTCATATCGGTTTGCCACGGGAATTCGCTCGCGATGGAGCAGCCACTGCCGGTTCCACATTGCCCACTTCGCGATTGCGTGTTCCATCGACCCAGGTACCCAAGGCCGATCGCTGAAGGAACGGATCATCGATTCGCTGGCGGCAATGGGATGGCGGACAACAAATACATAACGCATCTCTGGAACGATGGAGATTATCGCTTCCAGTTGCAGAAGATATTCGTTGTATTTATCGCCAATAGCGGAAGTCGTGCCCGCATTTCTGTTATACACTTCATACCATAGTTCGCGAATGCAATCGGTGGGTGTTGTTGTCGCCAGCTTCGCAACACCAACCCCGCGTTCAACATCGCGCATGATGGATTTCGCCACGGCATCACCAACACCCAGGATTGGCTTTCGTCCCATTGCCCACGCGATCTCATCGAATCTGGCATGAAGGCATGGTATGGATTCGGGATCGCGGCCAATCCAGGTGATCAAGTAATACAGCAGCTTCCCGTTTACCGTCAGGAAAATATCGTTGTGCCGTGCCAGCAGAATCCCAAGAATGGTGGTTCCCGAACGCTGCGAGCCAACAATCAGAAATGGCGTGGCCGTCATACGTGCCTCCGCGACGTGTTGGCCATCATGGCGGCCAGAACCGAGAGCGATTGACGTGTTGCCTCGTATCCGGAGCTTGAGAATGCAACGCCGACCGGGTAATCCAACAGCGCCTCCGGCAGTCGACGATCCGGGCGCCAATGGGTCTCCAACGAGATATAACCGGGATAGTGGTGTTCGCTTAAGGCCTCAAGCTGCGCAGCAAGGTCAAGTTGGCCATTGCCAAGGGCAACATACTCCCGCGAGTCGCAATACACGGCCGGATCCTTGATGTGAACGTGCCCAACCAGATGTGCGATGGCAGGGTATCCATGCTCAATTGGATTACTGTCCAGGCCGCTGAATATCGAGTTGCCCGGATCCCAAAGAACCGAGTATGCAGTAGCGTCGAGATGACGAAACAACTCGCGGAGTTCATGCCCGGTGGCATGCATTGTTCGTTTGCCGTTCTCGATGGTCAGCGTTATGCCATAGGGTTTTGCCAATTCACCCGCCAACGTCAAAGCCCGGACTACGCGATCCTGATATTGCACGGGGTCCGCTCGGCGCCAGTATGTGAAGATTCTTACCAGGGGTGATTCAAGCAGGGCGGCTGCATCAAGGGCCGATTTCAGCTTGTCGAGTTCGGTGTCCAGCGGGGTATCGATATCACACTTGAACACGGGGGAGCCTATGCAGCAAACACCGATGCCGGCGTCGCGCAGTGTGGACAACAACAAGTGCTGCTGCGTAGGCCCGAGATCGGCGACGTTGCGATCGAACACACTGCGGAGTTCAACAGCGTCGAGATCGAACTCGTGTGCCAATGTCAGAAATTCGTCTGGCGATTGTGACGCCTCGTCTGTGATGAAGGTCAGTTTCATGGTTGTAGGGTTCTACCGTTGTGGCAATGCAAATTCCCACCGACCAGGTATGATTGGTCGGCTATGAAGCGGTCATGAATTCTCGGAAAGTGATGGCCAGAAGCGCTAGGTGCGCTGGGCGATCTCTACTCTGTTGTCTCCCGGATCGCGAACATAGAATCGGATCCAGTCCTCGATCGGCTGCTTGTCGGGGATGATTTCCACGCCGGCGCTCCGCAGTTCCTGCTCGGCTTCTTCCAGGTTCTCGACGACGTAGCAAACATGTCGCCGGCTTACAAGATTCTCCGCCTCTTCCTCAACCGACACATGGAGTTCGTTGGTCCCAAGCCTGTACCAGGCACCACCATTACGCTTCAGGTTTTCGGGTTTCTCTATTTCATGCAGACCAAGGATGCGGCCGTAAAAGTCCTTGGTTTGTTCCTCGCGACTGGGCGTTACCGTAATCTGAACGTGGTCAAGACGGATGATCGAAAGTGCCATGGCGTACGTGATTTTAGTGTTGAAAATCGGTTGATTCAGTAGACAATGGTTTCATGCCAAGCCTTGCTCCGGTTGCGTTGAGTGTGGCCAACAGATTGCTTGAAAGGTAAAACCCTTGGCGTTGGCTTATTGCCTCCGCCAGCAACTCGGGATCGCCAGGGGCCAGTACCTTGCTGCCACCTATTGGTGGCGACTCGCGGAGCTGCTGTACATATGCCGTGACTGCCGAGCCGAAGGTCATGGCCCCAAGTGCCTGCGGATCAACGGCTATGAATGCCTGGCAGGTACCCGTTGGCGTATCTGTCGGGTTCCGTTGGGCTCGGACGGTTATGCTGGGCGATCCTTCCGCCAGCAGTCCGGTTAGTATGTCGATTGCAGCAGCCAGTGCATAACCCTTGTGGTCGCCCATCGGAGGAACCCATCCGCCCGTATCCAGATCGGTTGGTGATTCCGATGGATTACCATTGGCATCCAGAAGCCATCCGTATGGAACCGTGCCACCATCCATTTCAGCAAGGCGGATCTTGCCGCAGGCAACAATCCCTGTTGCCATGTCGGCAACAAATGGCGCGCTGTCCGAAGGGGCGGCGATGCATATGGCGTTGTTGCCAATGCGTTTGCCTTTCCCACCAGTAACGCCAACCGAGGGGCCGCTGTTGGTAACCACGATGCCAAGATATCCAGCGTTGGCTGCCAGCAACCCGTACGTTGCCAACATTCCGATATGGTTGCCATTACGAACGCAGACGTATGCCATGCCATGAGTTGCCGCGCGCGAGCACGCCAGATGCATGGCATCCCGAGCCAGAACTTGCCCGGGTCCGCCATCCCCGTCAGTCGTGACACATGCACCGCCGTCGTGAACTATCCTCATTTGGTAGTTCGTACGGATACCCCCGCCAAGAATGCGCTCAACATACAATGGGAGAAGAATCAGGCCATGTGACCGAACGCCACGGCATTCGGCCTGCACCAGGCTGGAGCTGACCTCCGACGCGTCGGCCAGGGAGAGCCCGGCATTTGTGAACGCGTTGGTTGCCCATTGTGCAACGTGATGCCGGTGGAACCAACCGTTCGGCAATGTGGAACGTGTTTGGGAACTCATGTTCGTGCCGCTCCGGTAATACGCTCAAACTCCGCGGGAAGGGAATCCGTGGCGTGGGGGGTGGAAGTGGAGCCGAAGTCTCGTACATATCGCTGCACTTTCTGTTCGGCGGTGCCAATTGCTTCGGTACTTGCGATGTTCAGTCGGACCGCTCCAAGCCGTTCCGACAGTCTCATGCGCATGGTGTGCTCGATCTTCTCAGGTTCGCCCGCATCTCGTGCTGGTATCCATAACACGTCGAACGTTCGCTCCGAACGTTGCACTACCTGGAATTGCCGAACGGGCAATGCCTCGAATATGGGATTGAGCACGGATGGATTCAGCCGGTTGCCGTTGAGAATGAAGTGGGTGGAATCACGGCCGGCCAACTCGGTGATGGTAGGGCCAACGTATCCGCATGCGCATGACCCTGTTTCAACGCGGGCAATATCACCAGTACGATACCTGATGAACGGCATCGCCCAGTTTTCCAGATTCGTCACAACCAATTCGCCTTCGCCATCAGAGCTTACTTCTCCATTATCGCGGAGAACCTCCACAACAGCTCGATGCCCAAACACGTGCATTCCGGCCGAATGCTCGCAGTCCATTCCAACAAATCCGGATTCCTGTGAGATATAGGCATTGAAGACGCTGCATCCGAACCAATTGGCCAAACGCATGCGATCGTCCGGATAAAGATTGTCGCCGCTGACAAGAATTGCCGTTGGGCGTATCGTACGCGGCGCTTTGCCAAGCGACGCGTCCAGCTCGGCAAGGCGAAGCAGAGCACGTGGGCGGCCGTACAGAAGCGGGATCGTCGCCTCGCGAAGCGTCAGCACAAGTCGCTCGTCATTTACCGAATCGATCCCGAGAATGTATCGATGATTGAGAGCATACCCGATGGCTGGATTAATGAAGGTGAACGGTGCGCGATCCGGATTGTCGTTGATCAGCGCAACACCGTCGATCCCGGGGCGCAGGTGCTCGCGAAATTCCGCGACACGCATACTGACGTCATGAAAACTCTCGTACGAAAAGAAGTATTGGCTGGCGCTGTCGCGAGGTACGGTAAGTGGAATGCCGGTTGTTCCGCTTGTTGTGAAGTTGGTCAAGCCCGAGCGATCGAACAGCCCGGAATGGTGATCGGAATGGCCTGCCAGAATCATTTCCTTCGTGCTCAGCGGAAAATCACGGACATTGATGCCGTGAATGTCCGATGAACGGGATCCCGATGATCCGTTGAAAAGCATGCCGTAGAACGGAACGCTTTCGATTGCATGGCGCAGCAATGCCTGTTGTGGATCCCCAGCGGAATCCTGCCGCCGTTGTGCCAGGCGCCGTTGATCATGCAATGCCGAGCAGAGCATACGCAGCTGTTGCTCGCGATCTGTGTTGATTGGTAGCATTGGTGTCAGCGATGGTTCCGATTATGCTGCTGCCGAGGAACGGAGTATGCCGTTGTACCGCTCGGCATCGTGCTCGCCGAGCATGCCGCGATTTCTGACATAAGTGATAATGGCATCAACACACGCATCCGGTGATTGGTCCGGTGTGCAGACGATTTCCGCATCCATGGGCGCTTCGTACGGATCGTCAATGCCCGTAACCCCGTGCGCTTCACCGCGGCGTGCTTTGGCGTACAGGCCCTTGGTGTCACGCTGCTCACAGACCGCGAGTGGCGTGTCCATGTGTACCTCAACATACCCTCCGTATTCCTGAACATCCTGGCGGACGGCGTTCCGGTCGCATTCATACGGGGCAATGAGCGCACAGATGGCAATCCCACCGTGCCGTACAATCTCGGCAGCAACAAACCCGACGCGTCGAACGTTTGCCGAGCGATCCTCACGCGAAAATCCCAATCCCTTGCTCAGCCTGGCGCGTACAAGATCGCCATCGAGCATTGTAACGGGTCGCCCGGTAAGCTCCTCGATGTGCACGGCAAGCATTGATGCGATCGTTGTTTTTCCCGAGCCGGAGAGTCCGGTGAAGAAGATGGTGAACCCCTGATGTGGGCTCGTCCGTCCGGAACGTTGAAGCTCCGCTATGACCGGAGCATATGAGAACCATTCGGGTATGTTGGTCCTGCTCGTGAGACGACCTCGAAGCTCCGTTCCTGATATCGAGAGTGTCTGTGTGCCGGGCGAAATTTCGTCGACACATCTATATGCCTGCTCCCCCGGTACATACACCATCTCGGTAAACGGCACAATCCTCACACCCAGCTCCTCCTCGTGTTCCATTGCCAATAATCTGGCCTCGTCAGGACCGTAGAATGGACGACCGTTGCCATCAACGCCAGGCCCGGCATGATCGCGACCAACGATGAAATGTGTACATCCGAAATTGCGTCGGATAATGGTGTGCCAAAGTGCCTCGCGTGGTCCGGCCATTCGCATTGCCAGTGGTAGAAGCCGTAGCATGGCCCTATTGTCGCTGTAAAATGGCATGACATGCTGGTAGCAGCGAACACGGGTTGCCTGATCCACATCGCCTGGCTTGGTTTGGCCGATAACCGGATGTATGAGCAGTCCGGCGTCCACGGCACGGGCGGCACGATCGGTTATTTCCTTATGAGCGCGATGGATTGGATTGCGAGTCTGAAACCCCACAATGCGTTCCCATTTCCGTTCTGCAATTTCCCGACGGACTTGGTCCGGAGTTGCGCGAAGCTCCTGAAACGCGAAGTGGGGTGGAAGTTGAATACCCTGTATTGGCCCTCCGATGCGGCATTGTCCATGCTGCGCATGCAGGATCGCGACCCCGGGGTGCATCGGATCGGTCGACTTTAACACTCCCAGGGCCTCCCACTCACGATCCGGTACCCACAGTTCCTCAACAGTGAGAATCGCGAGCGGAATGCCGGTTGGGTGTGCCAATGCCACATCGTCGCCGCGCGAAATCCTTGATCCAATCGTGGTGTCGACGTCAAGTGTGATCGGGATTGGCCAGAGCGTGCCGTTGGCAAGCCGTGATCGTTCGATAACCGATTCGCAATCCGCACGGCACATGTAGCCCCTGAGCGGGGAAAATCCCCCTACAAGAAGAAGTTCCAGATCACAGAGCTGTCGTGGTGTAAGGACGATTGTGTGGCAGCGCGAGGCCGTAAGCCGTAGCTCGCTGTTCAATCGTGGATCTATGAGGTTTTCAAGTTTGCCACAGTAGGGGTCAATCATGGGAAGTTCCTCCGAGCCTTTCATGTGTTTGCAAATGCACGTGTGAGCCAGTTGCGATGTTCACGGTGATGTTCTGGATGCTGTTGTTCCCATATCCATACACATTTGCAGGTGCAACTGGCGGTTGCAAATCGCCTGATGTGTCGTACGCGCGCGATCGAATGCCGAATTTTCCAGGTGATGCTGGCATCGATTCATAATGCCACGATACCATTGCCTCAGTATCCTGGCCTAGCAGTACGGCCGGCCTCCATGTGTTCCCATCGTCGGTGCTGACGTCTACCCCCGCTATCGGGCTTGCTGACCAGGCAACGCCTGAAACAGTTATCTGGCCTGTCTGGAGCGTTGCGCCTTCGGCAGGGGACGTAATTACCGAGCGGGGCAGTATTCGCGATACGGGGATTGCCGTACCGTGCGCATCAACGTATACATATCGGTCACGTTGAAAGTATCCATGGAATGGCTCGGACAACACTTCCAGCTCGGTAAGCCATTTAACCGAGGCCATGCCATACCATCCAGGCACAACAAGCCGTAGAGGAGCGCCGTGTTCGGCAGACAGGAGCTGTTCGTTCATCTCCCATGCAAGGATAGGGCCGTCACTGATAGCTAGTGAGTACGGGATGCTCCGTTGATACTGTGTCTGGATGCCGTCGACAATCCCGCGGTCGGCCCCGGAGCAAAGAACTTCCACACTGTCGGTGTCTGGCTTTGTTGTGCGAAGCAGATCACGCAGAAGAACGCCGCCAAACACTGCCGTGGATACACCCCCGTATCCCCATTGAACGCCATCGAGCGCATCCTTGGAGAACCCGCGACCGTTTCCGGCACACTCGAGCGTGACACGGCGGCGGATGAATCGAAATTCCTTTAGAAAATCAATTGATATTTCAATGGGTTGGGCAACTTTCCCGAATACACGAATGCTCCATGTGCCGCTGTCGTTAGTAGGAATTTCAAAATGATTCCTGATAAAGAAGTCGCTATTTGGCGTGACAGTTTCATTTAAGGAATTCAGCGGTGTCTCAATCAGCAGTGGGTGTGTGCTGTGGATTCTGCGGTTCGTATTCAGCATAATGATGGCCCTTCTGTTTGTAAGATTGACCGACGGAGTTCCTTAGGCGTTACTGTTGTGCGCGGGCGGACGCTCGTTCGTTTTGCTGGCGTTCGGCGATAGATGGGGGTGTCTGTTCGATCCAGTGACCTCGCACGAAAGTCATGGCATTCGGATACTGAACGTGCCGACCGCGCACGCATCATCGGGCACGAAATAGCAATGCTTTTACTTCGTGCGATTGCCTCGCATGCTGTTAAAAATGCGATCGGCGTGACGTATGTAATTGGCTAGGCAACCATTGCGGCTGATACGCAGTTCGCGTATGCGGCTTGGAATGTTCCCATTGCAAGTCGCAGGTCGCCCAGTGTAATAGCCAAGGCCGCTCGCGCGTTAAGCTTTGTTTGATCGCCAGCCGTAAGATTCAGTGCTCGTACGGCATTGGGGTCATTCGTAACCTGCAATACCGCAAGGCGGTGCTGATCGAGTTGTGTGAAGTGCAGTATGTTGAGAACGGATTCCGCTTGAATTTGCGTAATCCCTGTGGCGGTTGCCAGCTCGGTGGCAACAGAAGATAGTGACATAGGATACTCCTCGTGAATTTGAGGTTGTTGTGATATCCGACCATGTTGCAACGTGGTCAGTGTTGTGCTGAATGTGCGCAATATCAGACACGAACTGTTTTGAATTCAATTCCTGATGTCGATTTAATGACGCACTCCTTTATCGGGGATTCTATGCGATATCCCATTTGCAATAAGTGCCAACCCTGGTTGTTCCAATAGGCCCATGGCCCTGCCTTTGTGCCCTGGCTGCGTTGTGGGGTTCTGTTGATTCGTAGACCCTAAATGCCAATACGTCTCCGCATGATTGCGGAATCGACGGAGGATTTCGCAATAAAGTGATCCGAGGGCAGATATTGTTTCTTTTATGTGTGTGCCAGTCGTGGTCAAGTGATGGCCGTGTCGCTCTGGAATGAACAATGCTCATTCAGGAGTTCGATGTGACACGACGAGAACGATTCGGTTGGGGATAGAAGTGCTCGCGGTGATAACAACACCTGCAAATATAGATGAGACGCCGCGAAATGTCAATAGATGTATGCAGAATAAATTGTAATCGTTCAACGCGGCGAAAATTTGTGATTCAAATGGCTTACCATGACGTTGATATTTGTGCGCTGTGTTTGATGCCTGTTGAGGCAGGCCAGTTCGTTGTCGAAAATTCGATACAACTATTATTCGGCATACTGCCTTTTATTCTTTCGACGCGCTGATCGGATTGTTTCTCTGAGGTATCCCGTATTGCTGGCGAATGTGGCGTAGGCAAGGGACGGTGGAAGTTGTTTGATGATTTCAGCACCGTTTGTGCTGTATGATGTTGAAAGCCCCCACACCCGTTGTATCTTGTCGCCATTCCCATGCACAGGGCGTTGCCCTGCCCTTCTTCAAGCAACCAGTATTCCCCGCTTTTTATCACACGTAGTGCCGGCACTCCGCCAGCGTTGCAATTGTGTGGAGCGTGTGCGCCCTCGCGCGTATGCCGCGATCCAGCAGCAGCCCGGCGCATTGCCCGCGAAGGACATTGCCATATGAGACTCGACTACACCGTCCAGGCCCAGCAGGCCTACCAGCAGCTCAAGACGTATTTCAAGGGGAGCACCAACTATTGGCAGCTCGGCAATGCGTTTGATACCGCCACCGATTATCTGGCCATGGCGTGGAATACCTACCCCGACCCGGAGATGGCGAAGCTGGCGCTTCGTGCCTACCAGACCACCAGCGGGTGCTGGTACGATGATTACGGATGGTGGGGAATTGCCGGCAGCAAGGCATACGAGTCGGCGTTTGCTCAGGTGTTTGGTCCGTATGCCGATACGTTCCAGACCATCGCGGGGGATTGCTGGAACGTGATGAATACCGGCAAGGGAGATGGCGTGCATCTGGGTGCGCCCAATGCCTGGACCAACATCGACAACAGGAGCCGCTTTGTGCCGCCACCGCCCACTGTGCCTCCCGGATATTGGGATGCCATGCGGCCACGATTCGGCAACGGTGTGGGCAGCGGTGTGCAGGGTGTGTGGCAGTACGACCTGTTCTACAACAAGCGGGTTGCCCCGCAGTGGATCGGGCCGGCTGAATGCAACGGCATGACCAATCCTTCCGATCCCAGTCTTCCCGCAGTTTGGGGCGGAGCATATCAGCTCACGGTTGTCAATGGCCTGTTTCTGGTGTTGGGAATGCGCCTTGCGCTGCAGGGCCTGGGCAATACCATCGGGGCGGTGAAGGATGAGCTTGGATTCCTGCGCGGTTGGTTCGGGTTCGACCCCAACAATCCCGTTGATGCCGGCCACGCGTTGCTGAAGTCCATGGGAGGTCAGTCCGTCCTGATTCGCGAGCGCGTTGGCACGTACGCGTTCTACCAGGGTGGGTTCCCGGAGGTGCAGAACTGGGACACCGAAACGTGTTGGGGAGGCGATCAGGGCCTGATCCTTGGCGGCCTGGCCGATTACCTGCGCCTCAATCCATCCGACTCCATCCTTACCCATGTTACACGGAGCATAACCAGCGGCGTTGCCGGCTCGATGGTCGATGGCGGCGCGCTTGCGCCATGGTATCCGTTGCAGGGCAACAAGCTGGAGAGTTGGGATTACGGCGATTACAAGTGCGGCAACGGCGTGTTCATGCGGTACCTGCTTCGGGCCGCCATGCAGGAGCATAGCCCGATTGCCGGCATTGTGGGCACCCCGGATTTCCAGCAGTTCCTGATCAACGCAGCCGCCGCGGCCGCCAATCAGCCGATGGACGATTTGTTCGATGCGTTGAACGTGCTGGCGACGCTGACAACCGCCATGCAGCTTGTCCGCTAGCAGCCTGCCAGATGTGATTGTGCCCGCATCGGCGTGTTGCCGGTGCGGGTACCGATCCGTGTTCCCACGATACACCATTGCAACCCCTGGCTTCGCGTGACAACCATGCACGCCAATGCGTAGTAAATGAGTGGTCCCGCCACGGTTGGCACATGCTACGTTGTCGGTTGCGGGGTGCGCGCCGGCATCGCGAAACGTTGCTTACCGCCATCTGGCGGTTTCGCGCCCCGCCAGCAACGTCCGGCATTCAAGACATCAATTGGGAAGGGGGCGCATCATGTATTGTACAACACTGATTATTCTGGTATTCGTTGCCCTGGCACTATGCGGCTGCAAGGAAGACCCCATAAGCCACGGCTTGGACTGGTCCGGGTCGGACCTGCTTGCCAACGGCGAATTCCGTCCCGCGCCCGGCCTTGCCGATGCCCCCGACATTATTGGCACTTCGATGCTGCCGGGGTGGAAGGCGGCAACCGGGACGCCGCAAATCTGCACGTGGGCCGGGTTCGACGGTCAGGCCGGTTTCCTGCGGATGTGGGGGGCGGCTGATACGGGCGAATCCGTGTCGCAGACGCTGGCCGCTGGAATTCGTGCCGGTCGCCGTTATCGTGTGGCCGCGCGAATTGCCTGGGCGCCGCCGTCAGGGGAGCCATCCGCCCCGTATGCCACAGTGCGATTTCTTGCGTTCAACACCGCACCAGGTACGGCCCATTGGAACCCGGAGCCCGGGAACGTGGCGGTGATCGGCGAGCTTACAATCGCCGATTCTGTGTGGCTGCCTGTCTCAACGGCCCTGTGGACGGCCGAGACTGATTACAGCGGATTTGCCATCACGGTTGAAAACCAGTTCCGGGAGAACAACGACCCAGGCAATCGTTCGTGGGCTGTTGTGGATGATGTCCGGTTGATCGAGGTGGCCGCGGCACAGTAGCCAGACGGATGGCCGTTCGCCCCACGCAAAAAAACGTTCGGGAACCCGGGAACCGATGCAGCGGACGTGCCACTAACGCAAGACCGCGCCGCCGGACCTTGCTGGCGTGGCTGCACCGATCCATCAATTAGTGACGATGATTACGCTATGAACCGAACACTGGCAGCTTTTCTCAACGTTCCGGCGCGCGGGTTTGCCTGCGCTGCCGCATGTGTGCTGGTGGCAACCGCGGCACACGCACAAACCACGCCAACCGCTCCACCGCAGGATCATCGCATGCAGGCCGCCGCCGAGCTTCGGCAGAAGCTTGTGGGCTGGGCCGAAAGCAATGTTGTGCCCACGCTTACTGCATGGAAGTCGCGGCTGGATGCCGCGATGGCGCCCGAGGATTTGCGAGCACTAAACGCGCTTCGGGTTCGTGCGCGTGCATTGCAGAAGGAGATGATCACCAATGGAATGGCGATGCGCGACGCGTGGCATCTGGAGAACTACACCGCCCTTAAATCCACGCGCGACAAGATGAAGCAGTTGATGGAATCCGGGCGCGCGCTGCTTGAGGAGCTGAAGCCGATTGCCGTGAAGTACCGCAGCACGCTGGAGGGGATTGGCGCCGAGGCCAAGCCGATTGTGGAAGGATGGAAGAAGCAGGGCAAGGAGATCGTGCGCCAGTGGCGTGAGCAGCATCCGCGTCCCGATGGCGCCAACGGCGGCGATGCGCCTCCGGCCGAAATGGGAGGCATGGGGCCGATGGGCATGCGAGGCGGCCTGCTGGGGCGTCTGCCGATGGATGTGCGTTCCAAGCTGGCGGCTGCCCGGTTCATGCTGTGGGACGGGCAAACCTCGCCGGGCTCGTTCAGCGATGAACTGGACGACATGCCCGAACTGGATTAACCCGCACACGCGGAGTAACTGTAACGGGGGTATGCCGTGGTTCGATGCATAGGGCCACGGTGAACCTTCGGAAGCAAGGGGCGCCACTGCCGAACCGGTCGGTAGTGGCGTTCTGTTGTGTGGTAGGTAGCAATCAATTGTCCCGCCGACGCGCCGGCGCCAACAAGATGGGGCAGCCACCGCGTTTGTGATGGCTGCCCCGCATACCTGGCACACGTTGTGCGGCCGGCTATCGCACAACCGTCAGCGGCTGCGCGGTTGTCCGCGCGTCACCTGTCATCACCACGAAGTAATGGCCGGCGGCCAGTTCCTGGATTGGTATCAGCAGCCGATGTGCGCCCGCGCCCAGCCGGCCATCGGCAAGCACGGCAGCCGTTCGGCCATCCAACCCCACCACCCGTACCGTTACCCGTGCCTCGGTGCCCACGGTCACGATGGCAAATGCGTTGGTCTGTGACGCGCCGGCGGTGTTGGGTTCCAGCCGAAGCGTTGCCGCCGATTGCGATCCGCCGCCGGCCACTCCGCTGAATCCCGCCGTGGTGAATGCCCATGGGGCCGACCACGGTCCGTTGCTCGCGCCGTTAACTGCCTGTACACGCCAGTAGTACGTGGTGTTCAGCGCCAGGGCGAATGGGTACTCCGTGCCGCTGATACCCTGCGCATTGGCCACCGTGGTCGCAAACGCGGGGGCCGTGGCAATCTGCACGTTGTACGTGCCGGCGCCCGGCACACCAATCCATTGCACGGTGCCTGTTGGCGCAACGCCGGTTGCATTGTCGGCCGGCGAGGCCAATGCCGGCGCGCCCGGTACGGCGAGCGTGGTAAAGGCCCACGCGGCGGTCCAGCCGCTGTTGCCGCCGGGGCCGTCGGCGGCGATGCGCCAGTAGTACTTCGTATTGGGTGCAAGCCCCGTGGCGGCCAGCGATGTTGTGGCCACGCCGGCGGAATCCAGCACAGTGGTTGCAAACGTGGGCGCGGTCGAAAGCTGCACATGATACGTTGCGGCGCCTTCGGCCTGGTTCCACACAAACGTTGGCGCCAGCGGAACATTGGCCGAATCGTTGGCCGGCGCGATCCGCAACGGCACTGCCGGCGGCGGTGTTGCCAGTGTTCCACCATGGCGAAGCCCGTTGCCGAAGCTGGTTACCCACACATCGGCCGGGTTGTACGGGTTGAAGAATACGCGTTCCGGTTGGCGGAACGGATACGAGGCAACGCTGGTGAACTGCGGGCTTGCCGCCGTTGCGTTGCTGGCGTGCCACAACCCGTCGATCTCCGTGGTGACGTACATCTCATCGCGATTGGTTGGGTTGATCGCGCACGATGTCACGCGGTCGTTATCGAACACCTTGGTCCACGACGTTCCCCGGTTGGTGGTGCGGTACAATCCGCCCAGTCCGTTCGCCGGGCCACCCCATCCACTGAACACCCCAACGTACCATGTGTTCTGCGACGCGTCGTGCGGGTCGATCACCACATCCTTGGTCCAGTACTGCATCTGCGGCGCCGAGCGATCGGTCCACGACGTGCCGCCGTTGGTACTGATGAACACGCCGGAACTGGCCGTAAACGAACTGGTGCGCCGTCCGGAATACGTGCACAGCAGTGTGCCGTCGTTCAACACATGAACGTTGAACGGATGCCCTTCGGTGCGCGGCGGCGCGGCCAGCCGGGTCCACTGCGATGCAGCTCCGTTCTGGATATCGCTGCTGACGTAGATGCCGCCGGCCGTGCTGTGGATCACGCTGGCGTACAGGCGGTTCGGATTGGCGGGGTCGAGCGCCACCCAGATCACCGGGTGCTGGAAATCGTGCAGCAGCGTCCATGTGGCGCCGTGGTCCGCCGAGGTCAGCACCTGTCCGCGTCCGCCGTCGATGCGTGCGTCGGTAAGCGTCGTGCTCTGGTACATGTCGTGCACCGATCCGGTGGCGGCATACAGCCTGCCGTTGGCGGGATGCCGTGCCACGCGGTACATCGAGTTCATCGTATGGCCCGTGTAGCCAAAACCCCACGTGGCGCCGGCGTCGGTGCTGATGGTTCCGCGGATATCGGAGTAACAGCCGATGAGATGGGTGCTGTCGGCCCAGGCAACCTGCCATGCCGTGGTGTTCTCCAGTCCGATGCTGTGGTAGGCCTTCCCCTTTGGTGTTGGGGCGTTTGCCGGGTTCTCGTCCGACTTCCGCACATACGCCTGGCGCCAACTGTTGCCGCCGTCGGCCGTGACATGTGCGTAGCCCAGATCGGTGATTACCGCGATGTTCGGGTCAACCGGCGACACCGCGAAGCCAAGCGCGTATTCGCCGTACGACCAATCGCGATCGCCCTGCGAGCCCGACCACCCGGTTGCCACGTTCTGATTCCCCTGCGTGCGGAGCACATTCTGCCAGGTGGCGCCGCCATCGGTGCTGCGATATACGGTGGGGGCGTTCTGGTCGCTTCCGCCTGCCACGTAGATGTTCGCCGTGTTCGCCAGCGACATGCCAGCGAAGAACGGGTGAACGCCGGCGGTGATGCCGGCGCCGCGCGCTACCCAGGAAGCGCCGCCCGCGTCCAGTGTGTACACGTTGCGGTAGCTCGAATGATCGGCGCCGGTGATGCCGGCGTATACGTCCGCGCTGCCAAGCGTAACCGCTACCAGCCGGGTTGTGTTGCCCTGGTGGCCGCCCGCCATCGAGACGATTGCCTCGGTTGACGGGATGCCGCCGATTGACGCAACCGCGAACGAGGCGCCGTTGTTCGAGGAAACCAGCAGGCCCGCGTTGGTGCCAACGTAGATTGATGCGCCGTCGAAAAACGCGCCGCCCAGATGCAGGCCGTTGCCGCTTGCGGTGGAGTAACGTTGCGCGAACGAGGCGCCGCCGTCGGTGGAGATGTACAGGGCGTTGTACGATGAAAGCAGCAGTCGGTTCTTGTTGTTCGGGTCGGCTATCAGGTTGAACGCCTCGCCCACCACCGGATCATTCGCCAGAGTCTGCCAGGTGGCGCCGCCGTCGGTGCTTTTTACCGCGCGCGGCGCTTCGGCCATGTTGGTGAGCGCGTACTGCGTTGCCGGGTCGTTCGTGAACTGCACACGGCCAAGCGATCCGCTTGTCTGAATCTGCCGGAAATCCGTCTGGCCCCAGGTTTCGCCCAGATCGGTTGAACGGAACAACTGGCTCATGTCGCAGGCGATCGTAAGCTCGTGTGAGTTGGCGATGCCGAGCGACGGAAGAAACAGAGCGCCACCACCACCAGGCCCAACAGTCTGCCAGGATGTGGGTTGCGCCTGCACGGTAGCCGCTGCCAGCAGCAAGGCCACAATACCAGGCAGGGCAAATAAGCCGGCAACAGGGCTGCGATTGTACGACGAAGGGGATGGGTGCATTGGTGCCGAATGTTTCATGGCTGGCTCGCGCGAAAGGTTGATGTGATCCCTGCCGGGCACCATCGGCGACGTAATCGCCATTATCCGAAGGCACAACGAGCGCCACCGGTGGTGGTACCAACAACGGGAGTTTGCCGGCCAGTGCTGGACACATCTGCCGGGCCGTACTACAGTATGCAAGCCGAGGAGGTTCCCGTGGAACGGGACCCAGGCAGAACAAGTTAGCGGGGGGAAAGTTACAGGAGCGGGCCGTTTGCGCCGCAATCGTGTGGTTCCGCCGAAGGGTGGTGGCGCCCGATTACCGCGGTGGCTGCGCGGTGCCGTGGCCCGGAAGCGAAGAAGGGAAGCTGCGCCGGCAGCTCCCCTTCTTCACGAATACGATATGGTGGACAGCTTACAGCCCGGTGGAACCGAACAGCTTGGCGTTCACCGTGATCGTTTCGCCAACCTTGCTGCCGATTGTGCCCTTGGAGCCCGCAACATTGTAGTCGCGCAACGACACATCAAACTTCGCGGTCACCATTACCAGATCGCCGGGCGCGCGCTCGCGAGTTTTCGCGTTTGCGTCGATGTACTTCAGCGTAAAAGGAATGGTGATCTGCTTGGTAACGCCGTGCATCGTGAACTTGCCGGTAGCAGTGCCGGAAACCTCGTTGCCTGATACCTTCAGGCCTGACACCGAGGCAATCGTGAAGGAGATTGTCGGGAAGGTTGTGGCATCCAGCCAGGCTGGGCCGCGAAGGTGGCCGTCGCGCGTGTCGTTGCCGGACTTCATCGTGGCAACCTGGGCCGAAATCGTGCCGCGCAGGGACGCCGGGTTGCGTGGGTCAAGCGTGATCGTTCCGGAAACACCTTCCGCCGTTCCCTTTATTTCTTCAAGCGGAGCCGTGCTCAACCACTCGAACTGGTTCTTGCCGACTCGGTCGCTCAGTTTTACGGTCTTGGATCCAGACGCCGTAACCTTCAGCGGTTGCGCCTGCGATGCGGTCGCGATCGCCAGAAGGGCGACGGCGGCTGTTGTGATAACGCGGGTGACGTTCATGATCTGTTCCTATGATGTATGGCCAGGGGGACAATGTGTAGCGCTGTGAACCCTGAAATCCAGATTGGTTTAATGTGAAAACGAAATACGTCGCAACGAATTGTTGGTCGTGAAAAAAAATATGAGTGCGACTACTCGCCCAGATCGATCAGTTTCTCGCACAGTTCCACCAACTGCAGGCACTCCTGCTTGGTGAGCCGCTTTGCCAGGACCGCATTGAAATCGCGTATCGGCGACTGAAGGCTTTCCAGCATCTCCAACCCCTTCTGGGTTATGCGGGTGATCACTACCCGGCGGTCCTCGGTGGAGCGCATGCGATCCACCAGCCCCATCTTCTCCAGTCCATCGATACGGCGGGTGATATCCGGCGCACGGTCCAACATGCGCGAGGCGATCTCGCTGCACTGATACCCGTCGCCGTGAGCGCCCTTCAGGATGCGAAGGATGTTGTACTGCTGACGCGAGATGCCAAACTCCGCGCACGCATGGTCCACCTGCTCGTTCATGGTGTTGGCGGCGACCACGATGCTCAACAGAGCCTCCTGATACGGGCTCTCGAACTTGGTCTGGCGCAATCGTTTCTGTAGAATTTCACCCATACGTGCAGCAATATAGAAGCAAAGATAGTGAGAATAAATGTTTGTCGCAACAAATATCTAACTTTGTTGAGATTTTTCTGTCGGCCCGCTCACCGTGAAAAAACTTCACGGCACGATTCAACCCACCGGCAAACCGCCGCGTCATGATGGCAATTCCGTTCCGCATCCGCATCCCTGGCTACGTTCCATGCGGGCAGCGCAAACGCCTTACACCCGATCCATTTTCGAGGAGCGATCATGAATACTCGGCTAGCGTTTTACGGCACCAGCGTTTCAATCGTTCTGGCGATTGCGCTTGGTGGTTGCGTCACGATCCACAACACGTATACCGGCATCCCGACAACCGACGACGCGCGCACCGCGCAACACCGCGATGTTGCCGCCACGACGTCCGATTGCGGCTGCGCCCGCGGGCCGGCCTACAGCTACCAGTATTATCCCGAGGGCTACCGTGCCCCGGCAGGCGGCACGGTGTATTACCCGTACCCATATTATCCGCAACCCTATCCGTATTACAACAACGGCACGCACGCCAACAACGGTCAGCACGGCACTGCGCCGGAAGGTGCCGGCGGAACAGGCGCCGCGAACGGCGGCACGGTTGGCGCCCGCAACACCGGCGCCGGGCGTATCGACGAATCCGGCGCGGCGGTGGGCGCAGATGTTCGCCGCGACGCGCCCACCAACGGTGGCAGCGTGGAGGCCGATCCCCGGCGAAGCGCCCCGCATGGCGGCACCGATGTTACCTACGATCCAACGCCCGTGCGCTCCGGCCTTCCCGCCGAGACGCGGCCGGTTGGCACCACCGGCGCAGGCACTGGCGTAAAGGCCACCGAGCGCCGCAATGCCGATGTTGCCGTGGGTTCCACCGGCAATCGTCGCCGGCCGGTTGCCGGCGGCGCGGATGTGGCCACCGGCGCCGATACCACACGCGTTTCCAGCGGCGTGGCATCCCGCCAGCGTGCCGACGTGCCGGCAACCGCAACACCGCGCGATGCCGGTGTCGTGGTGAAGAAGGCGGAAACCTCGGAGGACCGGCGTCAGGGCAACGCGGCCGGTCCGGCCAAGGCTGCAACAGCGCAACCATCCGGTGGCGCGGCCGTGTCGAAGGATCTGAAGCCCGTTGATGCACGCGAGCGGAAGCAGACCGAGCTGACCACTGCTCCGGCCGAGGCGAACGAGCGGAAGCAGACTCCGTTGACCGCGCCGCCGGCCGCTGCGCCCGCAGCCGATGAGAAGCAGCCCGCAACCAATACCGAAGCGGCCGGTGCGGTTTCGCGTCGTGCCCCGGCCGATAATAACGGTGTGGGGGCGGTCTCGCGCCGAACCGATGTCGGCGTGCGCCCGAATTGAGATTGCGACGGGCACTGTTCCCGATCCGTACGAACGCCCTCATGGGATAACGCCATCCCTCGGGGCGTTCGTGTTGGCGGTGTGCGCTTATCCGTTGTCGTTCTTTTACAGTGGTGGTACGGTCGTCATTCGGTCGATGCCTTGGTCCGCTGCGCGGGCATCTCTATTTTGGCGTGCTCGGTGCGTGTCCATGTGTGCATGGCCCTGCGGCCTCGCCGCGCGGATAACACGTTCAATAACCTTTTGATGTTCGGTCAGCTATGAGAACCATTCGTTTGCTTCCGTTCGTGCTGGCGCTGCTTACCGGTGTTTCGCTTGTTTCAGCGAAGCCGGGTCGTCGCGTTCCGCCGCCCAAGAAGTTGCCCGCGGGCAATTACACGTATGCGTCCGTACCCAACGATCCGCTCGGCGTCCGGGTGTATACGTTGAAGAACGGGTTCACCGTGATGATTTCGGTGAACAAATCGCAGCCGCGCATCCAGACGCTGATCGCAACCAAGGCCGGCAGCAAGAACGATCCGGCGTCGCATACGGGATTGGCCCACTACCTGGAGCACATGCTCTTCAAGGGGACCGACCGTTACGGCACCAAGGATTACGCGAAGGAGAAGGTGTATCTCGACCAGATCGAGGCATTGTACGAACAATACAATCACACTACCGACGCCGCGCAGCGACGCGCGATCTATCATAGCATCGATTCGGTTTCCGGCATCGCCGCTCGTTATGCCATCGCCAACGAATACGACAAGCTGACCGGCTCGATTGGCGCCACCGGCACCAATGCGTTTACATCGGTGGAGCAGACCACGTACGTGAACGATATCCCGCAGAACCAGTTGGAGAAGTGGCTGACGATCGAGTCCGAGCGATTCCGCGCCCCGGTGTTCCGCCTGTTCCATACGGAGCTGGAGGCCGTGTACGAGGAGAAGAACATCGGCCTGGATAACGATGACCGCAAGGTGTACGAGAGCATGCTGGCCGGATTGTTCAAGCACCATCCGTACGGAACGCAGACCACGATCGGCACGGTGGAGCATTTGAAGAACCCGTCGTTGCAGGAAATCCGCAAGTACTACAACACGTATTACGTGCCCAACAACATGGCGATGATCCTGGCCGGTGATCTTGATCCGGATGCCACGATTGCCATGGTGGACAAGTACTTCGGCGGCTTCCCATCGAAGCCGGTGCCGGCGTTTACATTCCAGCCGGAAGTGCCGCGCTCGTCGCCCGAGGAAGTGAACGTGTACGGTCCCGACGCCGAGAATCTGGTGATCGCCTATCGTTTCCCGGGCGCCGGCACGCGTGACGCCCTGTTGCTGGAGCTTACCGATCTGCTGCTCGCCTATAAGACCGCCGGCCTGATCGATCTGAACCTGAAGAAGCAGCAGCGTGTGCTGGATGCCTCCAGCTCGCCGAACATCATGAAGGATTACTCGCTGCATCGCTTCACCGGCGTGCCCAAGCAGGGGCAGACCCTGGAGGAGGTGCGCGATCTGATTCTGGAGCAGATCAACAAGCTGAAGCGCGGCGACTTCGATGAAACGATGCTGAAGGCGGTGATCCGCAACCTGAAGGTGGACCAGATCCGGCAGTACGAGTCGAACGACGGCCGCGCCTTCGCCATGCTGGATGCCTTTGTGCTGGGGCAGCCGTGGGCCGATTACGCTGGCAAGCTGGACGCGATGAGCCGTTTGACCAAGCAGGAGATTGTGGACTTCGCCAATCGCTATTACAACAACGACTACCTGGTTGTGTACAAGCGCTCCGGCGAGGACAAGTCCATCGTGAAGGTCGAGAAGCCGGCGATCACGCCGGTGGACGTCAACCGCGACGATCAGTCGCCGTTCCTGAAGAAGGTGCTGGGCACGCCGGCGCCCGCGATCAAGCCCGTGTTCCTTGATTACAAGCACGACATCCAGCGTGTGTCGCTGAAGAACGGCGTGGACATGCTGTACCTGCAGAACAAGGAGAACGATCTGTTCTCGTTGTACTACGTGTTCGACATGGGCCGCCGCAACAATCGCACGCTGCCGTACGCGATCAAGTATCTCCAGTATCTCGGCACCGACAAGTATTCGGCCGAGCAGCTCTCGAAGGAGTTCTTCAAGCTTGGCTGCGAGTTCGGCGTGTCGACCGGTGAGGATCAGGTGTACGTGTCGCTCTCCGGCCTGAAGGAGAGCTACGAGCCCGCGCTGAAGCTGTTCGAGGAGCTGCTGGCAAACGTGCGTCCCGACCCGAAGGCCCTTGAAGGTGTGATCGGCCAGGATCTGAAGGCGCGCAAGGACGCCAAGCAGGACAAGCAGACGATCCTGTGGAGCGGCCTGCGCAACTACGCGATCTACGGCAAGAACAATCCGTTCACCGATCGCCTGCCGGAGGCCGATGTGCGTGCGCTGAAGGCCGACGATCTGGTGCGCCAGATCAAGGAGCTGAACGGCTTCAAGCATCGTGTGCTGTATTACGGCCCCGACGCCAGCCAGAGCGTGGCCGCGTCGCTGAACGCCTTCCACCGGACACCGGCAACCCTTCGCGACTATCCGCCGGCGGTGGATTACGCACGCAAGGACATGAACGAAAACGTGATCTACTTCGCGGACTTCGACATGGTGCAGGCCGAGGTGGTGTGGCTCAGCAAGTCCGAGCCGTTCAGCGCCTCAACGGTGCCGGTGGCATCGTTGTTCAACGAATACTACGGCGGCGGCATGTCGTCGGTGATATTCCAGACGATCCGCGAGTCGAAGGCGCTGGCGTATTCCACGTTCGCTGCCTATCAGGTGCCGGCCAAGAAGACCGACCCCTGCTACATCCTGTCGTACGTGGGCACCCAGGCCGACAAGCTGCCCGAAGCCGTGCCGGCAATGAACGAGCTGCTGACTACGATGCCGCGCACCGAGCAATCGTTCTCAACCGCACGCGACGGCTTGAAGAACCAGATCGAAACCGAGCGCATTACCAAGACGGCGATATTGTTCAGCTACCTTGCCGCCGAGAAGCGTGGCCTGGATTACGATATCCGCAAGGACGTGTATGCCGGGCTGAACAAGCTGACGCTGAACGATCTGAACAGCTTCCATAACGCCCGCTACAAGGGGAAGGCCTACGCCTACTGCGTGCTTGGCTCCAAGAGCAAGGTGAACATGGATGAGCTGAAGAAGTACGGTCGCGTGGTGAACGTTTCGATGGAGGAATTGTTCGGCTACTGATAACCGGGCAGCCGGTTGCCGGGCAGCGCCGTGCGCGGTTTTGGTGAACGGCAACCGACGGTTCAACACGGACGATTCAAAACCGATGGTTCAAAACGGGGAGAACGGCCCGCCGCTACAACGGCGGGCCGTTCCTTTTACTCCTGCGTTGGGTGGTGAGGAGCCAGTATTATCGGGGTGTTGCCGGCAGGGTACGGTACCGGCGAAGCAGTTCGCAGAACGCGGCGCGGTCATCGTGGCCGGCGATGGCGCCTTCGGCAAGTTGCAGCACGGCGCCAAGGTCGATTGTCTCGTGGTGCCCGTTGGCGCGCAGGAGCAGGCCGAACTGCGTTACGGCGGCGGCGAAGCGGAAGTCGGCGGAAGTGTGCTCCAGCTCCGTGATGGTTGCCGCCACGGGCGATTCAACAAGTGCGCTCTGGTCGGAATCGGGATTCTTGTAGCGCAGCCGGATGTCCAGCAGCTCGCTTGCGTATCTGGGTTCGTTGCTGTTGATGCGGCCATGGTAGCGGAGATCGGCGTCAGAAAGATGCGGCGCCGAAATGCTGGCCGGAGAACGCTTGCGCAGTGTGATCTCGTAGAGCGCCGTTACCGAATGGCCGGAACCGATGTCGCCGGCATCCTTCCGGTCGTTCGCGAAATCGGAGTCGGCGAGTTGGCGATTGTCGTATCCAATCAGTCGATAGGACTCCACCGTTTCCGGGTTGAACTCGACCTGCACCTTCACATCCTTGGCAACCGTGTACATCGCCGCCGCGAAGTTGTTCCCGAACAAACGTGCAGCCTCGGTGGAGTCATCGATGTAGTAGTAGGCGCCGTTGCCATGATCGGCGATCTGCTCGATCAACGCATCCTGCTCGCGGCCCATGCCAACGCCTATCGCGGTAAGGAAAATCCCGGTTGCCCGTTTCCGTTCGATCAGCTTGATCAGGTCCTTCGGGCTTGTAACGCCCACGTTGAAGTCGCCGTCGGTAGCCAGCACTACCCGGTTGTTTGCTCTGGGGTTGAACATCTGTTCGGCCAGGCGATATGCGGCCTCGATGCCGCCGCTGCCGTTGGTGGAACCGTCGGCTGCCAAGCCGTTGATGGCGCGCAGAATGCTGTCGCGATACGTCCCGGAAGTCGGCAGCATGTCAATGGACGATCGGCCCGCGTACGTCACGAGGGCAATCTGGTCCTGCGGGCGTAGATTGGCGGCCAACCGTGCCAGCGCTTGCTGCACAAGGCCCAGGCCCTTTGGGCCGCTCATCGAGCCGGACACGTCCACAAGGAAAACAAGATTGCTGGGCGGCAGGTCACGTTCGGCGATGCTGCTGGCCTGTACGCCGATGCGGACAAGCTGCGTGGCAGCGTTCCATGGCGTGGGGGCTACCTCGGTTGTTACCCGGAACGGTTCGCCGTCGGTCGGCCGCGGATAATCGTAGGTGAAATAGTTGAGCATCTCCTCGATGCGAACGGCGGCTGCAGGGGGCGCAGTTTGCTTCCCAATGGCATCGCGGATGAACGTATACGAGGCGGCATCCACGTCCAGCGAAAACGTGGAGAGCGGGTGCTCGGCCACGGCCGTCATTGCGTTGCCGCGGCCGGTGCTGTCGCCGTGATATGGTGTGTCCAGCGATTCCGCTACCGGCGAAACAGTTGGGTAGTATGGCGTGCCGCCACTACCAAAGCCTTCCGTGAATCCGGATCTCAGGATGGCTATGGAACCCTGTTTCGTTGTTCGAAGGTTCCGTTCGCCGGATGCGCGAACCGCCACGTGTCCAACATTGAACACTCCCGGCGCCATCATCACGTCCACCACCGATGTCTCCCCGACCCGCACTAACGTGTTGGCGGACACTTTGGCGTAACCGATGCATGTGATTGATAGTTGGTATTCCCCGGCGCGAACGCCTGTGATGCGGTATGTGCCGTCAACCCTGCTTTTGGCTCCCTGTGTGGTGCCTTCCAGGCGTATGGTTGCGCCCTGGATGGGCGTGCCGGCGCTGTCGCGAATGGTGCCGGCGACGGTGCCCGTTACTTGCGCGCGCCCCGCCAATGCTGCCAGCAACATCCCGATCACTGCCACGGATGCGATAGCCCGGGCGCTGTGTTGCGTGTTCATGATGTTGGCTTCCTCCTTGCACTCGGTGGTGCGTTGTATCGTGCTCAGTACGTATCGAATCTGATACGCTGCACCTTGCCGGTCTCGTCGCGACGGATGAAGTTGACATTGGGGCACATCAAGATCGATCCGCTCTCGATCGCCTTTGGTTCCATCTCGATATCCAGCCTTGTTGCTTGAGTGCCGGACACCACGATATGCAGCTTCAGCGGCCTGTAGCCCACGTTTGCCACCGCGACCTCGTATATCCCCGGCGCCGCGCCTTGGATGATGTAGCTCCCGTCAACTCTGCTTTTTGTGCGAAGCGTTGTCCCCTCCAGGCGAATGGCTGCACCGGGTATGGGCTTGCCATCTTCATCCCGGATAGTGCCTACAACACAGTCAGCCGTTAGAATCTTTTCGATGGGTTGTCGTTCGGCATCAGCGACCTTCGGTGCGGCGGGTGGGGGAGGCGGGGCTGGCCTCTTCGGTGCCAGCGACACATCCATCCGCGCCGTGGCGCCCGCCACTACGTACGCGGTTTCGCACCGTGCCTGAAATCCTGTTGCCGTGATCATCAGTGTCTGCTCGCCTTCGGGAACCAGGAACATCACATAGGTCCCGTTGCCATGTGTGATCCCCATGCGATCGCTTCCCTCAACGCGCACCGTTGCGCCAACGATGGGCGCCCCCAGGCTGTCGGTAATGGTGCCGGCCACCTCGCCAGTGCCCTGCGCCCGGGCCGTTGCCATGCTGGCCACGGCTGCAACGGCGATCACCATCGCGAAGATTTGATGGATGAGGAAGTACCGGTACATGGCGCGGGCCCTCGGTTGGTGTGCTTCGTTCCGGGGCATGGCACGGCCACGGCAACAGGGTGTCGCCTTGCGATGCAAGCCGGGAAAACGAATGCGGATGTATGAATTGGGAGATACTGGTTCGCCCTGAAAGCCGGGCGACAACGGCTTTTGCCGTCACCAACAACCTACACGCCGGGCGCGCGAAAAGTTACCGGCATGGTTGCCGTTTCACCACTGCGTAACTTCGACGCCGTGAACAAGCCCCATTCCACAACATCGCGCCGTGCCGGCGCGACCACTACCGGCATTGCCGCGCGGCCGCGACCCGGCCGATTGCTGCGGCGTGTCCTGGCCGATCCGGTTGGGCGCTTTCGTGCATCGTTGGTGGTATTGGCCGTGCTGGTTGCGATTGGCACGGCCGGCTATATGCTGATCGAGCGCATGAATGTTGTGGATGCGCTGTACATGGCAATCACCGCGCTTACCACCGTGGGGTTTGGCGAGGTGCATCCGCTGTCGGAAGCCGGGCGCATCTTCACCATCCTGTTCCTGATTGCCGGGGTTGGCACGGCCGGCTGGGCCATCGCGGCCGGGGCCGAGGTGTTCCTTGGCGACAAACTTTGGGCGAACGTTCAACAGCGCAGGCTGCGCGCATCACTGGCGACAATGGAAGCACACTACATCGTTTGCGGCTACGGCCGCCTGGGCCGCCCGATTGTGCACGATCTGCGCTCGCGTGGCGAGCAGTTCGTGGTGATCGATGCGAACCCCGCGCTTGAGGAGGAGCTTGCCGAAAGCGGCACGCCGTACGTGATTGGTGATGCCACGCAGGACGAGGTGTTGCGCCGTGCCGGGATCGGCCGCGCTCATGGCGTTGTGGTTACGCTGGACAACGATGCCGAAAACGTGCTGGCGGTGCTCACCGCTCGCGAGCTGAACCCCTCGGTGCTGGTGGTGGCCCGTGCGAACAACGAATCGGCGACAAGCAAGCTCCGGCGTGCCGGGGCCGATAGGGTGATCAGCCCGGACAGGATTGGCGGTCGGCGCCTGGCGCTGGCGCTTGTACAGCCCAACGTGCACGACTTCCTGGAACAGGTGCTCAGCATGGAGCAGTTGGAAGTAAACGTGGGCCAGATCCGTGTTCGTGTTGGCTCGCGATTCGCGGGCCGCACGGTGGGCGCCTGCTCCAACGACCCCTCCGGCAACCTGACCATCCTTGCGGTGCATCGTGTGTCCGGCGAGTTCATCGTAAGCCCCGGCGCCGATCGTGTTATCGAGGCCGGCGAAACACTGATCGTGATCGGCAACCCGGCGCTGATAGCCCGGCTGGAGCGCGAGGAAGCCGGCTGAACAGGAGGAAGCCGGCTGAACAGGAGGAAGCCGGCTGAACGGTCCGTCGCGCGAAGCGATGCGGCGAAGCGGCCCGGAGGCACGGCAGGGAACCGATCGCCGGCCTGCGACACTAATGCTCCTGCCCCCGATGCGGCCTCTGGATGCTGCGGGCGGGGATGGTCCACATCAGGCGCAACCGGGGCGGCCCGTGTTGCGCAACCTATCGCGGAGGAAGCATGATTCGCAGACTGGCTACGATTGGTACTCTGCTGCACGCCCTGCTGTGCCTGGGCCTGCACGCGCAGGGCGGAGCGCGGTACTACGAGCGCTCGATACCCGCGCGCGACGGCAAAACGCTTGCCGCCGACCTGTACACCAACGACACCGCGCGCCCGAAGCCGGTGATCCTGATTCAGACGCCATACAACAAGAACTACTACCGTCTGTCGATCAACATTCCTCCGGAGGCCGGCGGCAGTCCGTTCCCGTACGACAGCGCGCACTACAACTACGTCGTGGTGGATTGGCGCGGGTTCTATGGCTCGAAGGCGGCAAGCGTTGCCAACTACGATCGCGGGCTCGACGGCTACGACGCCGTGGAGTGGATTGCCGCGCAGCCCTGGTGCAACGGATCGGTGGGCACATGGGGCCCGTCGGCGCTGGGTGCCATCCAGTTCATGACCGCGAAACACCGCCCGCCGCATCTGGTCTGTTCGGTTCCTCTGGTGAAGGATTTCAAAACCAAGTACACCGATTCGTATTACGGCGGCGAGTTCCGCAAGGAGCATATCGAGTCGCAGGCGGCGTTGGGGCTTTCGCAGACCGCGCTGATCCTGGCGCATCCCACCAACGATATCGTATGGCAGGTGGCCGAGCGCAGCAGCGATGTGCCAGATTCCTTTGCCGTGCCGATGCTGCTTATCAGCGGCTGGTTCGATTTCTATCCGGACGATATCATCCGGGCGTTTGATGATCTCCGTGAGCGGAGCGATCCCGCCGTGCGCGCGGCGCACAAGCTGATCATGGGGCCGTGGATGCACGGCCGCGTGGGCAAAGGCACGCAGGGTGTGCTGACGTTCCCGAACGCGGCGGGCATGTCCGATTCCATCGCGTTGCGATTCTTCGACTACTACATGCGCCATGTGGACAACGATTACCCGGCCGAGCCGCTGATACGGTATTATCAGATGGGCACAAACCAATGGCGCACCACAACGGACTGGAATAATCTGTGCGCCGGGATGGATACGCTGGCGCTGTACCTGGCGGCCGATCGCCAACTGCTGAGCGGTCTGCCGGCCGACAGGCCCGACACGCTCCGTGCCGACCCACGCGACCCTTCTCCAACGTACGGCGGCGCGCGGCTGGCGCCCAATAACCCCGACGCCGTGGATGGTCCGCAGGATATCCGCGCCGTGGTGGAATCGCGCGGCGACGTGCTGGTGTACAGCACGCCGGTGCTGGAGCGCGACATCGCGGTTACCGGCGGCGTAACCGTTGAGCTGTACGTTACCGCCGATCGCCCGGACGCCGATTACGCCGTGCGGCTGTGCGATGTGTACCCGGATGGGCGCTCCGTACTGCTTACGCAGGGCATCCGGCGCGCCCGGTTCCGCAACGGCTTCGGTCCGCAGGATACCGCCGCCATGACGCCCGGCACACAGTATCGCGTGGCCGTAGGGTTGCAGAACATCGCGCACACATTCCTGGCCGGGCATCGGCTCCGCGTGGATATCACCGGCTCCAACTTCCCGCAGTACGATATCAACCCGAACACCGGCGGGCCGTTGTACACCGCCGGCGATACGCTGGTTGCCGTAAGCGCCATATCGCGCACCGGCCCCAATGCCTCGCGCGTGGTGATGCCGGTTGCGGCGTTGCCGGGCAGCGTGGGCGGCAGCACGGCCGGCGCCGGCCTGTGGCTGGACGTTGCGGGGCCTAATCCCAGCCGGGGAGTAACGCGGTTTGCCTACACGTTGCCAAACGCGCTGGATGTACGCCTGGAGCTGTTCGACATGCTGGGCCGCTGTGTTGCCGTGCCGGTTGCCGGCCGGCTGGAGGCCGGCCAGCACGGCGCCACGTGGCATGCCGACGATGCGTTGCCCAACGGGGCCTATATCGTGCGGCTGCGCGCCGGTACAAGTATGCTGCAACAGCGCGTGGTGCTGGCGCGGTAGGGCTGCGGGATACCGGCAGCCGGGCAGCAGGAGCGGGGCATCCCGTTCAAAAAAAATCAAAGCAGCGTGGGATCTGGTGAGAATCCCGCGCTGCTTTTGTGTTTCTAGGGCGGCGCAGCAACAACAACGGCCGGGTATAATGCGCCGGGCCGGGCACACGAAGAGTATTTGATATGGATCGCAGAGCTTTCCTTTCGTTCGGGCGCAACACGGTGCAAAACCGCCGGCCGGGCGGCGACCAGCAGGGCGACCGGGCGGCCCATCCCGGCACGGGCGCCGAATCACCGGTTTCGCGCGCGGCCGATCCCACGAACCCAACCGCGCATGCCGCGGGCGATGGGGCGGCCGGCACGTCGCCGGGCGGCGGTGTGCATGAATACGCCGGGCCAATCGCCAGCGACGTACCGATTCCGCTTACACCGTTTACCCCCACCGCCAGCGATCCCTGGGACTATGCGAAGGCCGCGCACCTTCTGCGCCGCACGATGGTAGGCCCCACCGATGCGGAGATTCGCTGCGCGGTTGCCGAAGGGCTTGACGCCACCATCAACAGGTTGATGACACCGTTCCAGCCGTCGATGGACCTGATTGCCGACTGGGTTGGGACCGATCCCTGCAACTATCCGCCCGAGGTGGAAGGCCCGGTGTACGATGCCTGGCGCGTGGTGCGGCTGGGCCGCCGCGAGCAGGCCGGCCGTTGGTGGTTGAAGACGATTGTGGAGACGCCGGTGTCGTTGCAGGAACGGATGACCATGTTCTGGCATGGCCACTTCGTAAGCAGCCTGCACGTATCGGAGAATGCCGAGTGGATGATCGAACAGAACAAGCTGTTCCGTTCCATGTGGCTGGGGAATTTCAAGGAGCTGGTGCGCGCCGTATCGAAGGACATGGCCATGCTGCGGTATCTGGACGGCATGGAGAACTTCATTGCCGAGTGGGGGCCGCATGTCAACGAGAATTATGCGCGCGAGTTGATGGAGCTGTTCACGATGGGCATTGCCGATTGGAACGGCCGGGCGAACTACACGCAGCGCGATGTGCGCGAGGTGGCGCGCGCGCTTACAGGATGGGCGCCCACGCCAAGCCCGGTGAGCAGCAATCATCTGAGCTTGCAGTCGCGCTTCATGCGCGAGCGCTGGGACGCCGGCGGCAAGAACGTGTTCGGCAAGGTTGGGGCCTGGGGCCTTGACGACGTGGTGGAGCTGATCTTTGCCGAGCGGGCGCAGCACACCGCGCGCTTCATCAGCGAGAAGCTGTACCGGTGGTTTGTGTACACCGAACCGAACCGCGAGGTGATCGACGCGATGGCCGGCATGATGATGGGCGCATCGTGGGAACTGCGCCCGGTGGTGGAAACGCTTCTGCGCAGCGCGCATTTCTTCCGAGGCGGCACGCGTGGCGCGCTGCCGAAAAGCACCGCCGATTTTCATCTGGCGGTGATCCGGCAGATTGGCGTGGGCAACGTGTTGGATTTTGCGCCCGACGTGCCCGGCGAGCCACACAACGATCTGGTGAAGCGCCTGCTTGCGCTGGGGCACATGCCGCTGAACCCGCCCAACGTAAAGGGCTGGCGCGACGGCCGCGCCTGGGTGAGCGGGGCGCTTCTGGCGCCGCGCCAGAAGTTCGCCGCCGATGTGGTGCGCGAGCGTATCGGCTACTGGAACGGCATCACGGTCGTGAAAACCTACACGTTCGATCCTCTGGAGTTCGCCCGGCGCTACCCAGCGCCGGAGGACCCGCACCTGCTGATTGCCGACGTGGCGCGGCATCTGCTGCCGGTGCCGGCAACGGCCGATGAGCTGCGGGCGTTGGAGTCGGCGTTGCTGAGCGGGCTGGGCCCCAGAGGATGGAGCCTGGAGCACCCGCTTGCGCCGGAGCGCATCCGCACCGTGCTGGAGATGCTTGTGCGCCTTCCGAAGTATCAGCTTACCTGAGGCGGCCCGGCGCGAACCCTGCGGGCCGATGCCCGCAAGGATACCGAGAACACTGTTCAACCTTTTGCGATAGATCGATGCAACGACGTTCCTTTCTCAAGGGCCTGGGTTCGGCCGCGGTGGCGCTGCCGATGGCCTCGGGTTTTGGCGGGATGCGCGCCTGGGCGCAGGCGCCGCTGGATGCCCCGTTTCGCCGGCTGCGTTCGGCCAACGACCAGAACGTGCTGGTGATCGTGCGGTTCTTTGGTGGCAACGACGGCATCAACACGCTGGTGCCGCTGCACGATGACCGGTATTACCATGCGCGGGGTCGCGGCACGGTGAACGATCTATCGGTGCCGGCCGAAACGGTGGTGCCGCTTGCTGGCCACAACACCCTGGGATTCCACCCGGCGTGGGCGCCGCTGGCCGAGCTGTTCAACGAAGGCAAGATGGTTGCCGTGCAGAACGTGGGGTATCCCAACCCGAACATGTCGCACTTTCGGTCCAGCGATATCTGGTTCTCGGCGTCCGACTCCGACGCGTTCGAGACCTCCGGATGGTACGGCAGGTATCTGGAGGAGAAGTATCCGCAATACCCATCGGTGCTGCCCGGCGATCCGTTTGCCGTTGAGCTGGATACCGCACTGGGCATGACGCTGATAGGGCGCCATCACGAGATGGGCCTGGCCGTGGATGACCTTTCCTACATCCCCGATGAAGCCGTTGTGCGCGAGCCGCAGAACACCGAGGCCACAACCGAGCAGCAGTACATCGCCGAGAACCTGCGCGAGGCGAACACGTTCATGCGCTCCATTTCCGACGCCGAGCTGCGCCAGCCCGCCAACCGTGTTGTGTATCCAACCGAAGGCCCGTTGCCGCGCGCGCTGGCGCGGGTTGCGCGGCTGGTGGCCGCCGGCCTGCGCACGCAGGTATACATTATCAACGTGGACGGCTTTGATACACACGACGGCCACATCCGCCGCCACGCAATCCTGCTGAAGTACTGTGCCGACGCGTTGCACGCGTTCCAGCGCGATCTGGAGGCGTTCGGTGTGGACGACCGCGTTGCAACGATGACCGTATCGGAGTTCGGCAGGCGCGTGGCGCCCAGCGGAACGGGTACCGATCACGGCGCCGCCGCGCCGATGTTCCTGATGGGCCGTAACGTGAAGCCGGGCATCATCGGCCAGGATCCCGATTTCGACGACCTGGACGAGACGGGCAATCTGAAGATGCAGTTCGATTTCCGGCAGATCTACGCGTCGGTGCTGAAGCAGTGGTTTGCCGCGGCCGACGAGGACATCTACCCCAACGCCTTGCCGCGAGCGTTCTCCACGCTGCCGATCTTCCGCGTGGAGGCAAGCGACGGGCCGCTGATCGCGGCAACGGGATCGCTGATGGAGCTGCGCTCCGTATCACCCAACCCGGCTTCGGTAAGCGCCACGGTTGCCTTTGAGAACGTGCCACCCGGCGCCGGCGCCCGGCTGCGCCTTACCACCATGGAAGGGCGTACCGTGCTGGACGTCGCGTTGCCGTCGGGCTCCGGCCAGTACCCGATCGACCTGCGCGGCGTGCCCTCCGGCGTGTATCTCTGTACCCTTGTCACCGCCACCGAGCAGCGCACCGCGCGCCTGGTTGTGCGGCGGTAGCCCCTGTTTCGCGAACGGATATCCCTCGTTGTCCTCTCGTAACGCGCCGCGATATATCGTGGCGCGTTACTTTTCCTGCCATCCCCGTATCCTACCAGTTACCTCCCCAGCATTCCGATTGCACGGTCACGCACTGCGCGATCCGCTTGTCGGTTCATGGAGAGGATAGGTTCCAGCACCCCAGTTGTTCTTCCTGTAACCAGTCCGGCATTGGCGAGTTACCCCTGTGGCATGGGGCGCCGGCAAAGCGGCCTTCGGCCTGCCGCTGTTGTGGCGGCCCTGCGTTGCCGCCTTGGGTCTGCCGCTGTTGTGGCGGGCCGGTGTGGGCGCCGTGGGTCTGCTGGCTGACCAGCCGAATTGGGCATAAGACGCGATGCGCGCCATCGACGCGCCGTTTATCGCAACGCATGGGCAACTCGCGGCGCCCGGGAACCAAACGGAGCGGGCTGGCTCTAAACGCCCTGCATGCCGTTATTACCGTTGCAACGCGTTCAACCAGAGAGCGCGACGGAGGTCACAGAGGCCCCCCAGCATCGATCAGAAAGCAACCAGTATCCGATAGACGCATATCCGGAGAGACTGCTATGAATCGTCGAAACTTCCTTACAGTAAGCGCGCCACGCGCGGCCAACCCACGTGCGGCGGGCCAGGCAATCGCGCCGAATGGCTTCGGCACCAGCCAGAACCCGCCGGCGTTTCTGCGCCGCAGCGATACGGGCCTGGAGCCCTACGCCGGGCCGTGGACATACGCACAGGCGGCGCATCTTCTGCGGCGCTGCATGGTTGGCCCAACCGATGCCGAGATCCGCAAGGCCGTTACCGACGGCATGAACGCCACGGTGGCCAAGCTGCTGCAGCCGTTCGCGCCCGATCTGGCGCTGATTGCCGACTGGGCCGGCACCGACGCCTGGGTTGCCCCGGCCACTCGCCCCGGCGACCCGACCTACGCAACGGATTTCGCGGCCTGGCAAACCGAGCTGTTCCGCCGGCGCGAAATGATTCTGCGGTGGTGGCAGCAGGTTGTGGCGGCGTCGCCCATCTCCATCCAGGAGCGCATGACGCTTATCTGGCACAATCACTTCGTAAGCGAGCTGCAGGTGGTGAACTTCGCGGAGTTCATGTACACGCAGAACCAACTGCTGCGCGCGAAGTGCCTGGGCAACTTCAAGCAGTTGGCGAAGGATGTGACGAAGGACATGGCGATGCTGATCTATCTGGACGGCGTCAAGAACTGGAAGCGCGGCAACCGCAACAACATCAACGAGAATTACGCCCGCGAGCTTCAGGAGCTGTTCACGATGGGCGTGGCCGATTGGGATGGCAATCCGAACTACACGCAGACCGATGTGTCGGAGGCCGCGCGCGCGCTGAGCGGATGGACATTCACTACCAGCACCAAGGGCACCAATTACGGCGGGCTTGCCAGCCAGTTTGTTGAATCCAGCTGGGACAACGGCAACAAGACGTTCCTTGGCCAGACCGGCAAGTGGAAGGCCGACGATGTTGTGGATATCATCTTCGCGCAGCGCGGCGACCAGGTTGCCCGCTACATCTGCGAGAAGCTGTACCGGAATTTTGTGTACGACGTGCCCGATCGCGTTGTGGTGCAGCAGATGGCCGACACGTTCAAGAGCGGCAACTGGGAGATCCAGCCCGTGATGGAGCAATTGCTGAAGAGCGCGCACTTCTACGACGACACGAACATCGGCGCGATGGAGCGCAGCCCGGTGGATTACATGATCGGCATGATCCGCGGCATGGGCCTGACGGCCGTTCCGGATTTCAACGCGCAGGCCACCGGCCGTACCGGCCGCGACCTATCCTCGCGCCTGCAAACGCTGGGCATGCAGTTGTTCGATCCGCCCAACGTGAAGGGATGGCCCGGAGGGCGCACGTGGATCAGCACATCGTCGTTGCCGGTGCGCCAGAAGTTCGGCATCGACGTTTCCAACGCCGCGCTGAAGTTGCAGGGGCGCCCGATCTACACGCTTGATCCGGTCGCGTTCGCCAAGGGCTTCCCGGCGCCGAACGATATCCATCAGCTTGCCGAGGATATGGCGCAGTTCCTGTTCAACACGCCGCCATCAACGCTTGAAGCAACCGCGCTGTACAACACGCTGCTGGATGGCGGTGTGGACTACGAATGGGATATCAACGATCCCGACCAGAAGGCCGGTGAGCGTATCAAGAAGTTCCTGGCAGCCGCCGCGCAGTTGGCGAAGTTCCAGCTCTACTGATCCCGGGCGCCGCGGGCATGTGCCGCGGCCCCAGCCAAATCCGACACGAACAAAACAGTGAGATAGAACGATGAAGCGCAGAACATTCATACAGCGGTTGGCCAGCACCGGGATCGTACTGCCGTTGGCGATGGGCTTCCCTCGCGTGCGTGCATTCGCGAAGTCGCCGGCGGGCTCGCCGTTCATGCGGCTGGCTTCGGCCACCAACGACCACGTAATGGTGATGATCCGCCTGGCCGGCGGCAACGACGGCCTGAACACCATCGTGCCATATCAGAACAGCACGTATTACAGCGCGCGCAAGCAGGGCACTGCCGACGACCTTTCCATCGCCGCCGATTCGGTGATCAAGCTGCCCGGCAACGACCGCCTGGGCCTGCATCCCTCGCTGGAGCCGTTGAAGGCCCTGTATCAGGAGAACAAGATGTCCATCGTGCAGAACGTTGGATATCCCAACCAGAACCTGTCGCACTTCCGCTCCACCGACATCTGGCTTTCGGGGTCGGACTGGAACGTGTACGACAACGCCGGCTGGTACGCCAAGTATCTGGAGGAAGTGTACCCTGATTACCCGAGCGTGCTGCCCTCCGATCCGTTCGCCATCGAGCTTGGCACGTTCCTGAGCACCACGCTGATCGGCGAGAAGAACAACATGGGCGTTGCGGTGGCCGATCTTTCCTACATCCCGGGCCAGCCCGGCGTTGATCCGGTGCGCGCCACGCACGCCGGCGACGAGGAGGCCTACGTGCGGGATATCGCCAAGCAATCCAACATCTTCTCCAACTCCATCATCGCGGCCTATGCCAAGGTGGCGGCCAACAAGGTTACCTACCCGGCCAACAATGCGCTGGCCACGGGCCTGGCCGGCATTGCGCGCCTGATTGCCGGCGGCCTGAAAACGCAGATGTACATCATCAACGTGGGCGGCTACGACACCCACACCAATCAGCTTACGGCGCAGGCCAACCTGCATGCCATGCTGGCCGGCGCGGTGGTCGCGTTCCAGCGCGACATGGAGGGCTTCGGGCTGGACGGTCGCGTAAGCACGATGACCGTCAGCGAATTCGGCCGGCGGGTTGCCTCGAACGGCACCGGCACCGATCACGGCTCGGCCGCGCCCCTGATGGTGTTCGGCAGCGGAGTGATCGGCGGGTTCATCGGCAGCGAGCCGAACCTTACGGATCTGGAAGGGCCGGGCAACATCAAGATGCAGTACGACTTCCGCCAGGTGTACGCTTCGGTGCTGGGGCAGTGGTACGGCGCCAGCGAGGATCTGATCTCCCCAAAGGCGCTGCCGCGCGCCTTCGAGCAGCTCCCGATCTTCAAGGTTACCCAGTCCGGCGTGAACACGCCCGTTGCGGCGGCCTCGGTTGGGCTTTCGCAGAACTTCCCGAACCCGGCCAATCTGGCCACCACGATTCCGTTGGACGGCGTGGCCATCGGGAGCGATGCGCGCCTTACCCTGTACAGCGGCGACGGGCGGATGGTGTTGCAGCGGGCGATAGCCCCGGGCGAGCGGGCCGTGGAGATCGCCACGCGCGAACTCCCTTCCGGCAGCTACGTCTACGAAGTGGTTTCCGGTGGCGTGCGCCGCTCCAAAACCATGGTGGTGCAGCACTGATTGCGTGATACGTTGCGCGAGCAACATGATGCCGTGCCCTGTATATCCGGATATACAGGGCATGGTTCGTTTCATGGGTGAAGGTGGTTCCTTGATGCGTGGGCGGGATGGATGGGCGGCTCACTGCGTCAGCTTCGCGATCTTCGCGTCTTTGCGGTGAAAAATGACCGCGAAGGCGCAAAGAACGCGAAGTTGCCACGCCACCACCGTATCATGCCCCAACTTTTCCCGTGCCGCGAAGGCACCCGTTGTGTAATTTCTGTGCGGGCATTTACAGTGAACGTTAATCACTAATCGTACCGGATTTCAATGAGCCGCTTCTCGTACCCCACATTCTCCCTGATGGCGGTGTTCATTCTGGCCTGCGCGGCGCTTGCCGGCGGCTGCAAGGGTGAGGACCCCGTTGCACCCTCAACAAAGCTGACCGATGATGACGCCGCCGCGTTGATCGCGATGGCCTACGGCCAGATGGGCGGGTTTCAACTGAGCCTTGCCAATGCCGTGGACGTTGCGCGCGGCGGCCAGGTGACCGGCCGGCAGAAGGAGCGCGGCAGCGTGATCCTGCGCGATACCTCCATTGCCCGCACGGCCACGGTGACATACAATGGCAAGCAGTATTCGTATACCTCGGCGGTGAACTACGGCTACTTCTACACCAGCAACGGCTTCAACAACCGGCGCGATTATTGGTTCGCCGGCAATACCGAGCTGGTGTTCAACGCCGGCATGAAGGGCACCATCACGCTGCCGAAGGTGGTCGCGGTGGACAGCGGCTGGGCAACCATGTTCCTGAACGGTACCGATACCGACGAGTTCACGCTCAGCGGCAAGTTCGGCAGGATGGGCCGCTACACGTTCCCCGGCACCAGCAAGATCTACAACGGCAACATCACCTCGGCCAACATGCCGGGCGTGAAGATCAACCGCCTGACGCGGGTGATGGACGACAGCAACCTGGGCATCCAGGTGGACCTTCGCGGCGTTGATGCCGACAGCGCCCGCGTTGATTTTACCGGCCTGCTGATCATGCGTCCCGGGCAGACCCCGCGCCTGAACCTGGGCGGCAAGACGTACAACCTGGATCTTGAACACGGCGAGGCGATTCTGCAATAAGCCAGGCCGCGCCGCCGGCGGTGCCAACGCAACCATGGCGTTGGCACCCGTGATGATGTCTCAAAAGAAATTGGCCCGCGCATCGCGTGGCCGATAACGACGACGCCTCCACATCCCCCCTACGTTCAGCATCAACAATCACGGCGGTAGCCGAGGGCGTTAGCAACGGCAGGTCGAGGGCGGCCACGCAGGGCCGCCCCAACCAGGGCCGCCCCAACAGGCCGCCGCAACCAGGGCCGCCGCAACGGCAGGTCGAGGGCGGCCACGCAGGGCCGCCCCAACCAGGGCCGCCGCAAACGGGCAGGTCGAGGGCGGCCACGCCGGGCCGCCCCAACAGGCCGCCGCAAACGGGCAGGTCGAGGGCGGCCACGCCGGGCCGCCCCAACCAGGCCGCCGCAACCAGGGCCGCCGCAACCAGGGCCGCCGCAACCAGGGCCGCCGCAACCAGGGCCGCCCCAACCAGGGCCGCCCCAACCAGGGCCGCCCCAACCAGGGCCGCCCCAACGGTAGGGCCGCCGCAATAGTACCGAAACGATTACCCGCGCTTACGATGCGGGCAACCAACGAACAACCGAATGGCAAAACACAGTGATCCCGAATCCGGATTTGAACGAATGGGCCGCCGCCGGCTGCCACGGCGGGTGCTGCGCACCCTGGCCGACCTGACACCAACCCCCGAGGCCGCCGCCGCGTTCGAGGCGCGCATGGGCGAGCCCGCGCCGGAGTTCCGCGACCCCGGCCTGCAGGAACTGTACGACAGAGGCATCATCACAACCATCACCCGTCAGCTTAAAAGCGGGAAGGAGGCAACCGTGTACGTCGCCAGCGGCGCGGGCGGCACGGTGGCCGTGAAGCTGTACCACGACCTTGCCACGCGTGGGTTCCGCAACGATGCGGCCTACCGGCTGGGGCGCAACACCGGCAACTCGCGGCTGGACCGCGCCGTTGCCCAGGGCTCGCGTATGGGGCTTGCCGCCCGGCAGGCCGAATGGGTGGAACACGAGTTCAACGAGCTGACCACCTTGTATGGCGCCGGCGTGCGTGTGCCGCAACCGTTGGCGCATGCCGGTCGCGCGATCGTGATGCGGTTTATCGGCGCCGGCGACGAGCCGGCCGAGCGCCTGTCGGAAATACGGCTTGGCCCGGAGCAGGCGGCCGATGCGTTCGAGCAGGCCGTGGAGAACCTTGCCGCGATTGTTGCATGCGGGCGTGTGCATGGCGATTACTCGGCATACAATCTGCTGTGGTGGCGTGGGCTGGTGTATGTGATCGATCTGCCGCAACTGGTGCGGATTGATCACAACCCGCGCGCCGCCGAACTGCTTGGTCGCGATATCGGCGCGCTGTGCACAACGTTCGCCAGATTCGCCATCCCGATTGATCGTGCTGCCGTGACGCGCCATGTGGTGGCGCTTCGCGGCGAGGCCCTGCGCGCCTCGCCGTTGCGCGCGTTGTTGCGCGGCGATTATCAGTGAGGTAACGCCCGCGGCCGTTGCGCGAGCCAGTATCCTGCCCTCCCTCTCTCTCCTTCCAACGAGGGGGGGAGGGCAGGAGCTCCTCATGGAGTGATGCCCCCGTACCGGAGAACCCCCTGTGCGCTCGGCTTGGATAACGGGGGGGAACGTGTTCGAACAAGCATCGGGGATCATGCAAAAATTTGGTAGCGTACACTTTTTGCTTGCGTACCAATGTACAATGTGAGTAGGTTTGCATCGTGATTGCGTGTAAAACCGTATACCATACGGGACGCGGATACTCACACCGATACAGCGCCGGCACCAACAGCCGGCCATGACTACCGGTTGCCCCAACAGCCTGTTGAAATCCCTGGCATCGCCGACTGTTCCACAGCAGTCAGCCGCAGGATAGGCCAAATGATCGCACGTGTGATGTTCATAAAAACATCGTACCAGGCGGATCCGAAGGCCAATGCAGCGAATAATGCCTCTCAACAGCCCGTTGCCCGGCAACCCTGACGGACCGTGGTCGTCAGCCAGCGACTGCCAATCCTGCATCCCAGGTTTCACCGGCCGTGGCCGTGCCCCTCTCACGCACCACCGCAGCCGCTTCGTTCCTGATACAGCCAGCCTACAACCGTTCGATTTCCCGGCCGACGCATGCCCTTCATGCGAATTCGGTGTGCTATTGTATTGTCTGACTGCGAGCAAGGAGATGCCCAATATGATATCCAATCCACACACAACGAAGGGAGGAGCACGGCGCATGCGCACCGGACACCATACCCGCACGGAATTGCTCCGTGCATCGACCACCGAGGCGAACGCTACAGCAAACGCCACGGTACAGGGAGGTTCCGGAACATCCGGAATCGGCACAGTCGGGCTGGCACACCCCACCGCTCGAACAGGTTGTCGCGAGCATCGCCCTTCGTGGCGCAGCCACGTCCGGCGAGGCCCCCGGCAACCAGGCCGTTTTTGGCCAGGCCGTTTCCGGATGGCGCACGCCGTGTTGGTTGCACGGCCATTGTTCGCCGTATGCCCAATACTGGCCGCATGCCTGTGGCTGATGGCCGCCGGCGCGTTGCATGCAGGGCAGGGCGATGCCGCCCCGAATCGGGATACGGCCGTGCGCGGCATGGTGATCCTGGCCGCCGAGCGCTTGAATGCGGACTGCTACCCGGATACGGTATGGGGCCGTGCCGACGAACGATTCCAATACCTGCCGCGCTACATCACCTGGGGTCAGGCGCCCGACACCGCCGGCTGGAGTCGCGCGCGCCGTGATTCGGTTGCCGACTGCCTGGGCACGGTCGCCAAGGCCAGCAAAGTGCGCATCACCGAACTTCGCTACCCTGCCTGGGCCGGTCTGCACGGCACCGCCGCGTTCCAAAGCTTCAACCGCGATACCGTTACCGACATCATGATCACGCTGTGGGGCCGTGTGCCGGCGCAGGGTAATGGCAACGGTAATGGAAACGACAACGGACGCGAGACCCCGATGCGCGACACGATGCGCATGGTGGTGCTGTTCGGGCAGCGCGGCTTGGATACGCTTGGTGTGGTGGACCTTTCCGATGTAAGCGGCGTGCATCGCCTGAAGTTCACGGCCGTTGAGATGCGGCGCGACGTTGAGGTGCGCAACCCGAAGGTGCGCGATATCTCCGGCCGGCTGAGTTGGGAGATCGAGCCCGTGGATGTGGACGTTGAGCAGGAGAAGAAGGATACCGCGCGGCACCAGCCCGGCATCCCCCGGCGGCCGGAGCCGCCCAGCCTGAACGAGGGGGTGCGCCCTGCCGACCCCAACGGCCCGCCCCGCCCGTGGACGGGCGAACCCGGATGGGCCGTGGGAAGAATGAGGAATGACGAATGAATGAGGAATGACGAATGATGAAGGACGAAAGGAGAATGCAGAATTCCTTTGCGCGCCTCTGTGTCCTTTGCGGTGAACTCCTGAACCGAGGGAGCGCATAACGCAACCGCACCTGTGTACCCCGATATACAGCAATGTTCGTCCGGAGTTGTACTCCGGACGTGGCAACGAGACCACCGGTGACCGGGGCCGGGAGTACAACTCCCGGCCAACGGGGGGTGAACTCCTGAACCGAGGGAGCGCATAACGCAACCGCACCTGTATACCTGGATATACAGCAATGTTCGTCCGGAGTTGTACTCCGGACGTGGCAACGAGACCACC
>CBHYLN010000007.1:0-72403 GCA_966128725.1 uncultured bacterium | reverse complement strand
CGACACCAGGCGTTCGTTGTAGGTGTACGCCCCGCCGAACTGGTATCCAAGCCGCACACCGAGCGACAGCATTGCCGGCACGGAGCTGCTTACCCAATACGTTGCCGAAGGTTCGATACGAAGCTCCTGCAACCGCACCGCCAACGAGTAGCGGCTGACAATTGGCACCGATGTACCGCCGGCGTCGCTGGCATACCCGATCACTTCGTCGGCCTCGAATGTGGTGGACGTCAACGCCACCCCCACGTTCATCGCGCTTCCGAAATGCGAACCCGGTGTGGAGCCTACCTGCGGCGCAAGCGCAAGCGCACCGGATATCGCGAAACCGCCGCCCGAGCCATGTTCAAAGCGGGTGGGTTGCTGCATGCCCATGCAGGTGGCAACGCCCGGGAACTGGTCGAAGTCGGCCGATGGAAGGGCAAGGATTCCACCGGCATGCAGCCCCACCTGCATCGTTGCCGATCGTGTGCGATTATCCTCGCCTTGTGCAAGCAGGGATTGGTGCGAAGCCGCGAGGGCGGCCAGCACAGCCAACGCCAGGCTGAAGTAGTATATCGTGCTGCGATGCATGGTATATCCCCGTGCCAATGGATTTCACGTCACAGATTCTTCCCCGGCATGCCAGTGATAGCGCCGCATGCCACGGCGCACAACATCACTGTGCTACAATCAGCGTGGTGCGGGCTCGCTGCCTGCCGTTGCCGATTTCGCACACGTACAGCCCGGATGCCATCGCCCGTGTATCAAACCTGATCGTATGCACGCCGGCGGCTGTTGGCGCCGGCGCAAGCGCACGCACCAGATTTCCGTACGCGTCGTACATATTCACGGTGATTACGTCGTCGCGATCGTTCTCGAAGTTGATCGCAACGGCATCACGCGATGGGTTGGGAAGCACGCTTTTCAGGCGCAGCCCACCCAGACGCACGTAACGATCGCCACCGGTTCGGCAAATCCCGAGCGTCTGGAATTCACCGTTGCGCCGTTGCACCGTCACCTGACGATTGGGCGGCGTGGTGATCGACACCGAATCCACGCGCAGCGCGGTCCGATCGGTGTCCCCAAGCAGCACACGGCACCGCAGCCGGGCCAGTTCTCCGTTGGTTGGGAAGTTCGTCCCCGTGAGATCGACCAGGACAACCCTGTCGGCCTGGTTCACCGTCGCCGATACCACCTGCGCGTTTGTCCCCGAAAGCGACGAAACAACGGCCAACGGCTCGAGCAACGTGTACCGATACGAGAGAACGAGCCGCATTGCCGTTGGCGCCGCGGCGGCCACAGTCGCCCAATTCTCCACAACGATCGGTAGCTCCACCTCGCTGTCAACGCCACCGCTGGCATCGGTCATGGCAACGGTAAACGACGTTTCCACAATCTCGTCGCCCACGGCTGTTCCGCTGAGCGCGATCGTGGTATCCCCGCCACAGGGATCGGCAATCCGCAATGTCAACGTGGTCTGCAGAACCCCCTTCGCTGTTGGAAGGTATTCCAGCTCGATCTCAAGCGAGTCACCGGGCGCGATGTTAGCCGGCAGCGCGGCCGGACGTATGAGTCGGACGGACCCCGGACTGCCAAACGTGGCGGCCGACACCGTTCGCGGCACTGCGCCATTGTTCCGCACCACAAGCGTGTCGCGGGCGGGCGTATTGATATTCACGGTACCGAAATCGATGCCCCCCGCCGAGAGAGCAAATGCCGGAGCAACCGATACACCCTCGACCGGCACATCCAACTGGCCGGCGCACGGCCCCCACTGAAGCGAGACAACGCTGCTGTAGGAACCGGCAGCCGGCGGAATAAAGCGTACCATCAGGGTTTCGCTGGCGCCGGGAGCGATCACCATGGGGAATGGCGAGTTCAGCAAACGGAACACTCCGCTTGGATCGGCTGCACTGATCACCGTATCCGGAAGTGTGCCGTTGTTGGTGATCACCATCGCACGTTGCTGTTCAGCCTGGCATGCGAACACCGTGTCGAAGCGAATCGGCGCCACCGCGATGCTGGGAGACGTGCGTTCGCCGCTCAACCACACGGTGGCTTCCACGTTGCATGGCGTACCGGTAAGATGCAGCCGCACCGGGAAGGAACCGTCCGACGGCGGCACAAATCGAACCCGGATATCCTGTGACGTAAACGGATTCAACACAATCGGAAGGCTGGTGCCGATTGCGAAGGCTGTTGCCCCGCCCAGATCCGCGGCGGTAATCGTATCGGCCACTGTGCCGGTATTTCGTATGGTCAGCGTCCGCTCCAGCGTATCACCACAGCTCAGCACCGTGCCAAACCTCAACGAGTCGGCCGTTGGGATCAGCGATACCGTATCCTTGCGCGCAATCAGGTCGATGTTGATCTGCGGAGCGTTCTTCGCATTGGTTGTCAACGACAGAACCGCTCGCCGCTCGCCGTTGCCCTGTGGCACATACCGGACACGGAATCGCAATGTGTCTCCCGGCGGAATCGTAACCCCGGTAAGGGAATCAAGAAGCAGGAATTCATCACGATTGATGCCGCCCAGCGACGACGACGAGATGGTAATCGGCTCATCGCCGATGCTGCGGAAGAGAATCACGGAATCAACGGAGGCGGGAACGTCGCACAGATACGATTCATACTGCAGCACCCGCTGTACCAGGGCCGTGGCCCCGCTGCCCTTGAATCCGCGGAGCACGATGTTCACCGGCTGCAGACAGGGCGACCCCGAGATGCGAAGCGTGGCTTCACGCAGACCGTCGCCCGTTGGCAGGAACCGTATATGCAGCGTGTCGGTTGCCCTTGGCGCCAGGGTATCCGGCAACGTTGCACCAATCAACTGATATCCGGTGCCCACGATGGACGCAGCATCCAGCACCAGCGGCCGGTCGCCATCATTCCTCACAACGATCAGTGTGTCGCGCTGGGTCTGGGCCGCCTTCAGCAATCCAAAATCGATTGTGGTTGCCGGCAACGCCAGCTTGGCGCTGTCGCGGGTGATCACAAATGGCACCGTAATCACCGATGCATTGTTCGCGTCCACGAACAAACGAATCGAGCCGGTATAAACGCCCGGCACGGGCGTCTTGAACGTGATCAGAATCTGCCCCTGCGTTTTGCCCGCGTACAATCTGGGAAGAGGGGTGGGCGCCAACACCGAGCCAACAACGCCGCTGATACGCACGCTGTCGAGCTGGAAATCACCAACGCCTGTATTGCTCAGCGTGATGGCCGTATCCTTTTCCTCGCTGCACGAGAAGAACCGGAGCGTGTCGGGCGTTGCGCGAGCAAACGACCGGGCCGACTCGGCCGATGTCGAGGCATAGGAATCGGCCCAGGTAAGGCCGTAGGAGATAACGCTCACTGGCTCGGGCGATTCGATCAGCTCGCGCTGGCCGGGGAAGACACGCACGTAGGCCGACACATATGCGCCACCGGACTGCTGGTAGGCGAAGTTGACCGGGTTGCCGTTTACCCGCACCTTCGCCGCGGCGGCTGCCGGCGCGGTCACGATCAGGTAGTGCTTCCAGAAAATCGAGATGCCCTGGATCAAATCCGGCGCCGGCCGATCGCTTACGTTCGGCACGGTCACCTGCAGATTGGCCTGGTATTGCGACACCGGCGGGAGATAGGCCATCGCGGGATCGCCGTAACGGATGTCGACGGTGTCGCGCCTGTTGCCCACGTTGAAGATCGTATCGTATGTCATGCAGTCGCGGGAGCTGTAGGCAAGCTGCATCGCCAGCACGGGCTTCGACGAGGTGATCTTCATCGGCCCGGTGAAGCGCACATCAAGCATATCGTTCCGCGAGAACAGCGAGTCACCGCCCGCCTTCTTCGTGATGCGGACGCCGTTGGTATCGAACGTTGTGCCGAACTGCAGCGCAACCAGTCGCACCAGCGAGGTATCGGCTCGCATGCCAATCTTGCCAGGCTCGCGGGCCGCACGATTGACAGGTTGCGGGCCAAGCGGCTCCTTGCGCACGAACGGGAGCGTATAGAATGTGGTGCCAGCCCAGGCCTCAGGCGCCTGGTGTTCGATCATCAGCTTGGTGCTGTAGCTGTACTCCGGAATGTTGCCGGATCCCGGCGGATTGGACGGCGGCGCCGGCGGGCCAAATGTGGGCACGTTGCAGCCCGACGAGAACGAGAGCACGCCGACAGGTTTGTTCGCACGGATCGTAGTGCCCGTAATGTCGGCGGTGCGCCCACTGCTTTTGAACGTGGACACCACCTGGCACACCTGGTATCGATCCAACCGCACCGTGTATGGAACCCCTGGTTGGTTGCCCTTCCAGGTCTGCGCCGACGGCGTGATCGTAACATCGGTGCCGTCCTGCGAGGCCATCACCACGAAACCGGACCTGCCGCTGGAGGCGCCATATCCCGCATGGTTCACCACGGTGTAGGCCGTGTCGTACGACGACACCGGATATACTGCATAGCTCTCGGTACGATAGGCTGTATCGAACAGGGCGTGCACCGACACAGGTTGATCGGCGGAGATGATGAATGCCCGGCGATTCGGCTTTTCGGCATCGAAGTCGAACGGCGACTGCATGATCTGCCAGAGCTGGAACATCGGCCGCATGAACACCGAACGGGTATTTGCCTCGGCCTGGGCATTAACAATGGGCGATCCATCGGCCCACCGAAACGAGATATTCGTATGCCGCTGGCAGTAGACCTCGATGGAGAAGTTCGCGATGTCCTTCTGCATCTCGGAAAACTCCATCAACGTTGGGAGCACGATCACGAACTCCTTGCCCGCAGGACTTTGCGCGCGGAGATCGCCAAACGCAACAGCAGCGAATAGAAGAAGGAGCAGGACAGGCGGGGCGTAACGAACGCGACTCATACGCATCTCCAGATCAGGGAACGACGCAGTTGCGGCTGGCACCAACCCACGGGGTCGGCACGACAACATACCGCAATCACTATGGTGGGGTGAAGCGGACAGCGCAAAGGGCCACATCCGCTGGTCGATCGAAAACGCCGGAGTACAGTGTGGGAGCATCTTCCCTGCCGGCCCGATGAGCCCGCGAACGAGAGCTGCTCCCAACTTCTCGCGAAACAACCATCCCGGGAGAAAAGTTACCGGCGAGCTTACGTGCTCAAACAAACACGGCCAGGCGCACCGCGATCACATCCCCCGCATCCATCCACCGGAAAGCCGCATCACACCAACAACGATCAACAGCGCCGCGATCAGCAGGGCAAAGTAGCTGTTGCGCGCACGCACGGTGCTGTCGGAGCGCTTCCAGCGAGCGGTGACATGCGCTGCAACGGTGGCGAGCAACATGGTGGTAGCGTGTTCCAGACGATAACGGGGGAACGTGCCATCAAGGGCAAACAGTAGCACCAGGCCCAGCAACACCTGAAGATCGATAAGGCCAATAGCAGCAGCCAGCAGCCCGCGATCGCCGCCACCAAACGGTGTGCCGCGCAGCCAGGTGATCATCAACTTTATCAGGGCAAGCAGTACCGTGGCGGCCACAAGCCACCGCATATGCGAGTGAAGCGAGTACAGGAAAGTCATCGGTGTTTACTCACAGTGACGTGAAGCCCGCACGGCGGACACGCATGGCAGGTGCCAGCGCGAATTGTGGGAGGCGGGCGGAGTGAGCGGACAAAATAGCACAACATTGCGATAGGCTGCGGCATCATGCCGCCCCATCCTGGCACTTGCCGGAAGAACCACGGCATCGGATTCGCGGGCAGGGTTGCGCCGAACCCATACACGGCCTGCAACGAACTGTCTGCCGAGCGATGCGGCAGCTCTTCGTAACTTGGCGTCCGCAAATCATTCCTCGCACATCAACGTTGTCCATAATCAGCGCATGGCAGGCGAACGCAAGAATCCCTTCAGGACAGATTCCGGCATCGAGATCCCACCCTATATCCTTCAACGGGACACTCAGGAGCAAGCCGAACGCCCAGGCGAATACCCCTTCACGCGCGGTGTGTATCCCACAATGTATCGCTCGCGGCTGTGGACCATGCGCATGTACGCGGGGTTCGGCACCGCCGAGGAGTCGAACGAGCGGTATCGCTATCTGCTGAGCCAGGGAGTAACCGGACTGTCGGTGGCGTTTGATCTGCCCACGCAGATCGGGTACGATTCCGATCACTCGATAGCCGAAGGTGAGGTTGGCAAGGTTGGCGTGGCGATCGATTCGCTCGCGGATATGGAAACGTTGTTCAACGGCATTCCGCTGGAGTCCGTATCAACGTCGATGACAATCAATGCCACGGCCTCGACGCTGCTGGCCCTGTATGTGGCATTGGCGCGGCGCCAGGGCACGGATATGACAAAGCTGAGCGGCACCGTGCAGAACGATATCCTGAAGGAGTACGCCGCGCGCGGCACGTACATCTATCCGCCCGCGCCATCGATGCGGCTGATCACGGACATGTTCGCATGGTGCGCAAACGAGCTGCCAAGCTGGAATACAATCTCGATCAGTGGCTATCATATCCGCGAAGCAGGCTCCACCGCAGTGCAGGAGGTTGCCTTCACGCTGGCAAACGCAATCGCCTATACGCAGGCCGCTGTTGACGCCGGGCTCAATGTGGACACGTTTGCCTCGCGACTGAGCTTCTTTTTCAACATCCACAACAACTTCTTCGAGGAAGTAGCAAAGTTGCGTGCGGCGCGAAGGATGTGGGCGCGCATCATGAAGGAACGGTTTGGAGCAACCGACCCGCGCAGCATGATGCTTCGGTTCCATTCGCAGACAGCCGGTTCAACGCTTACCGCGCAGCAGGTGGAAACCAACATCGTGCGCGTTTCGATGCAGGCGGCAGCGGCGGTAATGGGCGGCACGCAGTCATTGCACACCAATGGATTCGACGAAGCCCTGGGCCTGCCAACCGAACACGCCGCGCGGTTGGCCCTGCGCACGCAGCAGGTGATCGGCTACGAGACGGGTGTTGCCGATACGGTTGATCCGCTTGCCGGCAGCTACTTCGTGGAGTATCTGACCGATGAAATCGAACGCTTGGCGGCCGAATACATCGAACGCATCGACGGCATGGGCGGATCGGTAAAGGCAATCGAGGCGGGATACATCCAGAACGAAATCGCCCAGGCCGCGTACGAAGCCCAGAAGCGGATTGAAAACGTGGAGGACGTGGTTGTGGGCGTCAACCGATTCCAGATCGATGAGCCGCCGTTCAAGGATGTGCTGATGGTGAACGATTCGCTGCGCGAGAAGCAGATTGCCCGGCTGGCCGAGGTAAAACGCACACGCAACGCGGCACAAGTCGCGTCCACGCTGGACGCGCTACGCCAGGCGGCACGCGGGACGGAGAACCTGATGCCGCGCATTCTGGATGCCGTTGAAGCCTATGCCACAATTGGTGAGATATCCGACACGCTTCGCGCCGAATGGGGCGAGTATCACGACTAATGGCCCCGACCACGACAATCGAACACGCATGAACGAGATTCCAGGATTCGACCCCGCACGTGCGGCCGCGATGGTAGGCAAACATCTTATGATTGGCCTCGAGGTGCACGATCGCCACGATAACCACGTGGACAATGTTCAGCTGCATGGCCGAATCGCACGTGTTAATCCGGAGGAAGGAGTTGTTGTGCTGCTTCACCCTTCCGGGGTTGAATATGCCATGCCTGCGGTGCTTGCCGCGTACGAGGACGCCCCCCCCGGCGACTACCAGTTACAGTCCACCGGCGAGGTGGTGCGCGATCCGGATCTGTTGACGAGTTGGGTGGTGTACGAACCGCCGGAATGGGGCGATCGAGAGGAGGAAACGGCGGATCCGTCATGATCCAGATTACACACATCGATCACATCGTGCTTACTGTTGCCGATATCGAGGTAACGTGCGCGTTTTACGAACGTACGCTTGGCATGCGGCGCCAGCAGTTCGGTGCAGGACGTACCGCCCTGTTGTTCGGCGCCCAGAAGATCAATCTGCACCAGCAGGGCAACGAATTCGAGCCAAAGGCCCGAACAGCAGCACCGGGAACTGCCGACCTCTGCTTCATCACCGCTACACCACTGGATGACGTCATCCTTCGCCTGGGGCAGCTTTCTGTTGATATCGTTGAGGGACCTGTTCGCCGCACCGGCGCTCGCGGCCCGCTGCAATCGGTGTACGTCCGCGACCCGGACGGAAACTTGATTGAGCTTGCCAACGAGGTGGAGAGATGATTCAACAGGTGGGTGGATACCCACCTGTTTCGCACGATACCAATCGTGCGAACGCGAGCTTGCTTATTCTCAGATGGACGGTGATGATCTAAAGTACCGCTTCATCAAATCGACCCTATCGCAATCAACTACAAAACAATACACGCCTTCGAGAGGCATCTTTTACTTGCAGGGCTGGGCCGACCGCCGTATACTTGTACTCCGCGACAGGCGCTCCACCCGGTTGATTTTCAACCGGAGGATCCACTGCCGGGAAACAACGAGATTTCGAGGGTAGAAGCTCGATGTTCTAGGTGTTGACCCTCAGTACTCGTGTGGGCACACGAGAGGCTGGCATTGCGGACGGAAGTGGGCGTACAATTGGACCTTATACGCTCTTCTCCACAGCACCCGGGGCCACAACCCCGCCATTGATCGATACGTTCTATTCGGTCGCCGTTCCGGTTTGGGCAACTTCCGGCACGCGATCGTTCACGGAAATTTCCATACGGTATGGACTGGGCAACCAACCGTAGCGAGAGTTCTGGGAGCATGCCGCTGCTCACCACTAAGCTTCACATTCCCGGCAAACTCACACATTGTGTGCCGAGACCACGCCTGTTTGAACGGTTGGATGCTTTTGGCGAAAACCGTCTGGCACTGGTCACCGCACCAACGGGGTTTGGCAAAACAACACTGTTGGCGGAATGGGTGCGTAGGGAGCAGGGCCAGGCTGCCTGGCTGTCGCTGGATGCTGGGGATAACGATCCAGCACGTTTCTGGGAATATGTACTGGGCGCGCTGCGGCGGATTCTGCCGGGCGTTGGCGTGCGTACAACCGAAATTCTGGCCGCTGGTGAGCCAATCGAAGTTGCGCTTACCCCGCTGCTGAACGAGCTTGCCGGCATGTCCGGACGGCTGCGCATCATACTGGACGATTACCACTGCATCAGTTCCGAGGCCATTCATTCCTCGCTTTCGTACTTCATCGAACGGATGCCCTCGCATGTCCTGATCGTTGTGGCCAGCCGGGCGCTGCCCCCATTACAACTGGCTCGTCTTCGCGCTCGTGGGGAGCTGGGCGAGGTACGAGCTGCCGAAATAGCGTTTACGCCACAGGAAGCGCATGCTCTGGTGCGCGCTACCACCGGCGACACCCCGCCAGCCGATGAGATCGATGAACTTGTTGCCCTTGCTGATGGTTGGGCAGTGGGCCTGCAACTGGCCGCGCTATCGATTCGTGACGGGCAGGGCTCGCATGCCAGAAGCCGCCGGGTGCGCGATCGATTCCCATACGTGGCCGAATACCTCGAAGGAGAGATTCTGGGCACGGTTCGCCCCGATCTGAAGCCCGTGCTGACAAGCGTTACCATCGCTGCAAGGATTAACGGCAGGCTTTGCCAACACCTCTGCGGCAACGACACATGCGGCCAACTTCTGGCGGATCTTGCTTCCACCAGCTTTTATCTGCAGCCCCTCGACGGCGAGCCCGGATGGTATCGCGTTCACCCCCTGTTTGGTGCGATTATCCGCGAACGGCTGGAATCCGACGATATTGAGCGCACCAACGAGTTGCACAGGAAAGCTTCGGAGTGGTTTCAGGAGCAGGGCATGGCAGCCGACGCCGTTGAGCACCTGTGGGCATGTGGCGATCGAGCCGACGCCGTACGGCTGGCCGAACGAACGGCCGAAGGCGTGCTTGCTCGTGGAGAGCTCGGCAGGCTGCTTCAGTGGTCGGATATGTTCCCCGACGCCATGATTGCCCAACGCTCGCGCCTTGCTCTTGCATTGGCATGGGCACAAACGCTGCGCGGCAGCGCGGCCACGGCCCGAACATACGTCTCGATGGCATCCCTGGCGAGCGCACCGCACGTTCACGACGGCCTGGCCGACATCAACGGCCACCTGGCCGCGCTTAACAGTGCGCTGGACCAACTCCGTGCCGATTCGGACCCCGATGGCGACAGCACGATGGCAGCCCGATTCCAGCCCGATTTCGCCGATTCGGAGCGTTGGCCCGGCATCAGCCAATCACCTGCCACGTACATCCGCACGCCGGCCCAGCATAATGGCGAAAAAGCGCGATTCGGACTTGCCGAGGCCCTGCCCAAGGTGGCGGCCCTGCAACTGAAGCAGGGGAAGTTGACGATGTCCGCGGCAACGTTTCACGAGGTGTTGGAACTCCTTGCCGATGACGAGCAGGGCGGAAGCCAGCACTCGGCGGCCCAGTGCCATATCGGACTGGCAGCAATCGATTTCGAGCGCAATCTGGTGGATTCCGCCATGCGCCACCTGAGCGAGGGCCTGCAATGCGCACGCGAAACAACCGACGTCCCGCTGCTGCTCGACGGCTACGGTCTGCTTGCCCGGATTCATCAGGCACGCGGGGACGTTGATGGCGCCATTGATGCAATCGACCGCGCTGAAGCGCTGCTGAGGCGCCACGGGGCTTCGGCGGCCACCCAGTTTGCCCTGGAGGCCCGGCGAGTGGGCCTGCTGCTCTCGAAGGGCGACATCGCCGCCGCCGCCGCGTGGGCACAGGCCGTAGGCCCACTGCTGGACGCGTCCAGTCTGCACGATCCCCAGATCGCCGCCGACGTGGTGATGCTTGCCCGGGTAATGCTGGCACAGCGCCGCTCCGATGAAGCATTCGAATTGCTTGCGATCCCACTGCGCGTCGCCGAGGAAAGCGGACAGAACGACACGGTGATCAAGGTGTTGGTTGTTCAGGCATTGGCGCTTGAGCAGAGCGGCGAAACCGAGCAGGCGCTTTCGGCAATAGCCCGCGCCACCACCCTGGCCGCGGCCGAGGGCTACGTGCGTACGATCATTGACGAAGGCGAGCCGATGACACGCCTTCTCAAGAAACTGCGAATCTCGATGGAGCACGAGGGCATCGAGGCCGATCAGGACACACTGACGCCGCATGTTATCGAGCTGTTGCGCGCACTGGGCGGGATGCCACCGCCGCCCACGAACGGTAATGGACACGCAGCCCCGGCAACGGCGCTTCCAACGCTTCTGACCCCGATCAGCGATCGCGAGATCGAAGTGCTCCGCTTGATCGCCGACGGAAAGTCGAACGCATCAATCGCCGACGCTCTGTACATATCAGTGAGCACCGTGAAAACGCATATCAACAACCTGTACAGCAAACTCAGCGTGGAAAGCCGGACACAGGCCTTGGCACGCGCCAGGGAATACAACCTTATCTAACGTATCGGCGTGGCCGGCCAGTTGGGCGCCAGCACGCACTGGCAACGGCCTTGCGGCGCGCAGTGGAGCTGTTGAGCGGTTACAGCGGACATCATTGCGCTGTCCCCAGAACATTCGCAAAGAAATCCACCCCCGACATCCACCTTTTGGTTGACAAACCACCCTTGTACGCCCTGTAAGTTTGTACCACTCAGTTGTGGGTATCAGACCAGCATATGGTTGGATACAGGTCGTCGAGCGGTTCCGGACCCGAAATGTCGAGTGAGCCGCCGAAGATGCGCCAGAGCTAAGTATTGTTTCGTTAGATGTTCGGGAATCCTTTCTGTGGCAGCAATTTGGATTCTCATCGGTTGCGGTAGCGAAAGACCTGATCGCTTCTGTAATCACATCTAGGGCTCCACGGATTACGATACAAGTTGGACCCTTGTGTCGTCCCCCGTATCTGATGGGCCAATCGTACAAGCGCATGACCTGACCGCTTGTACATACCAGTACGTCAAACACCGACTTTCAATGGGCTGAGAGTCGGTGTTTTTTATATCCCGCCACATAATTCTGGACAGTATCTCTCAATCTATGTCAAGAGCATTGCCTGCTGACAGCCAGGAGGAAAGACACACAACGCCCGCATCCAGATTGCATTTTCACGCATAACCGCCACGCATTTTTCAACACCGTACATTTGTCTGTGTCGCGCGGAAACGCTATCCTTGGCCAGTTATTCTTCCAAGAACCCGACTTGCCCGCGATGGCTCGGCCTAAAGGATCAGTCGACGAAGCGCTTCAGGTATTGCTCGAATCGGAGGAAGCCCACAACGGCACACCTCAGCATTCGCGTGTGCGCATGCTTCGGATCCTGAAAGAGCGTCCAAATTTGACGTTTTCGCAGCTCAGCGATGAATTAGGGTGCTCGGAGCGCAGTCTCCAGCGCTGGTGGGGAGTGTATCGCAAGGGAGGTCTGCAGGCCCTGGTATCCACTGCCGACCGCAATACTCCCGGCCGCAAACGTCGGATTGACAACGCAACCCTGCAATCACTTCAACAGCAGCTTGAATCCGAAGGGTTGGGCGCATTAACCGGCATTCAAACATGGCTCGCCTCGGAGCATGGCATCACGTACAGCCGGTCGGGAGTTTGGAATCTGCTGCGCAGCACCGTGGGCGCCACACCCCGGGGATGGCGCGTGTCGCACGGGGCGGATGGGCCAAGGCGCTCGGATCGGCCAGGATTCGCCGTTTCGGGCGTTTCCAATCAGGTCATCAACTTCTTGAACGCATTGCCGACATCCAGCGATGTACGGGAGTGGGGCAGCGCGTTCCGTGAAAACCTCCGCAATCTTTTGGGCGATGTTGACCGAATAACCGTCAACGTAAACGTTGATTGCCGGCTGGATGATCCGGGCGAATACGCCACGGTGTTGAGTATTCGGCAGAATGTCAAGGATTCGCCGTCATCATCCAGGGATACCCGCCCCCAGGATTCACTGGTTACAGTGGACAAGAGCCAGCGCAGCCCATCCGAGCGATTGCTTGATTTTGCGCGGGAACAAGGGTTTCCGATGGAGAAATACCACGCCCCGCTCATCTTCGACTATTACTATAAGGATATCGCCTACCTGGCGACCGTGCTGTTGTGGCGAGAGATCGAACGGCCCGCTATCGCGGACTCCACGCGCCACCTGATGGTATCATTGAAACAGTTCATGGTGTTCGTGTTTTCCGACCTGGTTGCCCGGCACCAGGCTGATCGCCCAGTGGATCGCGTTTTTCACGACGCATTGACGTTTTTGGTGGATGATGCTCATCTGAGTCCGCAGGAAGAACGGATTGTAATCCTGCAATTAATGGGTCATTCATACAAGGAGATGGCAGATATGCTCTCCGTGACGGTCGACACCGTCAAGAAGCACTTCAAGCAAATCCACCGAAAGACAGGCACACGGGGCCAGGCGGAACTCTTCGCCAAGTATTTTACATCGCGACTGATTTCACAGACATTCGGAGAGCGACAACACGACAATTCGTAACACGTAAGTAGATACGATAATGGATTAGGCCATCTTTGCTCCTCCCCCACCCCACCCCTTAAATCCTTCAGGATTAATCCACCCGGCGAATCAACCACCCCATCCACCTTTCGGTTGAATATTCTCCTACCGCTGGCCCGCTAACTTGGAATTGCTCCAGAACTCGGTGTAAACCGGCTGGTGCAAATGAGGTGCAACCAACAACACTCCTCAAAAGTGTACTTGTGGGCTGGTATCTGCAGGTGTTAGGTTTGTATTGTCGCTAATGACCTCTACCCGAGTTCTTTGACACAGGCGACAGTTTCAGACCGGCCTTGCAGAATCCCACAGACGATACACTGCTGAGGGGCTCAATCTGCTACGAGGGCCATTCATGAAACTTCTATCAGTGTGCTGTGTAGCCGCGCTGCTCGCCTCGGTCTCGGCGAAGGCGCAGACTACCGCGGGGTCCGGATCGACTGTGGTGGGCACAATGACGGTAACAACAACCGTCACGCCAAGTGGGTGGACAAGCAGTTCTTCGACTAAGTCCAAGTCGAAGATCATGAACGAGATCACGATCCTGCGCAGCTCGAACGGTAATATCGAATACGGTATGTCGGTTTCGGGCATTCAGGTAGTCTCGACCGACGGGTCGATCGACGTAACGACCGATGGTGAGGTTGTCAACGCCATTTCGGCCGAAGCCGTTCGACAGGGAACTTTGCAAGGCTACACATCAGGTTCGCAAACAGCTGTCTACACGGAGTCGAAAGTTGCCCGCTACGGTTCGGGTACACAGACCGACTTTGAAGCAGCCAGCCAAGATGTCGTCAAGCGCGTGTACAGCGTGAGTGGTTCTAGCGAGAGCCCGACGCTCGAGTATGTAAGCTCGACAAACACGTCCGGCAGCGGCATTCAGTAACGAACCAGAAAGTTTGGCAGAGCCACTTCGGTGGCATGGTGTTAGTCGATTCTTCGAGCACCTGGCCCGGCTGCCCATTCGCGGCCAGGTGCTCGGAGAACGATAACCAACAAAAGTGTTGAGCTGGTCGTCCAGCCGGCTCATCGCTCCCGAGTAGATCGGGATTTGACATCGTGAAGATTTCGTTGCGGTCCAGCGGCGAAAAAATGAGGTTCAGTGTGGCATTGAGGTCCAGCGCGGGGGTCCAACCGCGTCTCAATGGGGTCCAGAACAGAGGTCCTGTGGTAGTCGGTGAGGTCTTTGAAAACGCTCAGGGATTAATGCATCTGCGGATAACTCGAGGTCCAAACGTGGCATCCGTAGTGAATGGAATCCGATGGCTCGCGTGATGGTGCAAAAAATATCGGGGTGGAAAGGTCGCATCCTGGATATGAGTACCGGCAACGCAACCGGAATGCTTCGGAGAAGTGAGGTCCTTTTCTCTAAGAAGCATTGAGCGAAACATCGAGGCAGCAATTGCCCAGCGCTGATCTCGATGGCTTACTCTCAACCGACAGTTAGGGCAGCATGATAAGGCCTGGTGCCCACCAGGAAGTCATGCTGCCCTTCTTTATTTCGAAGAAGCAACACGACGCCCCAGACCAGGAGCGCATGCTCGGCCGCCCTACTTCGGCGTCAGGATTCCCATCAACCTTTCCACCCCAACACATAACTTCCCATCGCTCCGCGTACGGAACGAATAACGGGCGCGAATATACGTCGATGTTGTTGCCCCGGCCAAGCCCCACGCCAAAGAAAGTTCCGCAAGTGGGCCGTGAGCCGCTTGAATCGAACGATTTCAGCTAAAAAATTTTAACAAACGTTCAAGTCCACTCCGCTCAGCGTCATACTGGTGATGCGGAGCTGCGGGCCCTGAGAGCTCCGATGTGGGGCGGCCCCGCAAACGGAATCGGATTATACATTGAGATACGAGCGGTGATTGACGGCGTCGAACGGTATCGCAACACCCCGAAACGGAGGTGGGTATGAAACAAGCGCTCCCCGCTACCCACTGAGGTCCGGTTGCGGGTAACGAGGAGCGTACTTGAACCTGTCAGAAGAAGGACCGTGGTTCAGGCTCGGCCATTCTTCTCTGCTACGAACAGGTATATCCCTCAATAACAAAGGTAATGTCGAGCGATTCAAATTGGGTCTCAATGCGGTCACAGTTCACCGAAAAGTGAAACGGTTTGGGAAATTCCGTGTAGATACGTTGCTCCGGCAGGCATCACAGCAGCAAAATCCACCCGGTTAGAGGCCGTCGCCGATGCTATGTTGTCCGCCTGCCAATGCAGTAACTTCCGCTGTCAGATATGCGCATGCGTTGGTCGCAGTGGTACAATGTCGAAACCGTCCGTTAGGGGTTGAGATCGTGTACGAATGAGCTCGGATACATCGGTTGTAGGGGAACCGGTATGGCAGACAGCCTGGATGACTTTCTGAATCATGGTATACTGCCGCACGTCGGCCGAACGTCCGAATCGGCACGTCTGTGGGAGTTTTGGCGCTCGACGTCCGAAGCGAATCGACTGCAGGCAATGCTGTTGATTGGCGAGGAGGGGATCGGCAAAAGTCGCTTGATCGAGGAGCTGATCCCGAGCATCGTGCATGCCGGCGGTACCGTACTCCATACCAAGCTGTATCCGGAATCGGCGGCATCGCTTGGCCCTCAGATTGCCCGCGCACTCAGGCGCTCCGGGATACGCCAGGTCCGAAGCTGGGACGACACGGCCGGGTCGCTCGGGAGCTTGATTTCGGAGCTTCGTCGCGTAACGCAAATTCGCCCAACGCTCCTCATCATCGAGGACATCCATCTCATTACCACCGAATCCCTCGCCGAGCTGGAGAGCCTTCTTGAGGCTGTTCGTAGCGAAATGATCTCGCTGCTCTGCGTTGCTCGACCGGTTGACTTTGCCGCCCAACAGGTGATCGAGCAGTACGTGGTCGACACCATTCAGGTCAGCAATCTTACCGCCGAACACATAGCCCTGCTGCTGAGCAACCTGTTCGATATCGCACAGACGATGCCGGTTGCCGAGGTTATTCTGGAGACTACCACGGGAAACCCGCTGGCATTACGCTCCGCACTGCGCGGTGCGCTGCGTTCTGGCGCGATTGCATACGACGATGCCAGCGGCCGCTGGCATCTACCGTTTCCTCTTCAGCAGCTCGCGCAAACCCTGCGGCACGATGTGGCCCTGCTGTCCGAGGGGATGGTTGCGCATCTGACCGACAACGAACGCCGCGCGGCTGCAAGGCTTGCCTGCCTTGGTGAGGTGTTCGCGGCCGAAACCGCCAAGGCGTTGCTGTCGGATGACAGTTACTTGCTCGACACACTGACATCGAAGGGAATCATCGCACACTCCGGTACGCCGGCAACTCCGATGCCGGGTGCGCAGTCCGCCTTTCCGCTGCTGGCGTTTTCGCATACGATCCTGCACAACTATCTGCTGCGCCATGCGACAATCGATGCAGTGGCCATCACCCAGATCATCGGGCAGGGCAGGCCTCTGTATTCCATCGCTCCATTTCGCCTGATCGCACTTGCGGGCAACGAGCTGGGCTCACTCCCCGACACCGCCGAACGAGCCATTACGCGATCCATTGCCGTTGCCAATGCCCTGGACAGCAGCCCCGACTGGAAGTTGGGCACCGACGCGTGGAACGCCGCTTCAGCGATTGCTCTGGCCACCGCCCCACAACGCTCGGCCGCAGCAAACCGTCGATTCGAGGCCGAGCTGCTCTGCTGCCAATTGATGCTGATGCGCCGCGATGAGGAACACGAGAAATACAGCTCTCTTGTTCACCAATTGTTGGCATTAACCGATGGCCCGTTGCCTGCATCGATGCTGGAATACCGCCTGAACGCATTCCGGTTTCTGCACGCTCTGGGACGCCGTGTGGACCCCCAGATGTGCTACTCCACGCGAACGCGTGCCAAGGAGTTCGTTGCACAGCACCCGGAACTCCGATTCACGGTGGCGTACGTCAGTTATCTGGAATCGGCCGCCCGTTCGATGATCTATGTTGGCGCAATCGATGCGGTAGCCGAAATCGAGCGCGAGTTGCTCACCCTGGCCACGTCGCCCGGCTCCACCGGCGAGATGCGCAATCAGATCCGCCAGATCATTGCCTTCCATTTCCTGGAGATGTTCAATACGTCGCAGGAGTTGGAGCAGCGCCTTCAGATCCTTGCCGAGGTGGAGCCGCTCCTGGAGCCTCGACGCCGGCTCAGCTTCCTGGCCTCGAAGCTCATGTTCATGTACCTGATCGGGCGCATGGACGACGCCATCAGCATTGCCGACTACGCGATGCCGCTGTTCGACGAACTTCATCTGACGAACAACTATTTCTACAGCGCACTGGCACGGGCGTGCGCCCTTGGTGCGGTTGGCGCCAACCTGGGTGAGATCGAACGCGAACTGAACTTCCTGTGCGCCACTGTTCCCAACGACATTCCCAACTTTAAGCTCTTCGCTCGGTTGGCCTTAGTGGAAATGGCCATTCACTTCAACGATGCGGAGTGGTTGGCAAACAACGCTCCGTCGTTCCTGGACGATATTCGATACCTGCGCCCGGAAGCCCAGCTTGTTCTCGGCCACGAATATGGGTTCGAGATAAGCTCGCTGGCCTCGATGGAACGTGAGGCCAATGCAACGTTTGTACCCTTGGTGGAAGCTTACGTACACGGTGAAACCGACAGCTCGGTTGTACGAGAACTGCTTGTTAGGGCAATCGGTGCCGACGTTCTTCGGTTTTCCGATCTGCACGAGAAACGCGCGCTGCTGGCATTGGTATCCCATTTCGGCGCATCGCTGCCCGACCCATCCCTGCCAACGGACCTGCATCCACAACTGGCCACGATGATCGAGGCGACATTGAAGTGGTGTGTTGATCATAAGCTGCCGCAGTGCATGCAGCACTTTCTGGAGTGTGGCACGCAGTACCTGGAGCCTAAACAGCTTTATCGATGGCGCGGACAGTTTGCCGAAATCTCGCGCGAACGCAATGCACAGGCTCCAGGATTTGGCGACGCAACCCGCGAGCGGCCGCGCGTGACCATGCTGGGCATCGTCTCGTTCCACCCGATGCGAGGCCAGCCAATCCCGATTCGCGGCTCACGCCTTCGCACCCTGCTGGGTTTGATGATCGCCAATCGGATTCTGCACGAGCCCCTGACGTATAGAGAGTTCAGCACGATTGTCGCAGGGAACGAGGATCCGGACAAAGCGAGGCGGACGCTGAACGGCGTTGTGTTCCGCCTGCGCGAGCTAATGGGGCACGACTCGGTGCTCACCGAGTCGGAGACGCCGGAACTGAATCTCGAGCTGGTGGATGTGGATCTGCTGGAAGCAGCCGACGCGCTCCGCGCTGCTGCAGTGGCCCTGCGCGAAGGTGCTACCGCACGAGCACAGAGGAAGATTGCCCAGGCGCTGGAGATTGTTCATGGCCAGGTTGCCTTCCCTTCGCTATACGACGAGTTCTTTGACCTGGCTCGAGCACGCTTCGAGAACGAGATCCGGCAACTGATTCTGCGTACGGGCCGCGATCTCTTGGATAAGGGTGATGCGTCGAACGCCGAGCGCCTGCTGACCAACGGATTTGCCGCCATGATAGGCGACGAGGAGATTGCCGAGCTGCTGTGCACGGCGCTGGAACAACTCGACAAACATGCCGAAGCCGAACGCGTTCGTATGCGTATCGCGGAATCGAACGACTAACGTCACCCCCTTGGATGATCGCAACGCATTGAAGGGCAGCCGATCACATCATGCCCGGTGTTGATCGCGGCAGGGCGTCCGCTTCGGTCAGTTGCAACACCGCTCGGTTGCCCCACCGCGCACCGAGCCGGCATTTGGCGGCAACACCCTATCTTCAAACGCCCGTGTGATCACGCCGCGCATCTCCCTCCGAATGGGCACGCAACGTCGGAGAGCCATCGCGCCCCGCGCCACATCAGACTGCCTGAATTGTGCCGATACTATTATACAACACATCGCAACCGGAGTTCAGCTCGCTCAACTTCGACGAGGTCGTGCTTGGCGCCGCGCGTGGCGGCGATCTCCACCGCTATCTCTTCCTGCTCCCGGGCTCCAGGATGATTCGCGAAACCGAGCGAAAGCTCGTTCACGAGTTCAGCACAACATCCGGGCTGCCAATGGAGAACATACCATTGCACAGCTTCGATGGATTTATCGCGCAGTTCTATCGCGGGCTTGAGTCCGACCGTCGCGACGTAACGCCGGAGGTTGGTCTGGCGCTTATGCGCACGGCGATGCAACGCGTCAGCCTGGAGTACTACGGTCGGGAGGGGAGCGAGCCGTCGCTTGGCGTTGTAGAACGGATCTACCGCGTGATCAGCGGTGTACGCGCCGATGGCATCATGCCGTCGGAGTTCGACAAGGACATCGAATACGCCGAGGCCCATCGCGACAACACCGCCTACGACATCGTGAAGCTGCGGGACCTTCACAACATCTACAGCGAATACCTGCGTTTGCTGAACACCCGTTGGATAGACGCGGCCGGGCGCACTGCGCACGTGAACACCGCGCTGTTCCGCGACATGAACGCTGCATTCCGGCGTGCCTTCCCGAACACACATACGCTGCTGGTTAACGAGTTCTCGGAGTTCACGCAGCCGCAGATTGCGATGTTGGCTCAGCTTGGGATGGTTGACGGCCTGAACGTGATGGTCTATTTCGACTATGCCAAGGAAAACGGTCCGCTGTACGGCAACTTTGAAGAGACATATGCAAAGCTGACAACGGCCGGATTCCGCTCGCTGGATCTCGACCCGCTTGCAACCGACATCCCGGAAGAAGAACGGCGCCCATTCCGGCACCACATGCGGAAGAACCTGTTCCGAACCGACGACCGTATCGAAAACGACTCGTTCGACCATTTGATGGATGTGTTCGGTTTCTTCAACCGCGAGGAGGAAGCACAGGGTATTGCCGCACTGGTGAAAAGCATCGTCATCGATGACGGAATAGCGCCGGAGCGGATCTGCATCACCACATTTGGCATTGATCGCTACAGCGACGCGTTGCGCGAACATCTTGCCGAGCACGGCATCCCGGCAATGCTTACAACGCCTCAGAAGTTGAGCCGCAATTCGTTGCTGACGTCAATCCTTGCAACGCTGGCAATCCCGGCCGGCAGCTACGATCGGCGCGACGTTATGCGGGCCATTACCTCGCCGTATCTCACGTTCGGCCCCGCAGTGGACGCCCCGGCACTGGCCGAGGCATCGGCACGCCTGCGCATTCAACGAGGTCGCCTGGCCTGGGCACGCCGCCTGCAACAGCGTATCGAGTATCTGCGCCCGCGCATGGCCGTGATCGACGACGACGACGATCGCCGGTCGGTAACACTGGAGCTGGAGACACTGGAACGCGCCCTTGCCAGCTTCAATGCCCTGGAAACGCTGCTGGCGCCGTTCGACAGGCGGATGACACCCACGGAGTTTCGCTCGGAGTTATTGCGCCTGGTGGCCGTGCTTCAAACGCCCCGCAATACGCTTGCGCTTCGCGACCAGTTGAACGCGCGCGCGCGCGCACCACACGATTATCAACGCGTGCACGATGAGCTGGAGCACGACACCCGTGCGCTGGCGGCATTCATGCGCCTGCTCGACGAGATGACCGAGTTCTTCGAGGTTGGCGCGGCCGCGGGATTCACCATGCCGCCGGCGCACAAGGCCGCCGAAGGCGAGGTTCCCGAACCGGTGCGTTATCCGCTTGAATTCTACATCGACAACTTGCGTGCGGCCGCAACAACGGCCCCGTACCGACTGCGCGAGAAACACGATTACGGGGTGCTGGTGGCGCCGATATCGGCAATGCAGGGTCTCGAGTTCGATGTCGTGATTGTCTGCGGGCTGGTCGATGGCGAATTCCCGAGCACATACATCCCGGAAACGTTTCTTGGCAAACCGCTTCCCGATGCGCAGGATCGCCAGCTCCGACGCGAGCGCGTGCAGTTTTATACGGCCGTAACCTCGTGCACACGTCGCCTCGTGCTTACGTATCCCCGGTTTGCCGGGAACTCCGCACACGTACGTTCTTCGTTCCTGGATGCATTGCTGCGTATTACTACACTGGAACAACGAGGGCGCGTTGTCGAGATCGATGAGCTGCGCACCGTACGCGACCGCATCCGCCGCGGCAACGCGCACCCGGAGCGCATCGCATTCCTGGCGCCAATCGCCACGCCCGATGCATTGGCCGAGGAGGCCGGCGTGGCCCTGTGGAACGATGGCGAGGTACCGGGCATTGCCGATGCCTCGCACATGCTCCAGAACCTGCGCCACACCGTTGGCGTGGAGCGTTCCAGGGAACGAGGGGATGCAGCCGAATTCATGGGATCGATTGGCGCCGCACTGACCGCTGAGGAGCGCGAGACGCTTGCCCGGCGCCGCACACAGGAATATTCACCGTCGCAGCTTGAGCTGTACGCACGATGCCCATTCAAGTTCTTCGCGCGGCGTGTGGTGGGCGCGGTTGCGCCGGCCAGCTTCGATGTTTCGCTTACACCGCTTGAGCGCGGCCTGCTGCTGCACAGTGTGCTCTTCAGGCTCTATACCGAACTGCGTGATTCCGCCCAACTCCCGATCACCGGCGAGCAAACCCACCAGGTGTTGGAACGGGCGCGTGAGCTTGCCCGCGAGGAGATTGCCGGCATCGTATTCGATCACCCGTACTGGCGAATCGATCAGGAGCGGATCCTTGGCTCGGAGGCGCTCGACGGCCTTCTGGAACATTGGATCAACGCCGACGCGGAACGTACCGATAGCGAGAAATCGAAGCTTACCCCGGAGTTCTTCGAGGTCAGCTTCGGAGGTCGGGGGAATGCCGGCGCCCGCGACGCGGAGCTGTCCAGCGACGCGGCCATGGAGATCCACGACCTGCGCGTGCGTGGGAAGGTGGATCGTGTGGAGATCTATCGAAGCGGTGACGAGATCTATTTCGTGGTGGCCGATTACAAGACCGGGCAGCCCCCATCGCGCACGGATATCCGCGACGGCACAAGCCTGCAATTGATGATTTACCTTGAAGTGATTCGGCACATGCTTGCCGCACGGTACGGGCTGCCGGTTGAGAACGTCAAGCCTGTTGGCGGCATCTACTATCGGCTGGATGCGCGGCGTGTGGAAGCCGAAACACGCGCCCTGTTTGTGCCGAACGAGGTGAAGAACGATCTGATGCAGATGCGATCGCTTCGAAGCGATCCGGAAACGGTGGAGGATCTGGTGGAGCTTGTAGGGACGTTGTTCACGAAAGCGGTGGACTACGTTGAGCAGATTGCCCAGGGCGAATTCCGTGTAACCACCCACGATGTAAACATCGTATGCCGTGGCTGCGAGTACCATGCCGTTTGCCGCGTTGGCGGCGGATCGGTGCCGGCATAGGCAAGAGAATGGTCCGGGCCTTGTGAGCCTTGCCCAACGTTGTCCACCATGCAGCCGGCTCGGGGATTCGGTTGCCTGCCGCGCGGAGTGGCCGCGCCTTGTTCACCGTATCACCGATGGATGCGGTGCGGTATGCGCCGCCTTCCAACACGCCAGCATAGGCCAGCACGCCGTAACGACTGACACCGGCCACCACGTGGATTCCACGATGCTTCGTCCGGCAACGTCGAGCTCAGGAGCCGCCGGCGTAGGGCAATGGATCGCGCAGGCCGGCACGCTGGAACCCTCGAAGCCGGAGCGCGCAACTATCGCACTCGCCGCATGCAACGCTTTCCTCGGAATAACACGACCACGACAGATGAAGCGGCGCATCAAGCCTAACGCCTGTTGCCACGATCTCCGCTTTCGACATCTCGATAACAGGTGTGCGAATCACGATCCGGGTTTCCGGACGGGTGCCAAGGTCGATCACCGTCTCGAAGGCATCGTAGAACACGCGACGGCAATCCGGGTAACCGCTGGAGTCCTCCTCCACCGCGCCGATGGCGATGGTGCCGGCGCCAATTGTCTCGGCCCAGCTTGCGGCGATCGCCAGGATATTGGCATTCCGGAACGGCACATAGGTGGCGGGGATCTGGTCGGTGTCAAGCTCCGCCGGCGCAACGGCGATCGAGCGATCGGTAAGGCTGGAGCCGCCGATGGCCGCCAGGTGGCTTATATCCACCACCAGGCGCCGCGCTGCCTGGTAGTAGTCCGCCTGAGCATGAAAACACTGCAACTCCTTCCGTTCGGTTCGCTGCCCGTAGTTGGTGTGTAATGCGTTCAGCTCGTAGCCCGCGTCGCGGAGCATTGCCGCAACCACACAGCTATCCATGCCGCCGCTCATCAACACCACGGCACGCATCGGATCACTGGCTGGAGAGAGAAGTCCCATCGGAAAGCAGAGCAATGTTCGGAAGGTCACGCATCGTGCATGCGAGCTGGCGCCGCGTTCGATGTTGGGCGGATCGGATCAAGGGTTATACCAGCGAACGAGAACGCTCGGCGTACGTGCGTTCGGTTTCGTGCACGCGCACTGTCAGGCTTCGGAGATTGGGATATGGTCGGAGCAATTCGGCGATCCCTGCCGCGAACCAACCGGTAAGGTTCTCGGCGGTGGTCAGGAACGGCACCACCTCGTGCTTGAGCGGATGTGCCTGAAAGAAGGCAAGCATTTCGGCATCGCCGGCATCGCACAGGAATGCGTGATCCAGGCGATCGACAAGCGGCTGCACGATTTCCTTCAGATCGAAATAATCGAGCACCATGCCGTGTGAGTCCAGCACACCTTCAATCACTACCTGCATGCGATAGGAATGGCCATGAAGATTGCGGCAGCCCCCTTCATGGAACGGCAGCCGGTGCCCCATCTCCCAGTGGAAGTCCTTGGCAATACGCAACACGTCGGCCTGCTGGTCGCTCATCACTCGTCTTCGTCCTCCCCGGCCAGCCACTCCTCCTCAAGCGCGTCGTATTCGGCAGTTACAGTGGAATTGATGCCACCGCGCGTGCCGAATTCGCCGGTTACCTTCACATAGTGTGGCTGCATCGCCTGTACCATGTCGTCGAGGATTGCGTTTACCACCGCTTCATAAAAGATGCCGCGGTTACGGAACTCCAGGAAGTAGTACTTCAACGACTTCAGCTCCACACAGAGCTGATCCGGCACGTATTCGATTGTGATCGTCCCAAAATCGGGCAGCCCCGTCATCGGGCACACGGATGTGAACTCAGGGTTCACATGCGTTATCGTGTAATCGCGGTCCGGCTTCGGATTCGCGAAGGTCTCAAGTTGAGTCATGGTTGTTGGGATTCAAGTAAGGGAAAATCCAAGCGTTTCAAACTGACGAACCGTCCGTGCTGTTGCCAGTGCGTTGGGCTGCCAGGCGCGCGGACATCTCGAGCACCACGCGCGGATACAGGATATGTTCCTCGGCAAGCACGCGATCGGCAAGCGCCTGCGGTGTATCGCCGGCAAGAACCGGCACCCGACTCTGCGCTACAATCGGCCCGGTATCGTACTCCTCATCCACGAGGTGGACCGTTGGCCCGCTTTCGACTTCACCAGCAGCGATAACCGCCTCGTGGACATGCATTCCGTACATGCCCTTGCCACCAAACTTCGGCAGCAACGCCGGGTGAATATTGAGGATACGGCCACGGTAGGCCCCAACGATTGAAGCCGGGAGCTGGCGCATATACCCGGCCAACACCACCAGCTCCACGCCTCGCTCCTTCAGAAGCCCGGCAAGTGCCGTTGCATACGTGGATTCATCCTCAAACATTCTCGGCGACAGCCGGACGGTTTCGATGCCGGCCTGCCGGGCAATATCGAACGCGCCGGGGTTCGGGTTATTGCTTACACAGAGCACAATGGTTGCCAGCGGAGGCTTTGCTGTGGCAAGCACTCGTGTGATCGCTGCAAACGTGGAGCCCCGCCCCGAGGCAAATACCGCCACGCGAACGGGTCCCGCAGGTGCTTCCCTTTCTGTTGCGTGTACGCTGTGCGTTGTCATAATGGCGCAATGATACCGCTCGTGCGACGCACGGGCTGTGTCATTTGATAACGGCAACCGCAGGCCCCGAGGCAATGCCGTGGATTGGGTGGCCAAAATACAAAGCCCCCTCGAACCATACAGTTCGAGGGGGCTTTGCTATCGTCATCCTGCGTTAACCCATTGCTGGGCACGTAGGGAATGGATCGGAATTAGTGCGTAACCGTGAGCTTCTTGGCGACGGTGAAGCCGTTGCCGATAAGCTTGTAGATATATGCACCGTTGGCCACGCGGACACCATTGGCGTCCTGACCATCCCACGTCACGGAGTTGTCGTGTCCGCTGACCGCATCAACCGTGTAGCTGCGGACAACCGCACCGTACACGTCGGTGATCTCAAGAGTCACCGTCTGCGATTCAGCAACCGTGAAGCCGATCTTGGTTTCGTTCGTCACCGGGTTCGGTACGTTCTGCGAGAGAGCGTTGGCACCGTTGCCCGCGGTGGCGCCGTTGATCCGGCCTTCCTTAACACCGCTGTAGTTCACCGATCCATCACGATCCTCCTGGCGCAGACGATACTGGTACGTTACGTCGCGCTCCACCGAGCGATCCGTGTACGCATACTTCTGCACCTGGTTGGTCGTGCCAGCACCCTGCTGGAAGGCGAGATCCTGCCACGACTCGGCGGCACCCTTTACGCGGCGCTCCACCGTGAAGCCATGGTTGTTGATCTCGGTCGAGGTCGTCCAGTCCAGACGAAGTGCGTCGGACAGTTCAGTGAGGTTGAAGGCCGACAGCTCAACCGGCTCAACCACGCACGCATTGCTCTCCTTGTACCCGAAGTACGGGCGGATCATCGGGATCCACGAGCCACGCGTGTACGTGTTGATGATCTGCACCTGACCAGTGTAGTTGAGGTGCGGATATCCAGGGTTGTTCGTCAGCGTCAACATCGGATTCCAGCCGCCGGACTCCGTGGTCACTTCGTACCAGAAGCGATTCTGGCGCATCTCCGGATGAGCGGCGATGCTGTAGTTACCAACGCCCAGAGGCGGGCCCGGCGAAGCAATCGTGGTAATCTGAGCCTGACGGCTGGCGTCACCGCCAAGCTCCAGACCCGTCTGACCAAGCTGTGCAACCGTCGCGAAGTAGATGCCCGGCTCAACCACGTAGGCAGTGTCGAGCAAGTACGTCACATACTGGTCGAAGTAGTAGCGCTTTCCGGGGACCGGGAAGTCCACCAGACCCTCACCACGCTGCGCGTACGCACGGGTAACGGCCACCGGCTGACCGGAAGGCGGATTGTTCACGTTCGTACCGGCAGGCTGCTTGTAGATCGAGTACAGGATGTTGTCCTGCGACTGGTTGGCGGCTCCGAAGAAGGCCTGGAACCCGCGAACGGTGTCGCGCGTCAGGATCCGGAACTGCATTGCGAACGTACCCGAGCTGGAACCACCCTGAGGACCGAACGGCGAGGCGCCCTGGCCATCCTGGTTGGTCGGCGGGATCAGGTTCAAGCCCTTGCCCACCAGCTGCGCGAAGTTCTGCACGTCGTTGCTTCCATCGTCGTACGCGAACGTTGGGCCAAGCTTCAACTTCAGGTCGGTGTAGCTGACGTCGTTCGGGCTGTACGAGTCGTAGTTCTGCGGAAGAACTCGCGCATAGATGCGGTAGTCCGTCGTGGTCGGCTGCGACGTCGGTGTAACACGAATGATAGCACCGCAGTCCTGTGCGTTCCAGGTCGGGAAGTTCTCCACGCGATCGCGGCCAGCCGGCACCGAGATGATCGACTGATAGCGATAGTAGCTGTAGAAGCCTGGAGGAGGCGGAGCCGTACGATTCTCGACGTACATGGCAACACCAAACGTGGTGGCTGCCGTTGCGCCGTTGTTGCCGATCTTGACCGACAACGGAATTGCACGGGCCTGCGAGGCCGGAGCCTCGGTGTACGGCCAATCCACACGGACCGCCGTGATTTCAACCTCTGGCTTATCCGGCTCAACCAACATCACGTTGTCCACGTAGAAGTTGTCGCCGTCGTCGGCTGGCGAGCCAATCGGGTTACCGTCCATCTTCACTTCGGCACGAATGCGGAAGCGGAAGGTCTTGTTGCCCGGGTTGGCACGTGCCCACTTGCTCGGAACCGGCATATAGGCACGATAGAACTCGAAATCCTTACCGGCGTCGAACTCGTCAACCAGAACCTTGCCGGTGGTGTCGGTGCCCGAACCACCGCCGCCGCCGAAGACACCCCAGCGTGGCGAGGTCGTTCCCCACTTGATGCGGTCGTTATTCTGATTGAAGGTCGCATCGCGCCATCCGCTCTGGATGTTCACGATGCCGCTGATGCCGTCCTGGCTCGGAGCCGCGAATTCAACCATCAACTTGTCGGGAACACCGTCGGCAAGGATACGATCCTTGACGGTGTTGTATACCGCATGCTCAGGACCAACGCGCTGGTTGTCGCTGAAGCCACGCGGATAGCCGTTCTGCTGACGGCCCGCACGCTGATACGAGAGCAGCAGGATCGGGTTGACCACTGTCTGGCTCAGGTTGATCGGGAACGAGATAAGCGTATCACCGCCGAGCACGCCCGGGGCATTGTTGTTGTAGAAACCACCGGCAGCGTCGCGACGGTCAAGCAAGCAGACCGGCGAGTTCAGCTGCTGCAGCGCAGGCCCGGCAGGACCACGCGGCGGCGGCGGGTTGTAGCAGTTGGCTTCACCGTCAACAACCGATGCGCCGATGGCCACCCACTGGTGTACCGACGGAATCGTACCGTCCTCAGGCGACACATCGAAGTCGCTGAAGGAGTTGATGAACGGAGCCTCAAGGCGCTTGATGCCGAACATGCGAACGCCCGTGGTATCGTCAAACGGCCATTCCTGACCATAGGTCGCACCATTCGGGGCCTGATCCAATGCGATCACCTCGGCGCGGAACCGGCCGGTCTGACGCGGAACGTTTGCATTGGTGATGTACGGATCGAACACGATCGTCATCTTGTCCGGGCGCGTCGGGCCGGAACCGTCGATCGGCCAAAGCGAATCGGTGCTGCGCGTCCGCTGGTAGACCGGCGGGTTGGCAACGTTCACCAGGTCACGAATACGGAACACGACGTTGAAGCGGATCGGCTGCGGCGTGATGTTCACCGGGCCAACGTTGCTCGAAACGTTCTGAACCGTACCGACCGGGCGGATAACACCGAGGAGCGCGTTACCGAGCAGAAGCTCGTAGTTGTTCGCATCCTGTCCCGGTGGCAGGTCAACAAAGGCGCCCGGCACGAACTGGCTGGGGACCTGGAAGTTGACGCTCAACACGCGGACGATGTTCTTCCACTGCTTGAACTTGATTGCAAGCGCGTTGTGCGGCGTGCCGAACGGGTTACCGTTGACATACACCGCGCCACCGAACTGATAGTTCGCCAAGTAGTTGGTGAACTCCTGATCGTGGCTCTGGATACCGATGGTTGCGTTGGCGGCGAACATGATGTTGGCCGGAACGTTGATCACCAGCGAGAGCGGCTCGGTCCACACACCACGGAACGTGACGTAGTTGAACTGAATGGAGCTGTCGGTGCGATCAAGCACAACCTGATAGTTGGCGCGCAACGAGCGCGGCGTGGTGCCGGCGACCGTGTTCAGAAGCGGAATGTTCTTGTTCCCCTTCATCGACTGATTCACCATATAGATGATCAGGCGCTGGCCACCCTGATCACGACGCCAGTACAGACGACCGAAATCGTCCGGGATCACCGAGATCGGATCGAACTGCGACAACTCGGTATCGTCCCACAGCGGAGAGATGACCGAGCGGAGGTTCGGATTCGGAAGTGTCGTGTTCGAGGGATTAAGGATACCCGCGGTTGGCGAGGTGCTGTTGTTCAGCGCGACGTACTGATAACCATAGTCATCGGGCGTCGGGTCGGTAAGCGGGTTACCGGTCTTCGGACGAACGTCGTCGAACTGGCCTGCATAGTCCACGCGCACACCGTTCTCGTTATACTGGTAACGACGGTTCGAAAGCGCGATAAGACCGTTGGTCGACACGTAGAAGCTGTCGTACCTGCGGCCGTAATAATAGAACGGGAATCCGATCGAGATCGGGCCGGCAAACGCGTTGTCCGACGAGTCGTTCGCGTTGTTCGGATTGCGGAAGTACTCGTACCCCTCGCTCTCCGGTCGTGTCCAGTACGACGCGGCGCGCTGATTGGGGCCTGAGATGACACGATGCCAGAACTGAAGCTCAGTTCCGGTGGTGTCGACAAATGAATAGTTCGGTGCCCAAGGTGGGCCCGTCTGAGGCGCATCGTTATCCGTCACATAGTACCCCGTTGACAACGGGGCCTTTGCAGCCGGACCCCCAGGATATGATCCCGGGTCCACGCTTCGACGGAGCGGTTCAGGGCTGTCGCCTTGACCGTCCTCACCACCACCGCCGGCATATGCCGTGGCAGCCGGGATAGCGAGGGCAAGCGCGCAGAGAAGTAGAAGAACCCTTCGCATTTGCTGCACTCCTGTTAAGGTTTGAAGGTTAGCTGGATGTATCGATCAGTGTTGTATGGACAACATAAGGCATCAAAACACGGACCTAGTGCCATGTTTTCGACGCCGCAGATGACTTTCTCGGGGCTCACGTGTGAGCGCAAGGCCACGAGATTCGCGAAAATCCACGTGAAAGTCAAGAAGATTCTCGTTGCGAGCCGGGGACGAGGAACCCCAACGTGGCCACCTAACACCAGGGGTCACGCTTTTGTTAGCGGCTTCGAAAAAAAAAGTTTTCGAAGGAGTTCTGCTCTCGTGCCGCCGTGGATTCCAAGGGGGTGGAATGTGGGGGGCAATTGCATCGTTGGCCACACCAACCGGCCTATCGACGCAAAAAAACACGCTTACCGACCCCGTTTGCACAGGAGGCAGGCGCGCATGGGTCGCAGTATAAAACAAACGGCGCGATCCCCCAAACGCACGTGCACGGAACCGACACACAGGATCGCGGCGAAAACACCCTCAACCGAGTTCGACATCGAGTCATTGCTGGCAATCAAGGATCATCGATTCAGGATTGCCAATCCTTGATCGGTGATCCCACCGCCAGGGTAGCACATGGTTCAGTATCTTTGAGCCGCGTACGCCAGGCCTGAGGCCAAGGCGCCTTGATACGAATCAGGACGCCCCGTGCGTGCAGGCCAACAACCCCATTTCACAGACACACAGGCTGCTCCTGCGCCGAGCAGTACGGACACAGGATAGGAACCCAACCATGAATCCCCTGCGCCAGCTCCTTGAACACGGACAATCCATCTGGTATGACTTCATCAGCCACGACTTTATCGCGTCCGGCCGCATGGCGGAGCTTGTGGAGCAGGGCCTGCGAGGGATGACCTCGAACCCGACCATCTTCGAGAAGGCAATCGCTGGCGGCACCAGCTACGACGGCAAGATTCAGGAACTCAGCCGCGCCGGCAAAACCACGGCCGAGATCGCAACCGAGCTTTTTGTGGGCGATGTCACGGCGGCGTGCGACGTCATGATGCCGGTGTACGAACAGTCGGGCGGCGCCGACGGGTTTATTTCGCTTGAGGTCAACCCGAAGCTGGCGCATGCAACCGACGGCACCTTCGAGGAGGCCGTTGCATTACACGAGCGCGTGAACCGGCCGAATCTGATGGTGAAGATCCCCGCTACATCCGAGGGATTGCCGGCCATCCGCCGCTGCATCGCGGCCGGAATCAGCATCAACATCACGTTGATCTTCTCGGTGGAGCAATATCGCGCGGTGGCCGAGGCCTTCGTTGCGGGGTTGGAGGATCGGCTTGCCGCGGGCCACTCAATCGCCAACGTCGCGTCGGTGGCAAGCGTCTTCGTCAGCCGTATCGATTCCATGGTGGATGCACAGCTCGACGCCATCGGCACCCCGGAGGCCGCCGCCCTGAAAGGACGCCTTGGTGTCGCCAACTCCAAGCTGGTGTATCAGGAGTTCCTCGCAATATTCGCCGGGCCACGGTGGGAACGCCTTGCGGCCAGCGGCGCCCGCGTGCAACGCCCGCTGTGGGCCAGCACGTCAACGAAGAATCCCGCCTACCCGGAGTTGCTGTACGTTGATACGTTGATTGGCCCGAACACGGTGAACACCGTTCCACCGGAAACACTCGAGGCCATCATGCGCAATATCTCCGTTCGCTCCACCGTACAGGAAGGGCTCGCCGAGGCACAGGCTACCGTGCAGGAGCTTGCGGCAATCGGCATCAACATCAACGCTGTGATGGCAACACTGCTCGCCGAAGGGCTCGACAAGTTTGTTGCGTCGTTCGATGCGCTCTTCGAAAAACTGGAGGCCAAGCGCGCCGCGCTCTCCGCAAGCGAGGCGTAACACAGGAGCACGGTTCGTTGGGGGGGCATGCACGCTCCACAGGATTGCCAACGCTTATACACCAGCCCCTTGATATTGGCACGCGTGCTCTGTAGCTTCGGCGGCAACTATTGGTCATGGCAACAGTGGAATCGACCTATCTGTAAGGAGGCGTGCATTCGCTACGTTCAGTCCGATCCCGGTAGCCGACGATGGCCCTGCCGGGGCTTATAGCGCGACGCTGGGCGGTAAGGTGCTGATACTGAATCAGAATTACGAGCCGCTCTGCGTCGCGAATGTCGAAAAGGCCATCATCCTGCTCTGGCTCGGCAAAGCCGAGCTTGTTGAGGTACGCCCCGGGCGCACCATCCGAACCGTACGGCATGCGTTTCCGTATCCAAGCGTGGTTCGCCTGTCGTTGTACATACACATGCCGTACAAAAAGGTGGAGCTAACGCGGAAGAATATTCTGCGGCGCGACCATCACCGCTGCATGTACTGCGGAAAGACAACACCCCCACTCACCGTCGATCACGTGCTTCCGAAATCGCGCAGCGGTGGGGACACATGGGAGAATCTTGTGTGCGCCTGCGTGCGATGCAATAACCGAAAGGGGAATCGCACACCGGAGGAAGCCAATATGCGGCTGCGCACACGGCCATCGAGGCCCAATCATGTGACGTTCATTCAGAACGTGATGGGCACGATCGACCGCGAATGGGAACCGTACCTTTTCATGAACTGACCGGTACGAACAACACATAACCGACTGAAAGCAAACAGGCGGGTCTCCGGAGATTGTCCTTCGGTTGCCCGCCTGTTGTTTATGGGTTGTTGGAACCTTTCCCGCCGCCGAACCGGGCACGATCACACCGCGGTATCATCCGTCGCGCGGTACGTTCTGCCTTACGCCGGCACACTGCCGGCCTTCCCGGCACGCCGCTCGCTGCTTCTGCGCGCCACACGCCGCTTGCGCTGCCACATGATGATCCCTGTGATCGAGAGAATGCCGGGTGTAAGACCGCCCAGCGAATAGATGATCTTCACGGGCAGCGAACCGTATTGCCCAAAGTGCACGGACTTCACGATCTGCTCCAATTGGTCGCCGAACGGCGCATCGGCAATGTTCACGACCTGCTTCATGGCACCGGTACGCGGATCGAACGCGACATAACTTCCGGCCTTGCCGTGGAACACGCAGGCGTCCGCAACCGTCCCCATAACGCGCACAGGCTTCTGAGGCCCGTTGGGCAACGAAATGCTGCGCGGCACGAATCCCGGCAGCGCCTGCCGCGAACGGGCCACCAGGGAATCGAGCGAAACAGCCGGTATCAACGCCTGCCTCGGCGCGGTCTGATTGCCTGCCACGATCTTCGTGTACACAGGCGAAATCATGTAGAAACCTGTCGCCGACATCATCAATTGAAACAGGCATGCGAGCGTGCCAACAACTGTGTGCAGATCGAACACGGCGGCCTTGGTCCCCTGCCGCCACCTGCTGAAGGCAGTGAAGATGCGCCCGAGCGACTTGCGATGAATGATCAGCCCGGTCAGCGCCGAAGCAAAGAACAGCAACGCAAGCAGGCCCACAACAGCCTCACCCCAGGGCCTGAAGAAGAAGCTGCGGTGCAGGGCCAGCACCCTGCGAACAAAGGATTCATCGGCATTGCGTGCGGCCAGAACCGTGCCTGCGGCAGGGTCGATCTCCACAAACCACAGGCTCCCCTGCATATTCATCGTGACCACTGGCACGGCAGCACCATCCGCTGCCGGCAACCGGATGCCCGAAAGCGTCGCGGTTGGATACGCGCCTTGCACATTCGCAAGCAATTGCCGTAACGGCAACGGGGCGTTCGATGTGTGCAGGGGCTCGGCCGGCGGGTTCAGCACCGCGTCGATCTCATCCATGAACACCAGTGTTGCCCCTGCCATGCCGATCACCAGCAGCAGCGGGCCGCCGATCATTCCCAGCCACATGTGAATCGTGCGCAGGCGTCTGTTCATAATCCCGAGTTTGATGTGCGACCGCATTGATGAACAACAAGTGTTTGGCTCAAACATATCCCAGTGAAGGCCACCCAGCACTGGGAATCCAGATGCCGGGCGGCCTTACACTGTAACCACATCGGGAACGTGGAGCCCTCACCGATGTGGTGCCCCGTCGACTACCAGAGATTCAGGCGTGCACTTGCCTGAACGCTGCGCGATTCGCCGGGATATCCGCCTCCGTTCGATCCGTTCCGGTAGTAGGTGATATCGCCGATGTTCGTGATGTTGACCTGCACCTCCACCAGCTTTGTGCGATAGAACAGTGTGCCATCGATCGTCACGTAGGAATCGATGCCGCGTGTGTTATGAGCGTCCAGAAACATCGCGTCGCGATAGGTAAGACCCGCCCCGAAGCCGAAGCCATCGGCAAAGCCGGACCTGAACGCATAGGTGCTCCACAACGAGCCGGACGTTTCCGGCACGCCGATCGGTCGCTTGCCAATCGCACCCGTATCAGCGGGGTTGTTCGTGATCTTCGCGTCGTAATACGCCATGTTGGCGGTGATGCCCCAGCTCTCGGTCGGCTGGCCGCTGATATCAATCTCAACTCCCTGCGTGCGCTGCTCGCCAACCGGAATCTGTTCGATGCCAACCGTGACGTTGAACTTCTCGCGCCTGATATGAAACGCGGCAAGGTTCACCTGCAGCAGACCTTCCAGAAGCGAGGTCTTTGCGCCCAGTTCGTACTGTGTCGACTCCTCAGGCTCCGATACACGCCCGCCTTCGGTGGATACGGTGGAAAGAGTTCCGTGAGCGGCGCCCGCATACAGCGAAAGCTCCGTGATCGGCTGGAAGACAAGCCCGGCCTGGCCGCTCAGCTTGGCATCGGTACGGTCCGCGCCCAGCGTATCGGTCTTGTGAATATCCTTGGCTCCGTAGATGTCGTAACGAAATCCGCCCCTGACCTTGAACTGCCCGGAGAGCGCGATCTGATCCTGAGCGTAGAACGCCATCTGGCTCAGCGTGATGTCCCGGTCATTGTCGACCTTGAACGTGAGGCTGTCGCGAGAGATCTCGCGCACCACCGGTGCGAACACGTTGTTGATGCTGGGCAACTGGGCCGTCTGGCGATTGGTGAGAATCTTGCTGCGCGAGTATTCCGCGCCGGTAAGGATCGTATGCCTGATGTCGCCGGTCATCACACGGAAGATCGGTTCGATCTGCGCCATCATGTCGTTGACATCGTCCCACTGCTCGCGCAGCGCGCGCGACTTCATCGTGTCGCTGCCCGCGGCAACCGAGCCACCGGAATTGCGCAACAGATACAGGTCGCGCTTCATGTAGGTAACGTACGTGCGCACCGTTGTCGGCTCGCCAACGCGCCACAGATGCGCCAACGATCCACGCAGAATCTTCTGGGTTGTGTTGCTGAACGGCGTATGGTAGTCGAACTCGCGCGGCACATCCAGCAACTCCGTTCCGCGGAACGGGGTACCGTAGGAATCCGCCTCCTGATCGATCTTGCGATACTCCAGGTTCAACGTCAGCGTGTGCTCATCCGAAGGGCTGTAGACGAACATGGGAAGAATGTCCAGCGTTGTGTTTCCTACACCACGGAACCCCTCCTTGTTCGCATAGGCAGCGCTGAGTCGCGAGCGCAACACGCCCGGCACGATTGCACCGCCGGCGTCGATGGCGGTACGCAGCGTGCTGAACGAACCGCCGTACTGCGACACGATCAACGTCGGCTTCTCGTACACCGGTTTGCTGACCAGGTTGATGGAGCCCCCCGGCTCGCTGCTACCGTAGAGCGCCGAGCCCGGGCCTTTCAGCACCTCGATGTGATCAACATCGGTGAGCGTGCGAGCATAGCCGTTGGTTGTGGCGCCATCGGGCACGCCGTCGCGCAGGAAGCGCTGCCGCAGGCCACGTACGGTATAGGCGTTGAAGAACCCGTAGTTGCTCTGGCTGCTCTGCGATATGCCGCTCACGTTGCGGATGGACTGGTCCATCGTGGTCGCGCCCTGATCCTTCAACACAAGTTCCGGCACGATCTGAATGGAGGCCGGGATATCACGCAACGGCGTGGATGTTTTCGTGCCGGCGCTTGTGAGGATCGCGACGTAGCTGCGGTCGCGCTGCGAGGAGACCGTAACACCGCCGAACTCGATGGTGCGCGGAATCATATCGAAGGAAACATTGGTTGCCTTGCCGTCGACAACCGTTATATCCTGATCCGCGGGCTGATATCCAACCGCGGTTGCTACCAGTTTATGCTTCCCAGCCGGGACGTTCATGATCGTGAGCGTGCCGTTGTTCAACGACTTGCCGCCGATGGCCGTGCCCTGCACGCTCACCGAGACATTGCCAAGCGGTTCGTTGGTTTCGGCGTTGCGTACAACGCCCGTGACTCTTCCGGTCTGAGCCTTGATGGGCACGGCCGTCATCATCAGGATTGCCGTCAATTGCATCGCGTGTCGAAGTGGAGCAATTCGTACGATACGTCTCATGTGGTTTTTCATGTTGCGTTTGGAGTGCTTTGCCAACAGGCTTGCCGCCGCATGCTCCACGTATCATGCGGAAGTGAGATGTGCTGCGTGAAATGTGATCGGGTCGAATTCCTTTGTACCAGCGGTACGGGCGCAATGTCCTGATGCTCGCATCGCCGGGGCAGGCGATGACTCCCAGACCAATGGCAAAGATATGTATTCATATCTGGACTAAGTCCAGTACATGGACCAAATCCAGATAAAGGACACGGAGCAAGTCCGAATGTCGCAGGCGACAGTATCCGAAGCGAAAAATGTTGTGGGCCGGGCGCTCCCCTGCCAATGGGCAGTATCCCGGGCGTGAAGGTTATGATGTGGTGGCGTGATCGAGTCTATAAACCAGTCCGCGCTGCGTTCAGACTATCCAGTGACGCTTGAAGCGCAGCGCGGGCTGCCAGAGCACAGGCTAACACAGCGCGGGCTTATGCCCACCATCGACGCACGGTTTGGCAATGCAGGCATTCGTCGCACGCACGCATTGATACGCGAACATGCAACCGTGGGCAATCAGCGCACACGATAGGAGATCCCGCTCGCGAAGAAATGGTCCGGCGCGGTACTGGAAATGCCCAGGCCATACGCCACATCAATCTGCAGATGATCGAGAACTGCATACGTGACCCCCAGATCACATGCATGCGAGGGCGAGGCTGCAATCGAGAACTGCCCTGAGTAATCACCGAACACACCGAGGCCGGCACCGATCGGTACCGCAAGAGTCGCCGCGTACCCCGTGATCATCTCGGATGACCCGATATGCCACTCGCCGCCGATACTGTATGTCAGCGTAGCCAGCTCGTCGATGTCGTAGTCCATCTGAACACGCATCCCGGGTATCATGGCATCGGGGCAGTAGTCATCGTGGCCGAACGGCATTCGCGCGTTCGCAAATATGAACAGCGCCGGCCTGGAGGCTTCGGCGTCCAGCAGACGCAGCTTCGTACCGATGGAAAGATTCCGCAGGCCGTGATTGTGGTTGATCTCGGAACTCACGCGCGAGGACTCGTTCACGTACTCGAAGCCGATGCGCAGTTCGGCCGCGTCGATCATACCGGTTCGAAGCAACGTCCCAAGCAGCCAGGTCCGGCTACAGTTGGCAATGGGTCCGGATGTCCGCACCGACTCGTAGGATACACCGCTCTCCAGTTGAACCATCTCGGGCTCGGTAAACGTTGCCACCTGACCGGGGCGATCACCGATCATGCCGGGTGCCAGCTGTGCCACCACGGGCACTGCGCCAACGCAGATAAACGCCACGAGGGCAAGCATCCACACACTGTACGGGACACTGTACGGGGAAGGGGAGTTGATCATGATCCGGAGTTGGTTACGAACCGACGATTCCACCGGTTGGCAGTACGTCGACGGAGGTGTATTGAAATGCCGCGAACACAGCGGACCGATGTTGTCGGTGAAGGTCCGCATGTATTCTGATACGACATCTACGCCGAGGCGACGACATGGCGATATGCGTCGGCACTTGTGAACACGGCGAGGTTTTGAGAGTCGGAATGGGAGGTATGACCACGCCGCCGCCGAAAGGTCGCAGGCAATGGAAGCAGCGCAAAGGCGCCCGGAATGGATTAGGGCGAATTTGAACATCACTGAAACCTCGGCTGTCGCCGGGTAACGTTGCGCCACATTGCACTGAAGCCCGGCGGATGAATCACGCAGCCGGATGCCGCACGTGCCATTGCGGCTGTAGACAACACAAGAAGAACTTGACCAACGATGCGCGACCCTCCTGCGTCAACCGACGCCATGGGAAATATCTGGCGCATAACAGCGGAGATACCATGAAGGGCCACGCGCTGTTAGGCGCCGCGCATGGCGCTGCCCTGGTTCCGGATGGGTTACATCAATTATGAGGCAACGTCCCAACCCGGGCGGCGGCGCGGGATCAGGCCGACCATCTGACCATTCGTACGGCATACGGCCCGGCAACAATGTCCCAACTACGCCCCGCGCTGACTATCTTGCGGATTCTTCGCATCTACATCCATCAAGGCGGATATGGCACATGTATCGCTGAAGAATGTGACCAAGCGGTTCGATGACGGCACCGTGGCGGTTGACAAGGTTTCGTTCGAGCTACCCGACGGGGAGTTCCTGGTGATTGTGGGTCCGTCCGGCTGCGGGAAATCCACAACGCTGCGGATGATCGCCGGCCTGGAGACGATTACCGAGGGCACGATCTCGATTGGCGATCGCGAGGTCAACAACGTGCACCCCAAGGACAGGGACATCGCGATGGTGTTCCAGAACTACGCGCTGTACCCGCATATGACCGTGCGGCAGAATCTGGAGTTCGCGTTGCGGATGCGCAAGATGCCCAAGGAAGAAATCGCGGCCCGGGTTGGCACGGCGGCGCGCATGCTGGAGCTTGAGGAGCTGTTGGAACGCCGCCCGAAGGCGCTTTCCGGCGGGCAGCGCCAGCGCGTGGCTCTTGGCAGGGCAATCGTCCGCAACCCGAAGGTTTTCCTGTTCGACGAACCCCTTTCCAATCTGGATGCCAAGCTGCGCACGCAAACCCGGGCCCAGCTTCAGAAGCTGCATCACGAACTTCGCGCCACATCGATCTACGTAACCCACGACCAGGTGGAAGCCATGACGATGGCCGATAAGATCGTGGTAATGGAACGCGGCGAGGTGCAACAGATTGCCGCGCCTCTGGAGCTGTACAACAATCCGGTGAACCGCTTCGTTGCAGGGTTCATCGGCACACCGGCAATGAACTTCTTCGACGGCCGCATCCAGACGCTGGAACACGGGGCCGTGTTGCGCGAAACCGGCCCTGCAGCGCTTACGATTCCGCTTGGCACAACGGCGCAGGCAATGCAAAACGCAACCGCAATCGGCGTTCGGCCGGAGCATCTTCTGCTGACCGACCCATCGGACCCGCTGGCATTCGAGGTGACCGTGGAGGTGGTTGAGACGCTTGGAAGCCAGACGTTTGTCCACTTCCCCTCGGCTCGTGGCCTTGCGGTGGCGTCGATCCATCCGGATCACCCGCTCCGCTACGGCGACAAGCTGTATCTGCGAGTTGCGCACGAGCGTGCGCACTACTTCGAGGCCGACGGCCGCACCATCAGCAACAACTAGGGCGCGATGGATGTAATCACGATTCGCGAAGTGGGCGATGATGACGCCGAATGGATCGTTCGCATGATCGCCGGCGAATGGGGCACCGAGTTCGTTGTCTCCGGCGGCAGGATGTATCACCCGCACACGTTGCCGGGGTATGTCGCCGAGTTCGCTGGCAATGCCGTGGGCCTGATTACGTATCTGATCACCGGCCTGGAGTGCGAAATCATTACGCTGAACAGCCAGCACGAACGCGGTGGTGTTGGCAGCGCCCTGGTGGATGCCGTTGTGGACGCCGCGCGCTCCAATGGTTGCACACAGCTTCGGCTGATAACCACCAACGACAACATCAACGCGTTGCGCTTTTATCAGAAGCGCGGCTTCCGGTTGGTGTCGGTACATCGCGACGCGGTCACCCAGGCCCGCCGCATCAAGCCTTCCATCCCCTTCCTCGGACTTCACGACATACCGCTCCACGACGAGCTGGAACTTGCGATGCCCATCGGAACCGGCGGACACGGATTTCCAAACTGATCCACGCGCGCTAACTTGTTCGCCAGTGAACACACAGTGGCTGTATAGCATCGAACCAAATCGCGGCGGCCAGGAGAACATGAGCCGCGACGAAGAGATGGCGATCGCATGTGATGCCGACCGCATCCCGCGGCTGCGCATTTACTCCTGGAATCCGTACACTCTTTCGCTTGGCCACAACCAACGGTCGGAAGGGATCAGCACCGAAGCACTGGAGGCACGCGGCTACGGTCTGGTGCGTCGGCCCACCGGCGGGCGGGCCGTGTTCCATGCCGAGGAGCTTACGTATTCGGTGGCGATGCCCAGCAACGGCGCGGGGATACACGAAACCTATGCGCGCATCACGCAGGCAATCGAGCATGGGCTTACACAGCTTGGCGCAACCAATCTGGCGTTCAGCCGCTCGCAGCCGGACTTCCGCGAGCATTACGGCCAGGAGGAATCCGAAAGCTGCTTCAGCGCCTCGGCATTAAACGAGCTGACATGGCAGGGCCGCAAGCTGCTTGGTTCGGCGCAACGCCGTTATGGCTCGGTACTGCTGCAGCACGGGTCGCTGCTTCTGGACGAACGGCATCTGGAGATCATCGACCTTCTGTACCCCAACCACGACGCGGATCGCCGGGCCGCACTGCGCCGGCGGCTTGCCGAACGAACCGCCACGCTGCGCGACGCAATCCCGGAACCGTTCCCATCATTCCAGGCGCTTGCCATTGCAATCGTCGACGGGTTCGCCGAGACGTTCGCCGGCGCCATGGTGCAAACCGATACGATCACGTTGGCACGCCGCGCCACGCACATGGCCCCCGCCAGCGGTGCGGCCTCCATCGCGGGACAACCACAAACGCAAAGCCTACCATGAGCGAATCCAAACGCGTAACCACCCGCACCCTGATGGAGATGAAACGGAAGGCGCAGCGCATAGCGGCGCTTACCGCATACGATGCCGTGATGGCACGCATATTTGATCAGGCAGGGATTGATGTGATCCTTGTGGGCGATTCGGTTGCCAATGTGGTGCAGGGGCGCCAGACAACGCTGCCGGTGACGTTGGATGAGATCATCTACCACACCATCGCGGTCACACGGGGCGTGGCACGCGCAATGGTGGTGGCCGACATGCCGTTCATGAGTTATCAGGTACGGGTTGACGAGGCATTCCGCAATGCCGGCCGCATCATGAAGGAAACCGATGCCGGCGCCGTGAAGCTGGAGGGTGGGGAGGAACACGCCGAGACGGTGCGCCGGATGACGGCCGTTGGCATTCCGGTGATGGGGCATCTTGGGCTGCAACCACAATCCATCCACCAATACGGCGGTTACCGCCCGCGAGGCACATCGCCCAGCGAGGCCGATCGCATTGTGGCCGATGCCGTGATTCTGGAACAGGCCGGCGCGTTCTGCATTGTTCTGGAAAAGATTCCCGCCGAGCTTGCAAAACGTGTTACCGAACAGCTCTCGATCCCGACAATCGGCATAGGCGCCGGACCCAGTTGCGACGGGCAGATTCTGGTGTCTACCGATATGTTGGGGCTTACGCTCGATTTTCAACCGCGCTTCGTCCGGCACTACGAGTCGTTCGCCGAGCGGGCCGAGGATGCCGCACGACGGTATGCTCAGGATATCCGCGACGGCAACTTTCCGAACGAGGCCGAGAGCTACTAGCCCGGGGCATCGGCCGTCCGTTGGGCCGCGGTCGGTATCAATCAGGTGCGGCGACCGGCACGCTCAGGTATCCCATATGAATACAACCAACACACATATCCACGGGCGTGGCCCGGCCGTGTTTCTTGCATGCCTGATTGGCGTCATGGGCCTGTGGCTGTCCGCCTGCGAGACCGGAGCAATCACCAGCCCCGGCGACGTGGTGTTCCCGGCCACGAACGTCAGCTTCGGGCGCCAGGTGAGGCCACTGCTGGAGCTTGGCTGCACCGACAGCGGATGCCATAACGCTATCGACCGCGCAGGCACGGTGAGCTTCGCGTCCTACATCGACCTGTTCGCCACGCCGGGCCTGGTACACCCGGGCGATTCCACGGGGAGCATTCTGTGGCAGGTGGTGAGCGAACGCCTTCCGCATGCGCCGGCCAATATTGCACGATTGGTGACGCCCGCGCAGGCACACGGCATCGCCGTGTGGATCAACGAGGGCGCCTCGAACAATTAGCCACGGCAACACAGGCGGCCGATGTTGGCCTGCCAGTTAATGCAGCTGGAAGTTCGTGGCAACCTCGCCAATATCCATTCCGCGCCAGTTGCTGAGCCGCATGGTACGGAACGAGGCCAGCCGATCGAGCTCCTCTTCGCTTAACACACCGATCTCCTGCAGCACCTTCATCACCACGATCGGCATGGGCGCCATGTTCCCATCCTCCAGCTTCACGGCCACGCCAATCGGACCGTAGCGTTCGGTATCAAGGCCCACAACAAAAATCGCCATCGCCCCCCGCTTCGCGATCGCACGCCCCCGCAGTGCCCGCACCAGTTCGGTGTCGAAGGCGCCTGCATCGTTGATCATCTCGGGATGCTGGTTCACCGCGGCCATGATGCGGCGTTCGGCGCCATCGATATCCTTCGCCTTGCCCACAAAGCGGGCCAGCGCGGTCGCGATCCCGGAAATCGGCATGTACAGCGCCGGCAGCGAACAGCCATCGATACCGATCCCGATGTGCTCGCGCCTGATGCCGGAGTACTCGGCCATCAAGTCCAGTATCCACTGTTGCAGCGGATGCTCGATGGCCAGATACGTCTCCACCGGCCAATCGCTGGCCAGGCACGCCGCAAGCATCCCGGCGTGTTTGCCCGAGCAATTGTTATGCAGTTGTGTTGGGGCGGTGTCCGAACATATCAGGCGCTTGCGTTCGGCGCGGTCATCCGGCTCGTGGGCACCACAGCCCAGGTGGGCTTCGCCCAGGCCGATTTTGCCAAGCATTCGCGACACCGTCGCCAGGTGATAATCGGCGCCCACATGGCTTGCGCAGCACACGGCAAGCTCGGAAGCATCGAAGGAGAACCGGTCGGCCGCGCAGCTCAGCACCACCGGCAGCGCCTGAAACATCTTGCTCGACGAGCGGAGATACGTGGGGAAGTGCGGATCGTTCACCGCATGGATAACGGTTCCATTGAGGTCAACAACAGCCACCGAGCCATAGTGCAGAGCATCAACACGGCCGCTGCGGTGTGATACAGCAAGTGGAGTTCGATTCATCGGGATTGTATGCGAGAACGTTCGGGATGCCAGCGCCAGACGGATGCCACGGCGCACGGAGTGAAGGTACGGAGGTTATTGCGGATCGATCACGCGCCCACGGCAGCCACGCCATCGGATGGACCGTCGGCCGTTATCACGGTGTACGGCGCCAGGGCCGAACGCAGGATATCCGGAATGGGGATCTTCTTCTTATCGGTAAGGCCAACGGTCACCTGCCGGCAGTAGCCTTCGGCCAGCAGGGCTCCGGTTGCCGCCAACACGAACCGGAACGACACCGTGAACGACGTGGTTCCCCAGTGGCTCACCCACACGCTGATCTCCATCTCGTCGTCCAGCGTTGGCGGCTGTTTGTATTCGCAATGGTAGGCCGCGCGTATCGGGAAGCAGCCCAGCGTTCCGAATGCCTTGGCGTAGGGCAGCCCAACCGAGCGGTACATCTCGGTTTCGGCGATCTCGAAGAACCGTATGTAGGCGCCGTAATAGATGATCTGCGCTGCATCGCAGTCAATCCAACGGACGCGTTCATGTATCGTGAATGGATTGCCCATGGCGCGCGAAACTACACTGATTGAACGGAACTACACACCACCGACTCGCGGCAGGGCCAGGACATGCGACGATTGCGCCACGCGCGGGCCATGCCTTGCTTACGGATGCGCCGATCCGGCACGTTGATACACTACCAGCGAGTCGTTCCGCAGCGTCAGCACCAACGACGCGTTCGCAAAGCGAGGACTGCCCAGTTCGGCCTGCTCCACTACCGCGGCATCCACATCCGGACGCCCGGCCTCCTGCCCCAGAACGTGTTCGCCCCAACGGAACACGCCGAAATCGTTCAGCAGAAACACGGAGTATTCCGGGCGTGTGTTCGGGGGATTCAGCAGCAGCAGGCGACCGTTCGGCGGCATCTGCTTCACGTACGGCATCAGCTCGCCAAGCAGACGGCGAGCGCTGCGGCCGTTGGCGACCATCTCCTGCGCCTTGCGATGAATCGCCACCGTATGCGAAATCACCAGCCCGAGCAGGAACGCACCGAACAGGATGGACATACCCCGCCGGCCGGCCGAGCGGGCAACAAGCGTGCCCAATCCCGCGCCAACAAACACCGAGATAAACGGCATGGAGTTGTACAGGTACAGCTCGCCCACATGATTCATCAGCATCGCGGGGAACAGCCCCGCAATGGCGAAGACGCCAAGCAACAGGTACGAACGATGCCGCCCGCCTTTCCAAAGCCCGTATACCACCACGGCGAGGAAGACAAGCGAGCCGCCCACCATCAGTGCCAGCGGCAGCATCTCGCGATTGGTGACCGCCACGAATGCATCGGCGCTGGAGGCCGGCAGGATGGCCGCGAACAGGAATTGCGCCGCATTGCGGACAACGTTCAAGCCAACACTGAACCCGTAGGTGCCGCCCCCGCCGCTGGGTTGCGACAGCCCGATCGAGGCACGGAACCACATGTAGAAAACGGTCATCGCCAGGAACGGCAGCCCCTGCACCACCGCGCGCACAAACCGCTTGGAGAAGGCCGAAGGCCCGCGATTGAGCGCCAGCAACAGAAGCCCGACTATTGGCAGATACCCCACACTGGTCTCCTTCGAGGCCAGGCAGAACGCAAACGACACCAACGCCAGCAGGTAATCGGTCGTGGCCAGCACGGGCCGGGTTGGATCGTTATCCGGTGGCCCGTTGCGGGAACCACGGTACAGCAACCACAGCGTCACGCAACCAAAAAACGTGCCGCTCACCTGCGAGAACGTGTCCACGCTCAGCACCCCGCTCGCGTTCTCCTGCGAAATCACCATGAAGGCCGAGGCCATCATCGCCTGCACCGTGGTAAATCGCTCGCGCTTCATGAACGCATACACCATCCAAGCAAGCACCCCATGCACCACCATGCTTACAAGGTGAATCGGCCACGTTTCCCAACCGGCCAGGGTCTGCGTGATCGCGATGATCGACGAGTTCACCGGCCGATAGAAACCGTGGAAGAGGTTGCGGTGATGGAAGAAGTAGAGAATCTTCTGCGCGGGATCCCTGTACAGATACTGGAAATCGTCGCCGTAATACCAGATATGCACCCCCGGCAGGTACAGCACAACAGTGGCGAGCACCAGCAGCAGCAGCCAGTACAGACTGCGTCGGTCCACGTTCGATTGCGTTCGGATCATAACGAGCGTTTCGGGGTCCGGCTATCAAGAGGAAAGCGGCGCACGGCGCCGGTACTATGGCGATCGCCCCGCGAGGGGGCTGGCCTTCGCGGGGCGATCAAAGATTACGCACGATACGGGCACATCGGCAACTCACGAATCAGCGCACCTGATTGGTACCCAGGAAGAAGATCGCGCGAATCGCCGCAGGCACCGGCAGATCCGGGATCTCGACTTGGTCGGCTGTCAGGCGCTTGATCGTGTTCGATCCGGGCGCGTATGCATAGAACAGGTCGGTGCCGGGGTCGGCGCCAATCACCGAGTAGTTGCCGGTAAGCCATTCGTACGGGCGAGCGCCGAACGGAATCTGCACCACCATGTCGGGCAGCGCCACGTACATGTTGTCGATTCGCGTATAGGCCACGTAGGTGGGCTCCTTGCCAAGGTAGCCTGTCAGGGGTGCAGCCTCGATGTCGTCGCTGAACCGGACGTCGAGCGACGTGAGGCCGATGTAGGTAACCCCGGGCTTTACCGAGGCATTGCCGGCGGTGAGCACCACAAGATCGCGGCTATCGGCGGTATGCGTGGCAAAGATCCCCGGCGAAGGCAGGGCAATTGTCTTCTCGATCGTGAACACGCCGCCAAGATTGCTCCTGATAACCGCGATGGCGCCGGTTCCGTCGGCATTCTCCATGCAGACAAACACGTACGTCCCGCTGGTGGCCACGCAGGTAGGGTTGCCCGGAAGCGCTATCGTATCGGCAACAACGCCGAAGTAGGTGTCAACATGGAACAGGTTCTTCGAGCCATAACACACCACCCACCCCTGAGACGAGTTGCTGAACGCCATGCTGCACATCTGCCCGTCGCCCTTGCTCGGAAAGCCTTCAATCAGCGCAGCCTTCTTGCGCGTGGCAAGGGCCAGCTTCGTGATCGAGCCATTATCGCGATGGTGGAGATAGAGATAGTCACCATAGGAGTAGACGGCATCCACGGCCTTGCCCAGCGCCTCCCCATTGGCGGCGGCGTATTCGTCCACGGCATAGGAACTGTCCAGCTCGCTGAAACGGACCAACTCGCCTGCACCACCGCGATCGACCGCCAACAGCGACTGCTGCGCGCGGCGATTGATCTCGGGGTCAACAACGCTTGGCCCCTTGCCGGAGCAACCGGCCACCAGCCACGAAAGCACCACGGTGCAGCAGAAATACCGAAGCATGCGAATATTCATACGGGCCAAGTATTCGAGATGGACTGTGGTCCTCGCCAGACGATGCCGGATTCAATCGACGGGGGTTTTCCTGTTGGTGAGCACACGGGTCACCAGCCAGAGCTTGGCGGCAATCCACAGCTTGTGAGGGGTGCTCACGCCGATCTTCTTGCGGCCATATACGTTGAACTCGTGGAGCTCGATCTTCTCGAGCATGCGATAATAAATCGCATCCATGATCTCGGCCGCGAACATGGTCTTGCGTTCATCCGGGCGCAGGGCCGCACGGGCCTTGCCGTAGTACTCGCGGGCACGCCGCGTTTCAAACCGCATCAGCTCGATGAACGGCAGGCTGTAGCGATTGGCCAACAGATCGCCCTCGGTGTATCCAAAGGCATGCAGATCCTCCATCGGGAGGTAGATGCGCCCCTGCTGGGCATCGGGCTTGATATCACGCAGGATGTTGGTAAGCTGCAATGCGATGCCAAGATTCACCGCGTATTCCTTCGTCTCCTCGTACTGATACCCGAAGATCTCGATGCAGATCAGCCCCACCACCGACGCCACGCAATAACAATAGTCGCGCAGCTCATCGAAGGTCTGATAGCGATCCTTCACCAGATCCATCTCCATACCATCCAGCAGCGTCAGGAAGTACTGCTTCGGGATGTTGAACCGGCGAACCACCGTTGACAGCGGCATCAGAATGGGATGGCGCGACTCCCCACGATAACAACGCTCAACCTCCAGCCGCAACCGGTTCAGGCGTTCGCGCTTGCGCACAACGCGCATCGACGGCTCGGCCGCCTCTGGCTGGCTTTCGTCCTCGTCGATGATGTCATCGGCGTATCGGCAGAATGCGTATACCGAATGCATTGCCTCGCGCTCATCACGCGGCAGCAACGAAAACGAATAGTAGAAATTCGTCTTCGACTGCTGAAGCGTCAGCGCGGCATTTTCGGTATCGGAAACCACCAGATTCGGCATCGAACGTCGCCTCGGTTAATACGGGACGATGATATAAGCAATTTTTTTCCTGCCGAGCAAGGGCATCGCCCGGATCGGCGCCAAATTCATCATATCGACGCATGCCACGATAGATGACACGGGATCGCGCCACGGCAACACGATCGCCGGAAAACGCGAGACGGGCCGCGGCTTGCTACGTGATCATGGGATCACCAAACGCGCCGCCATCCGAAGCTTATCCAACAGGCCAAGCGAAGGACGGACGGCCAGCACGTCGTAGTGCTGGCTGCGAATCTTGGCCAGCACACGCTCGCCGCCAAGCACCACAAGCCGCAATTCCATCCGAAGCCGCCAAACCGGAACGGAGCCAAGCAATCTCCGTCCGTATGCGAAGCGTTCCTGAGCATCGGCAACCAGATGGGCCATCATCGCGCGGACCTGAGGGTTGGCACTGGGGGCACGCAGATCGAGCTCGGTACAGCCGAACTGCCGCAGCACCGCGCGCGGAATGTTCGCGCGGCCACGCGGAAGATCGACCGAAACATCCTGCCAGAAGTTCGCCAACTGCAACGCCGTGCAGATCGCATCGGACAGCGGAAGCCGATCGGGCGTGGCCAACCCGAACAGGTGCAGCACCAGACGGCCCACCGGATCGGCCGACCACCGGCAGTATGCCAGAAGGTCGTCCATCGTTTCATACCCCCGGTTATGGGCATCAAGGCGAAACGCGCGCAGCAGATCGCGGAACGGTTCGCTGGGGATGTTCAGCTCGCGCACGGTGGCGCCCAGAGCCACAAATACGGGATGGCGGGCGCTGCCGTTGTACGCCTGGTCAAGCATCGCCTCCCAGGCATCCAGGGCCGCGATACGCTCCTCGGCCGTGCGGTCGCCTTCGTCGGCAATGTCGTCGGCGCCGCGACTGTAGGCGTAGACGCTGTAGAAGTGCTTGCGCAACCGCTTCGGTACCAGGACGGAGCCAACCGGGAAGTTCTCGTAGTGCGCGCGCGCGATCGCCTCGCAATGGGCGTAGGCCTCGTGCAATGCATACGTACGATCGGCTTCGAGCGGATGGTTCATACCGGCGAAACTACGAAAGGGGGAATGAAGGCGCTCTGCACCCGCAAACACATGCACCACAGGCCGGCTCGTGATATCTTTGCCCCTCTCCAATCAGGATCACGTTCAGCCTTAGGACATGCACATACACTTTGTCGGCATCTGCGGCACCGCGATGGGAAACGTCGCGTTGATGATGCGCGCGATCGGGCACACGGTTACCGGAAGCGACGAGAACATCTATCCGCCGATGAGCGATCTGCTCGCCGATGCAGGCGTGGCCATCGCTCAGGGCTTCGGCCCGCACAATCTGGAGCCCGCGCCCGATCTGGTTGTGATCGGCAACCGGATGTCGCGCGGCAACGCGGAGGTCGAGGCCGTGCTGGATCGCCGGTTGGCCTACACATCGCTGCCCGAACTGCTGAAGCGCGAGCTTATCCAGGGCCGGCGGTCGATCGTGATGTGCGGCACACATGGCAAAACCACGACGTCGTCGTTGGCGGCCTGGACGCTTGAGCACGCGGGCTTGGAACCGAACTTCATGATCGGTGGCGTCCCGGGCAACTTCCAGGCCGGATGGCAGTATCGCGCCCACAGCGACGTGGTTGTGCTGGAAGGCGACGAATACGACACCGCGTTCTTCGACAAGCGATCCAAGTTCGTGCACTACCTGCCGACGATTCTGCTGGTGAACAACATCGAATTCGACCATGCAGACATTTTCGATTCGCTGGACGATATCATGCTCTCGTTCCGGCGCCTGGTAAACATCGTTCCCGGCAGCGGCACCATTGTTGTCAACGGCGACGACCCCAACGCCCTTGCGGCTACGTCGGCGGCGTTCTCGGCGGTCGAAACGTTCGGCCTGGGCGCGGCCTGCGCGTGGCGTGCGGAGAACATCGCGTACGATGCCGATTCCACAACGTTCGACATCGTGCACAATCAGCACACCGAGGCGCGCATCACCGTGGCGCTGCCGGGCGAGTTCAACGTGCGCAATGCGCTGGGCGTTGCGGTTATCGCCCGCACGCTTGGCCTGAGCTACGAGGCCATCAACGCCGCGTTCTCGACGTTCCGCAACACCAAACGCAGGCTCGAACTGAAAGGCGTGATTGGCGGCGTAACCGTATACGACGACTTCGCGCACCACCCGACCGCGATTCGCGAGACGCTGCGCGCGCTGCGCTTGCGGCATCCCAACGAACGGCTGTGGGCGGTGTTCGAGCCGCGCAGCAACACAACGCGACGGCATGTGTTCCAGAAGGAATTGGCGGCATGTTTCGCCGATGCCGACGCGGTGCTGCTGGCACAGGTTGATCGGCTGGCCGAACTGCCGGCCCACGAACGGCTGAACCCCGACGCATTGATAGCCGACCTTCGCGAACGTGGCATCAACGCGCATTTCCTTGCCGATGCCGCACGGATTGCCGAATACCTGGGGCAACACACGCAGCCGGGGGATGTTGTGGCGGTTATGTCGAACGGCGGCTTCGGCGGCATACATGCAAAACTGGCCGCCGCACTTGAAGCACGGCCGGGCCTGGGCTGACGGCTGCCGATGGGCCACCCGGCGGCGGCCCATCGCGTACGGGGCTGGCGAACTCCGGCGAACAGTTCCATGCAGAGCTTCCCGAACAGTTCCATCCGGGCAAAACAAACGGCGATGGTAATTATGTCGTGGCTGTGATGTTCCTACCCCACCATGTATCTTGTGTGCATACAGTGTGCTATAAGCAATCGTGGGCTGGAACGCGCGCAATCATGCCGTTATCATGGCATGGCGCGGCACGGGTTCTTCGTGGCCCCGGCCCATTGTTCCGGATGGAGTTGGCGTGAGTGAGTTGACCGACATGGAGTGCCGTACAGAGCGTGTGATTGAGGGAATCCCCGCATCGGGTGGGATTGCCATCGCGCACGCGCGCATCCTTGCGCAGAAGGAGACGCTGGCAACACGCACCCACACCCTGGACGACGAGGAGATCGACATCGAAATCGGAAGGCTGCACGGCGCGATTGCCGAGGCCGACCGCGCGCTGGAGCGCATCGAGGCGATGGCACGCGAGGACATCAACGACAGCGCCGAGATATTCGAGGCCCTGCGGATGATCCTTATGGACCCATCGCTCTGCGCCGGCATCGAGGGTCATATCCGCTCCGCCCGAACCAATGCGCAAACGGCAATCGCCGCCGAAATGAATCGCCTGGCCGAGATATTCGGCAACGCGGCCGACGAGACCATGCGTTCGCGCGTCGAGGATATCCGTTCGCTTCAGGCACACCTGATTGCCTGCCTGCTGAAGACACCGGCCGACCACGACTTCCATAACGATGCGGTGCTGGTGCTTACATCGATGAGCCCCAGCGACACGGTGCTGTATTCGCGCAACAAGGCATCGGCGTTTGTGCTGGAGACCGGCGGCATCAATTCGCACTCGGCAATTCTGGCACGGGCATTCGGCATACCGATGGTGGTGTGCGCGCGCGATGTCAGCAAGATCGCCCGCCCGCACGCGGTGATGATTGTCGACGGCTACACGGGCACGCTGGTGGTGGACCCCACCGAGCAGACCATCGCACGGTATCGGCAAAAGAAGGAGGATCTGGAAGCGCAGCGCGCGCAGCTTGGCGAGTTGCGCCATCTGCCGGCCGAGACGCTGGATGGCGAGCGTATCGTGATCGCGGCAAATCTGGATATGATCGACGAGGTGGGCGCGGCCATCGAAAACGGTGCCGAGGAGATTGGCCTGATGCGCACCGAATATCTGGTGATGGGACGCAACGAGGAAATCGACGTTGCCGGCCAGGTGGCCTATTATCGCCAACTGGCCGAACGAGCCTATCCCATGGCCGTCACGTTCAGACTGCTTGATATCGGAAGCGACAAGCTGGCCGATGATGTGGCCGGCCCAAGCACGTCGCCGCTGGGCCTTCGCGGCCTGCGATTGCTGCTGGAGCGCCCGGCCATACTGGCGCATCAACTGGAGGCAATCCTCCGCGCGTCCAGCATGAAGAACCTCAGGATCATGCTGCCGATGGTAACGTCGGTTGAGGAGATGATCCCGTTTCGCGAGATCCTCGACGAGGTGCGCGCACGCCTTCGCGCCGAGGGGGTGCTGTTCGACGAGCACATCCGGATAGGGGCGATGATTGAAACGCCTGCCGCCGCGGTTACCGCCGATGCGCTGGCAACCGTGTTCGACTTCTTCTCGCTGGGCACCAATGACCTGGCCCAGTACACGCTGGCGGTGGATCGGTCGGACGATGCCATGGCCCGCTATTACGACGATCTGCATCCGGCCGTGCTGCGGCTGATCCGCGCAACGGCATTGGCGGCCGAGCGCGCCGGCATCCCGGTCACGATCTGCGGCGAACTGGCTGCCAATCCCCTGGCCACGGAAATCCTTATCGGGATCGGCATCCGCCGGTTCTCGGTGCAACCCCTTGCGCTGGGCGCGCTGAAGATGCGCATACGCTCGGTTGATGCCGCAAGTGCACGCGAACGCGCGCGCGTGGCGCTACGCCTGGGGAACGGGGAAGCGGTGCGGCAGTTCATCCGCACTACTGTTGGGGCCGAAGCGGGAACGGCACCGTAACAGCCGGTTGAACTACCTGCAAGGCCCTCAGTCCGTTCAGCAACAGCGGGCTGCAAGGCGGCCAACCGGACGCGAATGAGGCGCCCTTTTGAACGTCGCCGTGAGCTACCGTGCGGGCCAACGCCGCGAGTGACATTGGTCAACAGTCCGCCAACATCCCCGCATTGCCCCCGGCAAACACGCATCCCGTGGCGCACGGCGCCGTGGCACATACCCGGGGCCGCTGCACAACCCTCAGCAACATCGACCGTTGAACACCATGCGCCAGCACCAAACCACGATCATCGCCGCCTGCCTGCTGGGTGTTGTACTCCTCGTGATGCCGGAAACGTTCGCGCATGCACAACACACTTTCTCGATCGCGGCCGTGGACCCCGAAACCGGCGAGGTTGGCAGCGCCGGCGCCTCCTGTGTCCCGTTCAGCGCAACCATTATCAGCGACCTGCATCCTGGCGTTGGCGTGATCCACACACAGGCATCGTACATCGAGGAGAACCAGGCATACGCGTCGGCACTGATGACGCGCGGGCTTTCGGCAGCGCAGATCGTGGACTCGATGGTGGCCAACGACGCCACCAATCAGCCCGAGCTGCGCCAGTACGGCGTTGTTACGCTCACCGGATCGCCGCGCAGCGCCGGATACACGGGCGTGGGATGTTTCGATTACAAGAACCACATCGTGGGGGCTACCTATGCCATCCAGGGAAATATTCTGCTGGGCCATCAGGTGCTCGACTCGATGGAGGCCCGGTTCCTGCGGGCAACCGGACCGCTGGCCGACAGATTGATGGCGGCATTGCAGGGCGCGAACATGATCGGCGCCGACTCGCGGTGCGCGCCAAACAGCTCGTCGCATTCCGCGTTCATCCGTGTGGCGCGCCCCGGCGACGATCCTTCGGCGCCATGGATGGCGCTCGAGGCCACGTTGGGGATGGCGTCAAAGCAGGAGCCGATTGATTCGCTGCAAACGCTGTTCGATGCCTGGCACGATGCGTTGGCGGTGGAGACCCGTACCGCGCCCAACGGCGAGGCCACGCTTACCGTACAGCCCAATCCGGCATCGGGCGCAACCCATGCCATTGTCACACTGGCAGCCGCGGGCGCCGTGCTGGTTGAGCTGCACGATCAACGCGGGGCCCGTGTGGCGGTAATCGAGCGCGCCTGGCTGGCCGCGGGCCGCCACGAGATCGCGATCGAAACCCGGGACCTTGCAAACGGCACATACTTCTGCCGCTTAACCGCGGGCGCCACGGTGCGCACGGCCGCGTTGACCGTGGCGCATCGCTGAAGAGGGCATTGGCCTAGAATGTGGCCAGGAAGGTGGTCAGATTGGTCTCGACCGGCAGGTTCAGTTTCCTTCGGATGTGATAGCGATGGTTTTCGGCGCTTCGATGGGATATGCTGAGCAGCCGGGCAATCTCCTTGGTCGCAAGGTTCAGCTTTATCATCGAGCACACCTTCAGCTCGGCGGGGGTAAGCCCGGAGTACTCCGCCGAAAGGCGCCGTACAAAGTCGTGGTGAATCTCGTTGAACTGATTTTCGATCGCCTCCCACTCGTCCTGAGCGCCCAGGCTCATTTCCACTTCGCGCCGCAGATCGGCCAGCAACTCCGTCCGCGTTCGCCCGCTTTCCTGTTCAATCTGCGCGATACGCCGGGTAAGCCGCGAAAGCAGCTCGTTCTTCTGCACGATATGCAGGGCCGATCCGGCAAGCTCGCGTGTCTTGTGCTCGATCTCCATCTCAAGATGCAGGTTCTTGAGCTCCACGATCTCCCGCTCCTTCTCGGCGCGCTCCACCTCAACACGCATCTGCATTTCGTCGATCGTACGTTGCTTGGCCTGCCCCTGAATCTCCTCGCGCGTGGCGGTAAAGATCCGGTAGTGCTTCAACGCGTTCTCGAAATCGCCGGCCGCCTCGTAAGCCTGCGACAGGATCTCGTGCAGCTCGTACAGAATCTGGCGATTGCCTGCCTTCTCGGTAACCCTCAGGGCTCGCTCGATCACCTCGATACAATCGGCCGTTCGGTTCTTGCGCAGGTAGATGGCGCCGATTGTCCCAAGCGCCGCGGCGTACACACGGCGATCGCCGATCGTTTCTGCCAGTTCCGACGCACGATCCAGGTATTCGAGGGCGGTATCCAGCTTCGCGGTTTGCTCGTAGATATCGCCAAGATTGACGTACGCCCGCGCTTCGCCTTCCTTGTTGCCGATGGCCTGGCACAGCTTCAATGACTGCTGCTGGTATTCGATCGCCGTATCGTATTCGCCGCGAACACGATACACCAGCCCGATATTGCCCAGCCCAACGGCCTCCATCGCCGCGTCGTTGGCCTCCTGAAAGGCGCGCAACCCGGTTGTATAGAACTCGAACGCCTTCTCGAAATCGCCCGTGTTGAAGTACAGGTTCGCGATGCTGTTGAGCAACGAGCCGGCATCGTTGTGGTTGCCCGATCGCTGGCGGAACGCGAGGCTTTCGTGGAAATACTCCAAAGCTGTCACGTAATCGCCCATTTCGGTGTACACGTCGCCGATGTCGCTCAGCGTTTTCGCGCGCCGCTCGGGATCGTCCTCATCCTCCGGCACGGCCAGGGCCTTGCGGAAGGCGTCGAGCGCCTCCACATATTTCCCCTGCCGCATGTAGGCGTAGCCAATGTTCATCAGCAGCGGCGCAACCTCGCTGGCGCTGCTCTTCAGATCCTGAAATATTCGATAGGCAGCCAGCGAATGCGACAGCGCCACCGGATAATCGGCCAGGATGAGATGGCAGGTGGCAAGTGTGGAAAGCGTTTGCGCCATCGCCTGTTTATCGGCGGCAGGTGTAAGCTGCAACGCCTGATTGGCGAACTCAATCGCCTGGCGGGGGTTACTGCGATACGTCTCACGGCTCAGCGTGTTCAAAAGGGCAATTTTCTCGCTCGCATTACGCGTGCGGGCAACCCTGCGCTGCAAATCCTCGAACTGTGGCATGATCTCTCGTTCGGTCAAACCATGGCAGTGTCACGGTTCGGGCCTGAATGGCACACGAACCGATCCCATTGCGGTTTGCATGTTGATGGATCGGAGAGCCGGAACGTTGGCACCGCAGCCCCCCAATTGACCGGAGGGGGGATATCTGGGGCCGCGTGGTTGTGCAAATACCGTGGTACGCCGCGCCAACCGGGATGCGGGTCATGCGCACGGTGACCGCAAAATAAGTTGGCCGATGCTCCCCCGTAAGCGATATTTGCAAACGCGAACCCACTCCCGGAACCGTCACCATTCGTGAACCATTCCGGTAATCCTGCCTTCGCGCGTACAATCTGGCTCGAACTGACCCTTCTATTAAGAAGCATGTGTCCGTAGTGGCAGCGCCATCGGCAGCGCCTACGAACCGATGTTCGCTTGGTGGACCGGCATGGCCTCAGTGTCCGCACAGTGTGATGTAGTACCAGCAGGACGTGTCATCGAATACATACAATCTGGAGCAGCGTACGACTATGTCCCGATCATTCTACCGATTTGCAACATTCGGCCTGTTGTGGGCAATTGCCACATCGGTTGCGATGGCGCAGACGCCGGCAAGCACTACGGCCGATGACCATCTCTCCGCCGGTGGTCCGGTTTGCGGGTACCACGTTTTCAACGACGGCAAGGATCGTGAGGCGCTGGCGAACACGGCCCGCACGAACCCCACATTCTACCGTCAGTTGCTTGAGCGCGCAAAGCGGCCAGCCAATGCCAATGTGCAGCGCGTTGCCGACGACATCGAGAACACATTTGTTGTGCGCAACCGTGTCACCGGCAACTACGATCCGGTAACCGGTACGCTGGTCTACTCGGGTCGCCGCGCCCGCATCTGGGTGGATAACGCATTCAAGACGAAGGTCAAGCAGACAACGATCAACGCGCTTGCACGCGGCGTGGATTCGGTAACGCCCAGCAACTCGCGCAATCCCGCGCTCAGCATCATCGAGAACGACGAGCAGGTGTTCGGCACGGCTCCGCCCAATGCGTTCGACGAAACCGCCCCGGAAGTTCAGGACTTCTTCCTGACCGATATCAAGGACGGATTGATCGGCGCGTTTGTCGGCGGTTACTTCTCGCCGTGGGATCAGACGGACAACCCCGGCTCCAACAAGATGAACCTGCTGTACATCGACTGCGTGGAAGGGCTGGGCAACCAGTCGGCCGCGAACATCGCCGAGCTGCTCAATACCCTGGCGCACGAATTCCAGCATTTGATCCATTATCGCACCAACAGCCAGAGCGAGGTGTTCTTCAACGAGGGATGCAGCGAAGTTGCCAGCATCCTGAACGGCTACATTACCCGCAGCAACAGCAACTACCTGAAGAACACGAACCTGCCATTCCTGGGCTGGAACTCGAACGACGGCACGAAGGTGCTGCTGGACTACGAGCGCGCCATGACGTTCGTGCATTACATCACCGAGCAGTGCGGCGAGAAGTTCCTGACCGCGTTTGCCGCCACAAAGACAACCGCAATGGACCGCGTGAGCGACGCATTGCAGCAGATCGGCGACAACCGCGACTGGCGCGACCTGTTCAGCTCGTGGGTGGTGGCCAACTACGTTGGCAAGTTCAACGCCCCGTACGCCTACACGCGCAGGCTTTCCAGCACAACGCCTACGGCCCATGGGTCGTACAACATGCCGTATCCGGATTCCGGAAGCATCAACGTGCAGCAGTACGCCTCGGTCTACCTGGTATACAACAAGCCCGGCGCGCTGAAGGTAAACTTCCACGCAGGCCAGCCGATACGGACGATGGCAATCCTGTATAAGGGTTCGGCCGTCGCCGAAGTATGGCAGCTTGACAACAACGTGGAGTACACCATCGGCACGTATGCCACGTACGACAAGATCGTGTTCGCCGTCGCGAACCTTGCGTTCAACGGCCAGACGGTGAAGTGGGATGTATCAAGCGTCACGCTTGGTGTGAACGATCCCACCAGCCTGGCCGGGTCGCTTGCGATCAATGGCTTGATGCCCAACCCTGCGAACAATCATGCGTCGATCGACTTCACGACCGCAACCGCAGGAACGGCATCGGTTCGCATCTACGATGTCCGTGGCGCCCTGGTGCGCACGCTTGCCTCCGACGGCATGTTCGAGGCCGGCGCCCACCATATCGGATTCGAGACATCCGACATGCCGGCCGGCACGTACTTCGTCCGTGTTACGCAGAACAATGTCACCACCAGTCGTACGCTGGTAGTGGCACGGTAACCGCCGATCACGGGATTATCACAACAGCCCCTCCTCCCTGTAACCGGGAGCCGAGGGGCTGTGACGTTTCAAGGGGTATGGTTGGCGACGCTCCCCGTTAAGGGGGCCTAGCGACCGGCCCGGCGCGCCAGGGCGCGCTGCCGGCCACATGCGCGCGCAGGTCCGTTGCCCCGTACCTTCCTATCTTCCGCATCGTTGTGCGCCGGCAGCCTGCCAGCCTGATCCTTCGGGATCTGTAATGCCGGTGTATTCGCCCCCGGGGGCCCAGGAACCAGAATCAGGAGACATGTGATGGGATTTCGCGTACTGCCATTGCTCGCGACCGCGCTCATGATTGCCACGGCCCAGTTCGGGGTGGCACAACAACGCTTCCTGCCCGATGTGCATAACCATGCGCCCGGGCGCGGCGCATGCGGCATGATTCAGATGGGGGATGGCCGCGAGGCCGATGCCCTGTACAATACCGCCAAGAAGAATCCGGAGCTGTACCGGCGGATGATCGAACGAAGCAAACGGCCGGCCGCGGCCCGGATGCTTTCGGTCGCCGACGACATAACCAACGTCTTTCAGGTCCGCAATCAGCTTACCGACATGTTCGAGGAGGTGACCGCGAAGCTGGTGTTCGACGGACGCCGCGCCCGCATATGGGTGGATCTCCGCGATACCGGCTTTGTACGCAAGGCCACAATCGCGACGATGGCACGCGCGCTGGACACCTCGACCTCGGCGGCCTCGCGAAATCCGGCGCTGGGGATTATCGAAAACGACGAGGCGGTGTTCGGGCTGCCACCGGCGAATCGCTTCGATGATGTCACGCCCAACGTGGAGGATTTCCTGCTGACCGATATCAAGGAGGACGTGACCAACGGGGTCACGCTTGGGTACTTCTCACCGTGGGATCAGACGGACAACCCCGGCTCGAACAAGATGAACCTGCTGTACATCGACACCCGCCAGGGGCTTGGCAATCAGAATGCCACCGCGTTGAACAGCGTGTTAAGCACGATCGCGCACGAGTACCAGCACCTGATCCATTTCAATCTCAACCCCGACAGCGAGATCTTCTACAACGAGGGCTGCAGCGAGTTGGCCAGCACTCTGTGCGGATACTACGACCGCACCAACGCCAATTTCCTGAGCAACACCAACACGGCCCTGCTGCGTTGGAGCACGGGCGACGGCAACCTTCTGGAGATCGACTATCAGCGCGCGCTGTGCTTCATGCGCTATGCGTACGAACAATACGGTGAGGCGTTTGTCACCAAGCTGGTGGCCTCCACATCCGGCGATGTTGACCGATTGTCCGATGCGTTCGCGGGTATTGGCCTGCCCAAGGACTGGCAGAGCATGATGCGCGGGTTCTGGACAACCTGCTACGTGGTTCGGAACTATCCCGACTCGCATTACGTGTGGCGGCGCTCGCTCTCGAACTCGGCGGCGAAGGTGACCAACACCTACGCCAACCAGATCCCCGCCACCGGCGAGGCCATCGTGCAGCAGTACGCCGCCATCTACAACCTGTATACGCTTGGCACGCCGGGTGGCTTGAAAATCCGATTCCAGGCAGGGCAGCCCTACGCGGTGATGGCCATACTGTATCGCGGCACGCAGATAGCCGAGATCAAACCACTGGCAAACAATGTCGACAACGTTCTGGGCCAGGATGTAGCGTACTCGAAGATCATGCTTGTGGTGATCAACCTTTCGTTCAACGCACAAACGATTCGGTGGACGGCTGAAGGCGTTACCACGGGCGTGGACGACGCCACCGCCGGAACGCAGAGACTGGCGTTTACGTCGGTGGCCCCAAACCCGGCGTCGGGCCCGGCAGTGATCCGCTACCGCACAACAGGATCCAGGCCGGTCACGCTTCGGGTGTTCGACCTGCAAGGAAGTGTCGTGAGCACGTTGGTGGCAGCCGAACAGCTTGCCGAGGGCGAACATGTTGCAACGCTCCCCGGCGACGGGCTTGCCTCAGGCACATATCTGCTGCGGCTGGAACAGGGAGCAGCAACGGCAATCTCCACGGTCTCCGTTGCACGATGACAAACGCCGAGGCACGGTGAACAATCCGGCGCTATGTATTGCGGCAGTTGCAATCGCGGGCGTGCTCGCGGTTGCCTGCCGCAATGGTATTGTTGCCCGCGTCCGCCGGCAACGGCTTGCACGAGCAGTACGGGTCACAGGGACGATACTGGCGGTGTCGGAGGCAGGCATGAACGGGCGCGATTCGGCCGGCCGGTTCGTGGGGGTCGCGGTTGCAATCGAGATCCTTCAGCCAGACGGAGGCAGCTATCAAACCACGGTGTATTGGCGCGCCTACACCGCCGGCCTTGTTTCGCTTGTACCGCGCAGCACCGTTCCCGTGCTCATCGATAACACCAACCGCACCATCGCCTATCCCGCCGAGCCGGGCATCGCATACCACTGGCGCCTTGCCCGGGCACGACTCCGCGCATAAGACCCCGGGTTCGGCGAATACGACCGGCATCCCGATGGGGGTTTCGTCCCACTACGCGTTACTCCGCACCCTCCAGGACGATCTACCGCTAAGGGGCGCGACGATATATCGCCATCGAATGCGGTACTCTGCAACATGCTCGCTCCGCGGCAATCAGGGGCGCGGCTGACATCCACCGGATATTTCCCCGTTCTCCCGCCCTGCCGGCGTACCCGCGAACGTGCCCGTCGACACGGACAAGCCCGCGGAAGATGCCGCGTGGGCTCTGCCGCCGTGGAAGGGAAGACAGTGGGCGAGATGGGCGCCAAGCCGGGGCCACGGCATTGCGAACGGAAGGCAAACGGACAGCCGGCGTCAATGGCACAAAACGTGACATGACCGGTACCGTAAGTGTTATGCAGTCGATACCAACGCAGTCTCACAAACGGAACCGTGGTATTGGGATTGAGGGCGCGCGGCGATATCTTCCCTTCCCTTTTCCCCTTCGAACGTGGCGCCCTCGCCCAGTGCAGGCGCCGTTGCTCAGAGGTTGACAGGGTCCCTCACCCCGTTTCTCGGTAACGACCCGTCCGCGTGTCACGCTTATAGGAGCGGTTTTATGGTGATTATTCGGCTACGATCTGCTGTTGTTCTTGCTGCCCTGATCGCGTTGCTTGTGCCCCTTGCCGGGAAACTGGTTGCACAGCCGTTAAAGATCACCTTTCCACCTGTTCCATGCGATTCCACGGTATGTGACTCGGTGGTGCTCAACAACTCCAGCGCGACACCGACGCAGGTGACCTCCATCACGTTTCTTGAAGGGGTCAGCTTCTCGCTGGATTCCAGCTTCAAACTCCCCGCAACCATCAATCCATCCTCGCGCGTATCCGTGCCGATCTGTTGCACGCCTCGCCGGCGTGGTACGATCAGCGATTCGGTTACGGTGCTGATTACAACGGCGACCGGTGTTGATACGCTCCGTATCCGCCTGGTGGGCACGGGTTTGGGGCCGGTGTTGGATGCCGTTCCGGGTGTATTGAACTTCCCGAAGACCAATCCAACGTTCACGTCCGACCGGACAATGGTCATCCGAAACACGGGGGAACGGCCGTTCATCATGGACGCGTCGAACCTGACGATTCCAACCCCGTTCAAGCTGATCAGCCAGCTTCCGGATACGATCGCTCCCGGCGATTCGGTAACCATCACGGTACGCTTCATGCCGGACAGCACGGGCGTGTACTCGGTACAGGTTGATGTCGACGCCAACTGCAGCACCACGCTGCGGCTTGGGTTCAACGGCGTCACCGATCTGATTGGCACCGGCGCGGTGCTGCGCGTCAGCAAAACCGGGTTCAACCCGGCCAACAACGAGCAGATCCCGTGCGACTCCTCGCGTTGTACATACATGACGTTCTCGAACGTTGGCAACGCGCCGCTGATTATCGAGAACATCGCATGGGTGCTGGGGACCATGGGCTACACGCTCACGAATCCGCCCCCAACGCCGTTTATCATCGCACCGCAGGATTCGCGCGACCTGCAGATCTGCATCACCAGCCGCACGCGCGGCATGCACCGTGATACGCTGGAGATCACCAGCAACACGCGCAGTTCCATCGCCTTCGGCATGGTGATCGACGTAAGCGGCAGCATGAAGCAGGACATGTATTGCGGCGCAACGCGCAGCTCGCGCATGGCGCAGGCAATCATCCAGGCGAACAATTTCATCGGCCGTGCGCTGCTGTATCTGCCGGCAATCGGCATTCGCGACCAGTTGGCCATTACCACGTATTCAACCGATCAGTTCGGCATCCGATCGATCATCCGCGATATCTTCGCGCTTGCCTTTATCAACAATGTGTCGCGCGTAACGGCGCAGAACGCGGTAAGCGCCCTTACGCCACAGGCGGGCACGCCAACCGGCGAAGCGGTGGAACACATGGTTGACGTGCTGGCTGCCAGCCCGCTGTCCAACCGCGTTATCGTGCTGATCACCGACGGCGAGGCCGACACCGACGATCAACGCAACTTCCCGATCAATCAGGTGGCCGCGCGAGCCCGCGCACGCGGTATTCGTGTGTTCACCATCGGCATCGGACTGGATCCGAACAAGGGCGGGCGGGCCTACCTGCAATCGCTGGCTACCACATCGGGCGGCGTTGCCTACGATGCCACCGACAATGATTGCAGCACGCTGCAATCGGCGTTCGAGGCCATTACCGATATCCTGAGCCGGGGCGCCAAGACACGCGAACCATTCCAGATCAAGGTGCTTTCGCCGTTCCTGGTTTCCTCGAGCGAAGTCGTGTTCGACTCGGTATACCTTGGCGGAAACATCTGCCACGGGCTTACGATCACCAACGCCGGCGAAGGTGATGCCCGGCTCGACAGCGCCGAGTTCTCAACCTTGATTGGCACCCCAACCAACGAGTTCTCGCTGGCACCGGGCATCCGGTTCCCGATTGTTATCCAGGAGGGAGGGCAGGTTACGCTTACGGTATGCTTCACACCGGAACAGATCCGCATGCGCAACGGCAAGGTGTCGTTCTTCTACAACAACTGCGATGGCCAGACAACGGTATCGCAGCTCCGTGGCGCCGCCTACTCGGCCGCCAACATCCGGATCACCGACGAACGCATCGGCCTGCCGGGTCAGCTTGTGACACTGCCGGTATATGTGGACACATCGCTGACCACGTATTCGGTGGACAGCATTACCTACAGCGTCCGCTGGAACAAGTCAATGCTTGACCTGCGCGGGGTGCAGCCAGGCAATGCCTCAGGCTCCAGCACGGTGCGCGTAAGCAAGGGTGTGACATTCGGGCCACGGTATGCGACGGTTGAGTTCACCTCAACCGGCAGCCGTATACCGGGCGGCGGCGAACTGGCGCGCATGGAGTTCATGGTGCTGCGCGGTGACTCGCTGGGCAGCACTGTGGAGGTTGTGGCCGGGAACTTCGCCGACAACAACCCGCGGACACGGCTGGATAACGCGGGCATGATCGCGTTCGACAGCACATGTTTCCGCTCCACCCGGCCTGTAACGCCCGGGCTGGCCGCCAAGATCAGTGTTGGCGACGCCACGCCGACACCCGCCAACGGCACCTTCGTGACGCTGCCGATCAACGCGACCGACCAGACCACGATCGACGTTGCCGTGTACGCTGCCGATGGCCGCATGCTGCGAACGATCGCGGATCGCCCATTGGAATCCGGGCGGAACGAGCTTGTGCTGGATATGGCCGGCGCGCCCTCGGGCGCATACAGCATCGTGGTGCGCGACAACGCCGGTGCCACGTACTTCCGTCGAATCCTGATCGCCCGCTGATCGGCGCAATAAGCACCGACGAACTGTGAACGACATCGCGAAGGCCGGTTGCACTGGGCACACCATGCGCCAACCGGCCGTTCGTTCTGTCACTGTCATCGATTGCCCAGGTATGGAGCACCAGAATACAACTTCGGGTTCAACATCATCGGCCCGCGTGCAGGCTGGGTGGCACCGCATGGTGCAACTTCGCCCGGCGATCGCGGCCGCGATGCTTGCAGCGCTTGCGCTTATCCCAGCCTTGCATCCGTCGGCATTGGCGCAGGGCGGAACCAAGTACGACAACGTGCTCTATCCCAAACCGATCCCGATCCCGCTTTGGGCTGGGTTCGAGGGCGGATATGGTCGCTGGTCCGACAAGGGCTCCTTTTCCATCTCCGACGGGGCAACCACCTGTGCGTCGTTCAACGACGGCGTTGGATACGGCATTACCGCCGGCGCGAAGGCAATGATCTATTTCAATCGGTGGATATTCCTTTCGCCCCGCATCCGCTACGAACCGCGCCCCGTGACGTTCACAACATCGCTGCCGGGAACGCCGGTGCGTGGCGCGAACGACTCGATCATCACGCTTCAGGAGGAAGGCTACGTTGACGCGCGATTCGCGGCGCTTACCGGAGAACTCACCGTGGGCGTGGAATTGTTCGGTACCGGCCTGTATCTGATAGGGGGTGGCGGGGCCAGCTACATGCTGGGCGGACGTTATGACTACTCGGAGCAGATTATCGGCCCGCAACCGTACACCTACAACGACACTCGTTCGGCCGGACACGAACTGCTGAGCGATGTTCCCTTTTCAACCTACCAGGGATTTGCCTTCGATGTCCGTGGCGGCGGTGGATTCCTGCTGCGCATTGGCCGTCTTGCGTTCAACCCCGAGGTGATTGTCAATCATCCGCTGACATCGATTCTGGACCGTCCGGAGGAGATGAAGCAGACCGGATTGCTCGGGACGTTCAGCATCATGTACAATATCGGGGACTAATCGAACCACATGCGCTTCCCCGCCCGTCTCCTTCCTGTGCTCCTTGCCAGCCTCTCGTTTGTCACCCTGACCCGGCTGTGCGCGCAACCATACGGCGTTCCCGATTCGTCGGAATTCCGTGTGCGCAATCTTGAATCCGTGAACACCCCCGGCGATGATTACGCGCCGTTCGTGGTGCCCAACGGTCAATGGCTGTACTTGACTCGCAATCACGAGAAATCGGCGAATCTCTATCGATCGCATCGCGAAGGCGACGATTGGGGCCAGCCCGAACCGCTTACCGAGTTCAACACGCCGCTGGACGAAGGCTCCTTCAGCGCCGCCACGATACGGCATAGCCTGTTGTTCGGCCTGGCGGATTCGGACATGGCGCGGCTGAACTATCCACACGAGGGCATCATTACCACCAGCGACCGCATCGAGAACATGGGCGATGCGGATCTGGAACTTGTCGAGCTGAGCGCCAACGGGCAGGACATGCTGCGCTCGCGGAAGATCCACGAGGTCAACACCGGGGATTGGGACGCGCAGGGCACCATCGCGCCCGACGGAACCTATATCATCTTCGCGTCGAATCGATCGGGCGGAATGGGGGGGATGGATCTGTACATCGCCTATCGCTCGGCCGACGGCAGCTTCGGCAGCCCGATCAACATGGGGCCGACCATCAACACCGACGGCAACGAATTCTCGCCATTCCTTGGGCCTGACGGTCGCACGCTGTTCATGGCAAGCAATGGTTGGAAAGGATTCGGCGGATCCGACATCTTCATTTCGCATCGCGACGCATCCGGCACCTGGAGCACGCCCATCAACCTTGGAGGGCGGGTCAACACGAGTGCCAACGAGCTGTTCTTCTTTGGCGTGGATCGCGATCGGTGTTACTTCACAAGCGATCGCCCGGGCGGCAAGGGTGGCCTGGATATCTACGAAGGGGGACCCAATGTCTTCGTCTCCGGGTATGCATCGCTGCATGTAACGCTGCTGGATACCACCACCGGGCGCCGCATCCCCGGGCATGTGTCGGTGCGCGAAACACAGCTTGGCCGCTCGGTTGGCGATCGCGACGTGGTAACCGCATCCGGTGCCGACTTCCTGTTGCTGGACGGGTTGGCCTACGCCATCGAGGGCGCATCGCCGGGATACGAGACGGCAACCGCATCGCTTGATAACGTAGCCCCCGAGAGCCGCTCCACGATCACGCTGAAATTTGGAAGCGCGCCGGCGGCGGCAACGCTGGAGACACCACCGCCAGTGGAGATCGCACCGCCGGTGGCACCCGAACCGCCAATGCCGCCGATGCCGATCATCTACACGTTTAACGTCGACGGCAAGGTGGTCCCGTTTTTCGTGAGCGGTTACTACCGGCTGAACACACGCCCCTCGCTTGCCGAGCTTCGCCGCCGCCAGGCGGGCGACCTGAAGACGCAGACGTACATCACGGACGTGAAGTCGGACCGCAGCGTCTTCGATCAGAACCAGAAGGTGGCAACGGAGGTGGAAAAGCTGTTGGGTGACTTCGTGGAGCTGTGCGAGACAACGTACTTCCCTGGCTTCATCGAGTACAACAAGCGCAAGGCCGCTACCGACCCCAAGGAATACATCCAGCTTACCGTGTATGGTTTTGCCGACCCACGCCCAATCATCGGCGCGTACAGCGAGGACCCCGTAACGTTCCTTGACTCGGCCGGCAACGAGGTCACGGTGCGCTCGTGGGAGCGGCTCGACAACTTCAAGCTGGCCGGGCTCAGGGCATATTATTCGGTGGAGTATTTCGACAAGCTGTTCCGCCGCGGACGCGCCCGCAAGGAGTATCAGATGCTGATGCAGCAGGGGATGATACGCTGGCGCGCGGTGAGCGGCAGTGTGGATGATCTGAACGCGCTGACCTCGGGTGAGGACCTGGGCACCAAGCGCCGGATTGTTGTGGATGCCCGGCTTGTTGACGCAAGCGGGAAACCGGTTCAGCAGTAACAGCGCATCAGCATTCGCCACACCGGCGATTTCGATGGACGTAACGGCCGATCATGCAGGTTTAGCTGCATGATCGGCCGTTTTAATTGCGGCAATAGAAGCGCAATCCGGAAGAAGTATTTGGGCGCCACACGCATGCATTTTAGCGCGAAACAGCCAACAATGGCCATCGCCCGGCGGAGCAGCACAGGGTAGCGCTCGCCAATGTTGACTGCGTTGGCAAGGGAACGTTTCGTACCGTAGTCCAGGCGAGCATCAAGGCCATTACCTCTGCGTTCATACGCACCAGCACACATCTCTGTATCCCCCGAATCAAACCCACTATTACCTTCATCGGAGGAGTACATGTATTTCAGAACTCGTCACTTCATCATGGTCGCGGCGCTGGCCGTTGCCGGATTCCTGCTGAGCGAGGCTGCCGCATTCGCGCAGCCATGCACCTGCGACATCGTCGACGGCTGCAAGGTGCTCACGTATTACGATGACGACGGCAACATCACCGGCACCGAAACGATCTGCCCAAGCACGGGTTCGGGCACGTTCAACTGCGACTTTGTCGAGATACCACCAACCGGCCCGATTAACCTGAGCATCCCGCCGGTCACGATCGACGCACATGGCGACAGCCCTCTGTACGGCGCGGTGGATACACGCATCGATCCGGATCGCCCTTCAAGCAACGCAACCATCGTCTCCAACGGAGCCGACCGTTTCCCGCTGAGTGTGCGTTTCAGCTTCTACGCCCGTTCCAGCGTGGCCGGCCGCGAGTACTGCAGCCGCGATGAGCTTGTGTTTTCCAGCCGCGAGGTCAACTCCTTCCGCCCGTTCGAGCGCGAACGATTCTGCCTGGAGCGCGACGTGGAGTTCTATCTCTGCGATGACGACAGCCAGAAGACCGCGTTCGTACTGCACGCTGGCCAAACATGCGTCACGCTGAATTAACGTAGCCGCCCAGGCGCAAGCGGCATCTCCGCTGGCGCAACTCAAACGGAATGGGGCACCACATGGATTGTATCCAAGGTGCCCCATTCCTGTATGCATTAGGAACATACGCCGTTGGCGCCATGTCAGGCTGCACGATGCTGCACACGCCGAACAACTTCGCGCACTGCATGCGCGCCGAACTCCAGCGCGGCAACGGGGATGCGCTCGTCGGCTGCGTGAATCGTGCTTGAGAAGTTGAAATCCGCTGGAAGCGTCATCGGTGTGAATCCGTAGGTCTGGATGCCGAGCCGCGAAAAGAATCGGCCATCGGTGACTGCCGCCAACAGATATGGAACAGGAATGCCCTGCGGGTCCTGCTCGCGAAGCACGCTGGCAAGGATCGGGAACAGTGTCATGTCCGGCTCGGGGGGTGCGGGATCGAACCTCGTCACCTCGAACTCCACATCGTCCCCCACAAGCGCGCGCAGCTCGGCGAGCAGTTCCTCGGGGCTGGAGCCGGGAACAAGCCGTGCATCGATATCAACCACCACCTCGGCCGGAATCATGTTGATGGTTTCGCCGCCGCGCACCATGGTTGCATTGGCGGTGTTGTGCAGCAGGGCATCGAACAACAGGCCGCGTTGGCCCAACCGATTCAGCAGGCGATCGGTAAGCCCTGGCCGCACAAGCCCGCGAAACACCATACCGGCGGGGAAGCCCAACGCGTCCCCGATTGCCGTGAGCATCATCCGTGCCGCGGATGACACATGCACCGGCAGACGTTTGCCGTTGAGCGCGCCCAGCATCGCCGCCAGGCGCGCCATCGCGCCATCGCGATGCACCAGCGAGGCATGCCCCGAAGGCCCACGCAACCGGGCACGAACCCGGCACGCCTGTTTCTCGGCAACCTGAATCGGATAGAAGCGCTTGCCGCCGAACTGGAACGTAAACCCGCCGAACTCGCCGATGGCATGCCGCACCCCGGCAAGAAGCGCGGCGTGCTCGCGCACCACATACGCCGCCCCGTAGTCGCTGCCGTTCTCCTCATCGCTCAGGATGGCCAGCACCAGATCGCCCATTGGTGGCGCGGGCGCGGCCGCCGTATGCAGAAAGGCCGTCAGCATCATGGCCACACCGCCTTTCATGTCCAACGCGCCACGGCCCCAGACAAATCCATCGGCAACCACCGCATCAAACGGTGGATGGGTCCATTGCTGCGCGGTAACCGGAACAACATCCACATGCCCCTGCAGCAACAGCGCGGGCGCCGTGCCCTGACCCGGGATGCGGGCAATCAGATTCGGACGCTCTGGGTCGCGGGCCACAATGGTGGTGGCCACGCCGGCATTGCGCAGCAGCTCGTTGATAAACATTACGCATTCACGCTCACGACCGGGCGGGTTCGAGGTATCGAACCGGATCAGGCGGCGAAGAAGTTCAACGGGATCGGCGTTGTGCACGTGTACCTGAGTTGACTGGCGTGAAAGCGACCCGAACGGGACGCGCCCACGGCCCCTTGATGCCATGGACTGTGCCGAAAATACAACGGGAGAGGAGCGTATCGCGCGCCCTCTCCCGTGCAAACCGGATTGTTGTGTTGCCGCGTTATTCGGCCGGCACCACTTCGATGATGACGCCGCGGTTGTAGAACCGTCCCTCGGGCTTGGCGTTATCGAACGTGGTTGACGATTCCTCTTCTCCGTATCCAATCAACTCGAAGTTGACCTCGCCCGCACGCTTCGCAGTCTCGCTGCGGAGAATGTCGCGCACTTCACCACTTCGCTTCAGCGACAAGTTGTAGTTCAGCGAAGCGTCGCCAACGTTGTCGGTATGGCCAAGGACATAGACCGTGGAACCGGGCTCGATCTGCGGAGCAACCGTTGTACGGAGGAACTTCTCGTAGGCACGCACCGGATCATCCTGGCCGTAGTCGAAGATAATCGAGTACCGGCGCGCCGGCTTGGCGGGCGCATCCCTGCGCGAAAGCTCGAACGTGGTTGTCTGCGTCAGCCGCTCGCCCGTATTGGTTACGGCCACTGCCTCGGCGGTGAAGGCCCCATGCGACAGCCCATCCATCAACGGCCGTGGGTCGATGCGCTGCACCGGGCGGCTGAACGGACCATAGGTGATCCGCCTGCCTTCGCCGCTTACCACAAGCTGCCAGGTGCGGATGTCGGACCGGTCGCTGATGCTCAGCACCAGGTTGTTCTCAACCGGCGAGGCATTCACCGACTTGATCGTGATCGGGCCACCAAGATCGGGACGCGTGGCCAGCTCAACGCGGCGGTTCTCCGCGTCCACCAGCGGACGGTCGTCGACCGGCGTACGAGGCGATCCGGACGGTACTCGGGGAAGCTCGCGACCGTCGATCGCCACGCGTGACGAATCGATCCCGAACGACGCAACCAGATAGTTCCGAACCCGCTCCGCCATTGCCCCACCGTCGCGAGCACCCGGAGCCGATCCTATCAGCGTTACCGTGGATGCCGGAGCGGCTGCCATACGCGACCCTATGATGTTCATCACATCGTAGTACACGCTCATCTGGCGCTGCATGCGATCACCAAGGCTTGCGGCGCCTGCGCTGGGCGGCTCCACAATGCCGCTCTCGCTGAAGGCTCGGGCCTCGGCGGGCGCCAGGCGATCATAACGGCTCGGGATCTCGGCCGAGGCGCTATCGAAGAACACCGACGTGACCAGCGGGAAATATTCCTCATAGCGCCGGGAGTCAACATACTTGGATGGAGCATACAGGCGGAAATCGAGCGGGCCACCGCCACCGGCCATAAGCGCATCGCCCTCGTTGAATCCCAGTTTCAAGGCAACGCCACCGCGAACCGTGAATGTGCTCCAGATATCATCGAAGCTGTCCTGATCCAGATACGCAAGGTTGGCCATCCGCTGATGTGCGAGGTAGGAACCTTCCAGAAACGGTGTCAGGAACCACCGCGAACCGCTTGGCCCGTTGCCCAACGCAAGATCATACCCGAAACCGCCGGCCCAGCCAAAGGCCACTCCCTTGAGATCGGTGATCGGCAGATCCGATGCGACAGCAGCTCCCGGAGCCGGGGTGTGGTCGAACGATCCGCTCATGTTGATTGCGATCATCGGGCCTACGGTCACGAACAGCTTGCCCAGGAACTCCGGCTGCAGACGGAGCATCGGTTCGATTGTGAGATAGGAAAGCCGTGTATCAAACGTGCGCTGCGGTATCAGTGGCGAGTTGTCGGTTGAAAGGGCATTGCGCGAATCGTAGCTCACGCGAAGCTGGCCGCCCCACCAGCTTGTGGATCGATACTCGCCCAGAGCACCCAGATATGGGCCAACGCCCGTACCATCCACCAGCACAAACGGGAAGAAGTTCGGAACGTTGCCAGGACTCAACTGCTGCAAACCCAGCGCCTGTTGATTGTAGTTAAGGCCGATGTTCAGGCCCGCGCGCCAGTAGCCGGCCGGTTGTGCGTGCAGCATCGAGCCAAGAAGAGGAAGGAGCAGGCAGACAGCCAGCAGCACCAATGCACCGTTGAGATTTTGTTTCATGATGTTCTTGTTGTGTTCAACATTGCCACCGGACTTCCGGATGGGGATGGATCGGCGCGCGCGCCACATTGGAACGCATGCCGTACGGGATTGCCGTGAGTGCCACGGAATGCACATGGAGCCGCCGACGGCTCATGCGAATGGGAGAGAGTCTGTGACCGTGGAGTCGGCACAGTGCACGATGCCTCTGTGAATACGCACCGTGTATTGGGGAGGGCTGTATGTCGTTGCGGTTGTGGTCCGGTTTAACCCGGATATTGATTGGGCGTGGCGAATTACAAATGCAGACATCCGGCCGAATTTCAAGCGCTCAAACGTGCACAATTGTCACGGCGCGTGGCGTTTTTTCACGCTGTTGGAATTTCGATATCGGCGGCGCTGCCAACAAAGGCAAGGGTTCAAAACAGTGCTTCAGGCCTTTCGCCATATGCGGCACAGAACCAGACATGAAAAAAAATCCATTCGGAAAAACGACGATACCCACTGAGATTTTATCCTGCCCCGCCATGGAGCTATCGGGAAGCGCCCGCTACACGGCATTACACCACGTGAATGCCGAGCCACGACACAGTTATCATCGCGAAAAGCATTTTTCAGTCGCGAATAATCGATCGAAAAAAAACAGCGGGGTGCAAACAAATTTGCACCCCGCGTGAATATTCAACATCGCAGCCCGATACAACCAGCAACAACATGCGCTGCTAGAAATTCTCCGGGTTCAGCGGCAGCAATTCCGGCAACACGAAGTGGCGCCCCTTGCGTATCAACTGACCGTCGAGATGCACATCGGCGCCAATGCAGACAAGATCCCAGTGTACGGCGCTCTGGTTGCCGTTGGGCGCGATATCGTAGCACTTGCCCAGCGTAAGGTGGTTTGACCCCCAGATCTTCTCGTCGAAGAGGATGTCGTACATCGGCTGGTCGATGTACGGGTTGGTGCCGAAGGAGAATTCACCAAAGCGGCGCGCGCCTTCGTCGGTGCCGAGGATTTCCTCCAGCCCACTGTTGTTGCTGGAATCGAAGTCCACAACCACACCATCCTTCACAACCAGCTTGATGTACTCGAACGGCTTGCCCTCGTACACGGTTGGCGCGTACGAAATGGTACCGTTCACCGACTCCAGAATCGGCGCGGAGAAGATTTCGCCGTCGGGGATATTCAGATCACCGGCACAGGGAATCCAGTTCTGGCCCTCGATCGAGAACGAGATATCGGTGCCTTCGCCAACAAGGCGCAGCTCGCGCCCACCGGCCAGAAGCTCGTGCAGCGGCTTCATGCGCTCGTTCAGCATGGCGTAATCAAGCAGGCAGGCCTTGTAGTAGAAGTCGGTGAATGCCGCGGTTGGCATCTTGGCATTCATCGCGAACGCCGCCGACGGATACCGCATCACACACCATCGGGTGTTGTTCACACGCTCCTGCATATGCACCGGGAGCAGATAACCTTCGGAATAGGCCTTGTTCTGGTCGCGGCCAACACCGCTCAGCTCGTAGATGTTCTCGCCGGCACGCACGCCGATGTACACATCCATTTGCTGCATCAACGGCAGCCCGCTTACCTCGCGCACGCAATCCCACAGCTCGCGCGTACCTCGCTCGCGAATGATACGCTCGGTTTCGTTGTCGCGAATCACCACAAACGGTACGGCGCCAACGTCGAGCGCGGCGCGCGCCATCTCCTGCGCCAGGTGAACACCGTTGATGCCGAACAGCTCGATCATCACCTTCTCGCCTGGCTTGGTGGCGGTGGAATAGGTAATGATCTTGTCGGCCAAAGCCTTGTTGCGTGGATCGTACATGTGCTGAGCGTGGATTACGATGATTTGGACAATGGGTAACACCGCGCACGGGTTACGTGCGGGTTGCTGTGGATCCGGGCCACGACGGTGTCGTGCCCGGCCGTGTGGAGTCAGCGGGCGGCCGAGTCGGTGAAGGGTGCCCCGGGATCAGCCGGTTTCACCCTCAGCACCCTGGCCGCGCAGAAGCTTGTCGATAGTGAGATATGACTTGGGGAAGTATACCAGGAAAAGC